>CANJJB010000082.1 GCA_947474635.1 Parachlamydiales bacterium | reverse complement strand
TAGGAGATGTTCTAACCGGCAATCCTCCATGATCAAATTCCGCTTGGATATCAATGCCTTTATCTACTTTGTCTTTCAAAAACTTAATCACTTTTTTAGCAATATCATCGGGATCTTGGTTAGGAACTAGTCTGCATGAAATTTTTGCGATAGCAGAAGATGGTATGACTGTCTTAAATCCTTTCCCTGCATACCCACCAGAAATCCCGTTGATCTCTAAAGTAGGTAGAATTGTATTTAGCTCCCACAAAGTGCCTTCGCAACTTTTATTAAAAGATAAAATGCCGTAATTTTTTTGGAGGCTCTCTTCACTTTCTAGTGTTTGATTGATTTGATCGAGCTCTTCTTTGGAAGGCATAACAACATCCGTGTAAAACCCAGGAACCGCTACCTTGCCACTTTTATCCCATAATTTTGAAAGCACTGAAATGAGTGCTTGGTTCGGATTAAGTACAATGCCTCCGTAAATGCCTGAATGGAGATCAGCATTTGAATTACGTAGCACTACTTCCAGCGTGGTAATGCCTCTTAAGCCTAGAGTAATAGCTGGAACGCCAGATTGTGGAATGCCCATATCGACAATTAAAAGGTGATCGGCTTTGAGCTCTTTTTGCTTTTTGGCTAAAAGCTCTGTTGTTCCTCTACTGCCACACTCTTCTTCCCCTTCGATAAATAGCTTGATGTTGACACCTACTTCTTTCGCAAGCGCAAGAAATGCTTTTAAAGCGGTGATTGTGTAGAAGCACTGCCCTTTGTTATCCGAGGCTCCCCTTGCATATACTTTGTTATCTTTTACAACGGGGTTAAAAGGTTGCGATCTCCACTTATCATAAGGATCGACAGGCTGCACGTCGTAGTGATGGTAGATTAACACAGTAGGACGGCTGGGGCCTGCCTCTAAGTGTGTTGCAAAAACAACAGGATGCCCGGAGGTTTCCCAGAGTTCGACATCCATACCTATACCTTTGATATAGGTAGATAGCCACTGGGCTGTGCTGACGATATCTTCTTTGTAATTGGGATCGGTGCTAATGCTTGAAAAACTTAAGAACGTAAAAAAATCTGAGAGCGTCTGCTTTGCATTGTTGTTGTACCACGTTTGCAAATCAGCAAGAGGACTTTTTGTCATGGGGCTTCAATATCAATAAACTGTTGAGCACTTTCAATGAGATAAGCAGCAAGCACTGGATCTCCTTGATATGTCATTTCTACTTGCATCTTACCATCTTTTGATGGGGTCCCGCACGTAATAAGAACATAACATGCTTCATCATCTGCCAAGGCCTCGTTAACGTCAACAGCTGTTTTTTTATTTGAAAAACCAGCTCGTCTTAGCAAATTCGCAGCTATCTTACGCATGAAAAACATCCTTATATCTTTATCGTACTAACAACCTCATGACATAACTTGTTTCATGCCATGTGGGGTATAAAAAGATACATGTCACAAACGATAATTATACTCAAACACTTTAGAGATCAGCTGCAAAAATTGCTAAGAAAATAAAAATTTATACACCCCTCTTCTCTTGACAATTAGCATAAAAACTGGTTTAATTTGTGTCATCGTAATGGAGGATTAGACTATGAACTTTGCGAAAAGAATTTTCCTGTTTTTAGCTTTCAACATTCTTGTTGTCATGACCATTTCATTTATTTTGAACCTTCTCAACGTAAAACCCTTCCTAAATGCGCACGGTCTTGACTACTCATCTCTTGCGATCTTTTGTTTGATATGGGGTATGGGAGGCGCCTTTATTTCTCTTGCACTCTCTCGCATCATGGCTAAGTGGTTACTCAGCGTCAAAGTAATTGATCCCAATACACGAGACTCCCACCATCAAAAACTTTTACACACCGTCTACGACCTATGCAGAGCAGCAGGACTTAGACACATGCCTGAAGTCGGCATTTACAACTCACCTGAAGTGAACGCCTTTGCAACAGGCCCTATGCAAAGCAGATCTCTTGTAGCTGTCTCCTCTGGACTACTGAACCGGATGTCTGACAAGGAACTAGAAGGAGTGCTTGCCCACGAAGTCTCTCACATTGCAAATGGCGACATGGTGACCATGACTCTTTTACAAGGTGTAGTCAACGCTTTTGTCATGTTCTTAGCTAGGGTTCTAGCCTTTGCCTTATCAGCCAAAAGCTCGCAAGGTAAAGGAAGATCTGTCTCTGGTTCTTTCTATCTCTTTGTCTTTTTATTTGAGATTATCTTTATGATTTTAGGCTCTCTAGTGATTGCCTTCTACTCAAGGTTCCGTGAATTTAGAGCTGACAAGGGTGGAGCTTTTCTAGCTGGTAAAGACAAAATGATCGCTGCTTTAGAAGCTCTTAAAAAAACGGTTCACGTCCACGACGTTAATGCAGAAAAACCCGCCCTCCAAGCTTTCAAGATCTCTCCCTCTAAAGGACGCGGCATCCTGGCTCTTTTTGCCACCCATCCCCCTTTAGAGAAAAGAATCAAAAGGCTCGAAGAAGGATTCTAGTAAGCATAGATCAAAAAAATGGCGGGTTTTTTCTGAAGGTCAGGAAGAGTCTTCCAATCCTGAATAGGCTGGGAAATCACCTGCTGATTAGGACCCATTAAATCCCAAGCTACACAAAGTAGATCTTTCGGTTTGCGAGCCTTTAGAATAGCCTCTAACATTTTTTGATTCCGGTAAGGAGTCTCTATGAAGATGTGGGTGATGCGGGGAGGTAAAGCTGAGAGCTGTTTGGCAAGAAGCGCGGGATCTCTTTCTAGATAGCCATGGAAGGTAAATTGTTGGGCAGGAAGTCCTGAGAGCATGAGAGAAAGAAAGATCGAGGAGGGACCTGGATAGGCGTGTATCTCGATACCTTTTTTCCGACAAAGCAAAACAAGCTGGGAACCTGGATCTGCAAGACAGGGAAGACCAGCGTCGGATATGAGACCGACTCTTTCTTCGGGAATAAGAAGAAGGGGGGTGAGATCTTGCGTGTGCTCATTGAGAAGATAGATGGGTAGGGCGATTTTTCCAAAAAACTTTTTCAGAAACTGCCTGCCACCTTTTTCGCTTTCTGCAATGAGGGCATCTAGCTCTGGTGGATCAAACCGCCATGTTGACTCTTCGTGTAAGATGTTAGGAAGAAGATGGAGGGTTTTCAAAAGACCTTTTGCGTATTAAGGGTTCGTCGATTTTGTGGATTATTTTGGCCGATTTCCCATTTAAATCACAGGGGTAATATTTGTAAATATTGCCCCTGTGATTTAAATGGGAAATCGGCTCAAAAGAACCATAAAATCGAC
>CANJJB010000081.1 GCA_947474635.1 Parachlamydiales bacterium | reverse complement strand
TTATCTGCTTGATAAATCTTATCAAGGGCTTCCATAATACCTTGCGTATGCACGCTGATGGCCCTTCCGAGCTTATCTTCAAAGGCATAATCCCAGATGAGTGAGTGCACGTTGCCATCAAAAATAAGACCTACCACTTCTCCTTGGGCATTGATTACAGGACTTCCTGAATTGCCCCCAATGATGTCATTAGTAGACACAAAGTTAAAAGCAGAGCCCCGCGCAAGAAGAGGGCCGCGTGTTTGCCAGCTAAGAGGAAGTTCATAAGGAGTTTTAGATTCATGCCTTTCTGCACATTTAAAAACGCCCCCTAGCGTTGTCATGGGACTGATAAAAATGCCTTTCTCTTCATACCCTTTTAAAGAGCCGACAGAAAGTCTGAGCGTAAAGGTTGCATCTGGATAAAGGCTCTCTCCATACTTTGCAAACATCCTATGAGCAATGGCAGCATAACTCTCTTTCTGCACACTCTCTAGAAGATCTTCTCTTTTTTCTCTGACAGCTCTTGCGTAAGGATCAAGCGCTTTAGCAAGAAGAATAAATCCATCCGTCTCTTGACTTACCTCTTCGAGATTATTATATAGCTTCTTGCGGTATTCAACATCTGTCAGTTGCGTAGAGGCCAAAAGCTCTTTTGCTCTTTTAGCAGGCGTTTTGCCAGCAAGCGCAAGCTTGACAGCAGGGTGATCTTTTCCTAATTTGGAAACAAGGCTTTGCAGATTGTTTGTAAGTAGCATCAGCTCTAAATTTTTGTACACAGGTTCTGTAGAAAGAATCTTTAGCTCAAGCGCTGCTAACTGGTGATCTGCATACTCTTTGAGTCTTTCTCCGCTGGGTTTGAGGCTTTCTTTTTCTAGCCGCACAAGGTGCTTAGCTAAAGAGTAGAGCTTGCAGTATTGCGATCCGTAACCCTCTAGCATCACGTAAGAAGTATAATCTCCCTTAAAACCTTCAAGAGCTGTTTTTAGTTTTGACCAAGGAAGATAGCTCTCAGATGTCTTATCTCCGTAGAGCATTTGTTCTTTTTTTCTTTTCTCTTTAATGATGGGAGCTGCTTTAAGACCTTTTTCTATCCCATTGTACACTTTAAAAGCATTCTGATAGGAAAATAAAGAGTCGAGTGCAATCCGCTCATTTTCTGCGCTCTCTTTGGAGAATTTCTGCAAAGAAGCTATTTTGTCTTGTAGAAAGATAAGTAAAAGGGGCAATTCTTCTTGCGCAAAAAATTGAACATGATCTGCTGTTAACATTCTCTCTGTTCTTCCTGGATGGCCTGCAACAAAAAGTGGCTCAAGAGCTTTGGGCCCCGACAAACTCCACTTCAAATAATGGGGAGGAGTCACAGGCAGGTCATTTTCATACACACGAAAAAAACAAACATCAAGGTTGAAGCGTGGATACTCAAAGTTGTCAGCATCACCGCCAAAAAAGGCGATATTTTTTTCAGGTGCCATCACAAGTCTTACGTCCGTAAAGCGCTTATAGAGATAAAGGTGGTATTTAGCACCTTGATAGAGTGTAACCACTTCTGGCTGCAGACCTGTTTTTTCTTTAGCGTGACTTGCAATATCTGCAATAGCCTGCTTGCGAACTTTTTCTTTCTCTGCAGCTGTCATGCTATCTGTGATAGCTTTATTGACATCTTGCGTCACATCTTGAATAGAAATTAAACTCTCTACATACATGTTAGGGCACTTTAGCTCCTTGTCAAAACTTGTAGCAAGAAAGCCCTTATCCATGAGATCTGCCTCTTTTGTCGACAGATTGTAAATTGCTTTAGATCCGACATGATGGTTTGTCATGACAAGGCCTTGAGAAGAAACAAAAGACCCCGAGCCTCCAAGGCTAATTCTTACGCACGCTTGTTGCACATGCTCTGCCCACTCAGGGCTCAACGTAACGCCGTACTCTTTCTTGATCTTTTCTACCGGCAGCATGTTAAAAGGCCACATCCCCTCTTCTGCCCCAAGAAGGCAGCACGCGCACAAAAATAGCCCGAGCCATACTCGTTTCATAATATCCCCTTTGATTGTATGTATCATGCAAAATCAAGACAATCTCGTCAAAATTAAAAGGATGTAGTAAAAAGTCCTAGATCGAGAAAATGCAAATTTTACTACCACAAAGATCACTGAGTACGCAGAGGAGGATTCAGAGGAGTAGCTACAGGGTCTCTCAATACTCTGTGATCTCTGCGGACTCAGTGGTAGTCCTATGCATTTCTCTATGGGCTATTAATCACCCAGATTTGCTGGCGACCGCAAGTCTTTTCTCTTTGGCCAAAAGAGCAAAAAAGCCGCATGTTCCGATAGCAAGCGCAATTGGTACTACAGCTATACCATACGTCAGCGCTTGAGATGTCTGAGGTCCACCTAACAGGTTGATCACCCCTCCCATCGTTGTATGGAAAGCATAACCAAAGATCATGATGATCATGTTGGCAATGGCTGTTGCAAGACCCGCCACGTGCGCTGGCACGTACGTTGACACTTTGTAAATCGTCAGGATCTGATAGGCAGAGCAGACGCCCACGAGAATAAAGCTCAAACTAATCATGCTAGCTGGCATCTCAAAGGATAACAACAAAACAAAGCTTGCGATCATCGCAAGACCCGCTCCTATGATCGTGCCCAAATAGCTGCCTGTTTTATCAGCTACAATACTTAGCACTGGTCCGCCAAAGCACATCCCAATGAAGATCATCGAAGGCAAGCTTGCAGCCATTGTACGCTCGTAGCTATAAACCTGTTTTAAAAAGGCAGTTCCCCAGACGTCTGCAAAGCCCTCAAGAGGTCCTACCATGAGCCCCGCAAAAATACAGGTCCATATGACCCTCGAATTACCCAGCACTGCCTTGATGTCAGAAAAGACAGGCGTTTGAGGAGGCTCTTTCATGTCAGGCACAATCCAATACGTGAGTAAAGCTAGCCCCACACCTACATAAGCAAATATTTGAACAACCATTTGGTAGCCGAACATCTCACGCATAAAGCTCACCGGGCCCCCGCCATAGATTGCCCCAATGAGCCCAATTGTAACAGAAAGGCTGAGCATGCGTGTAAATCGCTTCTCATCAAATGTCATGCGAACAATCTTAAAGACGCCGAGTATGGCAGCTGAAGAGCCAATACCCACGAGCACCCTTCCTAAAATGGGATAGCTCCAATGTGTTGCAAAAGCAAGCGGCAATATGCCAATCACCGTCAGCAAAATACAGCCCGTCATCACCTTCCTAGGGCCATACTTATCAAGCATAATCCCTATAGGTAAATGGATGAGTGAGTAACCAATGTAATAAACCCCAGAAAACTGGCCAAACGTCGCAGCATCTATGTGAAATTGCTGCATGATGTCAGTGAGCATAATATTGGGCATCACCCGTAAAATATATTGGTAGGCGTAGAATATA
>CANJJB010000080.1 GCA_947474635.1 Parachlamydiales bacterium | reverse complement strand
TCACCCACTGGGGAATTAGGAGAGATGAAGCCTGGCATTGTCATGCTCGTTGCAAAAACAGAGTCAGCTATTATTCCTGCTTACTTAGATGGTGTCTTTGAAATCTGGAATAGAAAACAAAAATTTCCTAAACTGTTTAAAAAAACTGCCTGCGTATTTGGCACGCCTCTTCTATGGGATGATTTCAAACATCTTGAGCCTAGAGAGGCAAGAGAAGAAATGGCGCGCAAGCTATCACGAGCTATTCTCAATCTGAAAGATTGGTTCCAAAAGGGCGCAATCGGTATTCCTCCCTGAACCTCCGACTTAATTCTTTTTAAAGGAGCGATTTATTGGAGGCAGGTCGCTTTTAAAATCATGTAGCCTTTTTGAGTGAATATGAAGATTGATGATTTTATAGGATTGACCTTGAAAAAGAGCGCAAGGCACAGATCTCCCTTGCTTATCTACAATCCATTGATACTCTAGGAAAGAGGGATTAAAAAGACAGCTTTCATTGATAAAACCAGGTTCATGGTTCGGATGAATCGGGTCTATGCCGCCTAGAAATTGCCCGATAGCCGCTGCATCAAAAATGGCATTAAATATTTCTGAATGGTTAGAATAAGTCTGAGGGCGATCTGTTTTATGATGATGAGGGCTTTCAAGTGAATATTTAGAGAGATAACTCGGCATAATGATTGGCAAAGCATCGATAGACTGTACTGATTGCTCTTTACGGTACTGTGCCATCACCACCATATCCGAGAGGCGCTCTGGAGCCTTTTTCACAAAGTATTTAGCAAGTGGCTTCATTGCATTGCAATTTGCAACCCACACAAATCCTGGGATACAGCGCTCTTCATTATCAAATGTAGCACCTATACCAGGGTAGTGTTTTTGAAATTGAGGAAGGAGAGGTTCCAGATCGGCATAAAGCATGTTATCATTTTCTAGATGAAAGACATTTTCTAGAGAATAGGCCTCCATCAAATCCCAAAGGTATAAAAAACGTTCAGAAGTGTAACGCCAGAAAACGGAGGTTTCTACGCAACGCTTTTCATACTCTTGATGCATAAGGGACTTAGGTAGGTTTTCATATGAGCATAATTCTATATTGCATTGATTTTTAAGGGGGTAAAAATGCCGTAATCCGGTATTGCTGCTCAAAAGGATGATTCTAGCCTTTGGGTTAAAGAGGCGCGCTTGTGATATAGCTGTATTGGTATAAGAGGGGACCTCATGACCAATATGGATAAAAACAATCGAATAGTCTCCAAAAATGGAGGAAATGCAAACTACCCAAATAACAAATAAAATTCTCATATTTTCCTTTTTCAATAAATTTACAAGCTAATTACTATATAATTTAATACACAGGTATTATATGGCGCGAATATAAAGAATCTATTCTAGATAATTGTGTGTTTGTTTGGAATTTATTTTTTTGTAATTATTTTATTTCTTGCAGGAAGTTTTCCCGATCTTTTTTCCAATGAAAGAGTATCTTTAGCTCCTTATCAGCCATTATTCCTGCTTATTTAGATGATGTCGTTGAAATCTGGAATAGAAAAAAAATTCCCAAACTGTTTAAAAAAGACTGCCTGCGTATTTGGTACGCCTTTTCTCTGGGATGATTTCAAACATCTTGAGCCGATAGAAGCACGGGAAGAAATGGCGCGCAAATTATCGGAGGCCATTCTTAATCTAAAAGATTGGTTCCAAAAGGGCGTAATCGGTATTCCTTCTTAGATCTTGCTTGCAAATTATTTTTATCTTCATAGAGTGATTAGATTTTTTTTCACTTTTTTGTTTCCAAAAAAATAGATACTTAGTTAATATTTTTTCCATAATCAAGCGGGTCGTTGTTTTTTTACAACATTAGCTTAAAACTTGAGGAAAAATATTTATGGACGTGCCCCTCCAATTAGCGATTAGTAAAGCAAGGCAAGACTTCACCGGTGGGCCGGATAGGGATCAATTCATAAATCTCTTGGAGACTTGTTGGGGAAACCCTGCAATCACGGGCGATCTCAAGACAACTATCCAGAATGTCTATGAACGAATTATTATTCGTATCGGCCATTCACTTGATACAGAAGAAAAAAAATGCTATGCATTGACTCCGCTCCTCTTTCAAGATGAGGATAAGAAAACGGTCGTCATGCACGTTGCAGAGAAGCTTAAAAGGTTTGCTTCAGGAGGTTTCTTGTCTCCTGGCTTGCCAGGAAGTGGTGTTTCTACTGGATTAGCTAGCGGTTATAGCGAGCCTTCTTCACCACAGGTTTCCTCAAATACTGCATCTTCGACACTTGGCGAGCCTCCCGCAAGCAAAAGGGCTAGGCATGAGCCTCCCAGCTCTTCGGCCGCTGCTGCTTTACCCGAAGGTATACATACTCCTACAGTTGCCCCGCTTTTACGTGTTTCCTTGTTTTTTGGTAAAAAGGAATGGTTGGATGATTTTGGATACGCCGTAGACGCTCCGGAAGTTCCTCAAAGCATTCGTGAAATTCTCCCAAAACGGTGTCCTTTTTCTGCTACCGAACAAAAAATAGAGGATACTCATATGCTCTTTCTTGTTCCGAGCACAGTTCTTCGTCCGGACTCTATCAAAACGCCTGTTACTTTCAATAACTGTCTTGAGCTTATGAAGTGTAAGCAGTTCCTTCAGTCGGACTATCGCAACGATAAAGAGTTCGAACAATATAGAAAATTAGCGGAGGAACAGTTAGGAGATATACATATTGCTGAATCTTATTGGGTTCTTATGAGAAAAGAACTCTTAGAAGGGAGTGGCAACATGTCTTACTCAGACCAGGAGAAATTTTTAAACACAAAAGGGCAAAATTTATACCGGCCTCCTAGGATGTTAGAAGCAGCTATAGCTATTTCCATTCAACATAAGAAGGGGCTACCCTTATTGTGTGGTCGAGGAGTATGGACCCGTTGTGAAGAGAGTGTTAGAAATGGTCCTAAGAAGGTTCAAATGATTGTTGGGGATTTGGATTTTCCACATCTTGCCATGATGCCTAACTATATCGAGGGCCTCTATGATGCCATCCGCGTTGCTGCAGTTAGAAAGTTCTAATGAAAATCGAATGGTGGGTAATTTAATAGGTAAATATTCATTGAGTTATCCCAGTTTTTTAATAACCGAGCTGATCGTTGTTTTTTACAACATCGCTTAAAAAAGGAGTAATATTATGGAAGCAGTAGGCAGTTCCGCAGGTGGGTATCCCCCTCAGATGGCAGGGACCTCTATAGATCTCAAGAAACAAGAACTGGAGAGATACAGAGGCCTCTTGTTAAATTATCTTGAGAACTCCGATATCCGTGCAGACCAAGACCTCTACAAAATCTTAGACGAAAGGTTCATGAGGCTAATTCAAAGGGATCCTCCTGTTCTTAGCGAAGAAGAAAAAGGCCAGTATGGCTGTGCTACGAGGCTCTTTGTAGATAACAAAGTCTCACGTCCCATGGCAGACTTCTTTAAGAAAGAAGCGGCAGCAGTTCTTCCGTTGGCTGCAGGTGCGCCCAAAAGGCCCAGGCTTGAGAGGGGAGAGCATGCTGCTGCTCTTACAGTGCGCGGAGATTTGGCCAG
>CANJJB010000079.1 GCA_947474635.1 Parachlamydiales bacterium | reverse complement strand
CCAATACAAATTTCTGCTTCCTGTGCCACATCTACATTTACCCGAGGATCAAAGAGCCCCTTCTTGTTCAGAGGAAAAAAAATTTCAGGATTTTCCCACAAAGATTCAACCTGGTACTCCCCCTTTAAACACCCTTGCACATATCTAAAAAATCCTGCCTGAACAGGCCTATATTTTTCCCTATCTTCATGGAAAGCAATCAAGCCAAAACGCTTACCCTGAAGTTTCAGAGCATTGTAACTAGGTCGCAGATCAAAACAAGTGTTAGACAAAAAGAGAAAATCATAACTATCAATAGCATGAAAATCAAAAACCAGATGAGCATCTATCCCAAGCTCAATCATCCCATGCTGTATCACTTGGAGAGCTTTGATATCTCCTGCCCACAAAGTCTCAGCTCCCCTACGTGTGATCAGTCCTATGCGCATATTCTCACACAGTAAATAACCTCCACCTAAAAAGCAAAAGCTTTTAAAAAGTCATATAGGAGCGGGGAGGTTTTTCGACTTTCTCCAAGCGGGTGTGGCCTTGTTCACATTTTCAGTCAACGTCATGACGTGAGATCAGTCCTCCCTGGAGAAGATATTTTGCACCACACGCTGGCACGCTCACTAGAGATCACAGAGGAAGAAAAACAGAGATAGAACTCTCTATGTCTCCTACTCTGTGTGCTCTGTGATCTCTAGTGAGCGTGCCAGCGTGTGGTTGAAGCTCTTTATCTTGAAACAAAATAATTCTTACACCCCTGTAAAAGGAATGGATGCTGCTGGTATTTTACCACGATTTCGAGGGACAGCAATACATGATCATTGGTTCCCGTATTTTTCCTATGAGCAGCTTAAGCATGGGTTATGCAATGCTCACCACCTACGTGAATTAGTGTTCGTTCATGAGCAAGAAAAAGAAATATGGGCTAAGCAAATGCACGATCTTCTCCTCCTAGCAAATAAAGAAGTCAACGAACACGCCGGTCAAGGAGCGTTATCACCCGAAATTGTGTTACAAATAGAACAAACTTATCAGCAGATTCTAACAGAGGGTTTTGCGTATCATGCGTCTCTCCCTCCTTTGCCCACCGGCAAACGAGGGAGACACAAGCAACGAGACGGAAAAAACCTCTTGGATCGCCTAAGTGAGAAATGTGATTACGTGCTGCTATTTATTCATGATTTTTCGGTTCCCTTTACAAATAATCAAGGTGAGCGGGATGTACGCATGGTGAAGCTAAAGCAAAAAATAGGGGGCTGTTTTCGCGTGTTCAGAGGAGGCGAGATGTTTTGTCGCATTCGCGGCTACATCTCGACAGCACGTAAACAGGGGTGGAATATTTGGGATGCATTGGCAGATGCGATCAAGAGGTCGCTCTGCAAGCAATCGCTATCTGACTTTTTATTTTTCAGGTTCCCTGACAAAGGAGGGGTATCTGAATAGTTACGTTTTTTCTTAGAATAGAGGTGTTATCTAGAACACAAAATCGTCTTCCCACCTTAAGCAAATACACCCTAAAAGGCAAAAGCTTGCAAGATCAGTCAGCTGTATACTCTAAAAGATGGAGATTCTAGAACCAAAATTGGTGTACTCATACATAATTCTCGTGCCACTTGGCAGAAGATTTTTAGCACAATTGAGAGCAAAAAATGTAAAGTTAATAGGAGACATTCTTGCTCCAACCAGTAGCCCACCAAGAAGACCCCCTCCCACTATTTTAAAAATGTCCCTTCCACTCAGAGATGATGATGAAGTTTTCATTAAAATAACGCCTATGCATGAACCAAACAGCGTTCCAAGGAACATAATATTTCCAAAATTTTTTATTATTTTCGAGTTGTTTTTTTCCATGCAAAGATAGCCCATAGTAACAACGCCACTTGCAATCCCTGAAGCAACTGCTGCTAATTCGCTACACACACAAAACTCCTTTATATTTTAAATTAATATGAATAATTATAGCATTAAATGTCATAAAATAAAATAAAAAATGTTTAATAAAAAAACAGAAATGCACTCTCCTGATAATAACATGTTTATTATCAAGAAGTTAATAAATAGAGAGGATTTTTAATATGAGGCCTCTTTCACTTGTACAGGGCAAGTTTTCGGTCAAGCAAGATCCATAGCCTTCAGCATAATGGACAAGGAGAAAGACGAGCAAGAGAGGAGCCTTTTAGGTGACCGTAAAGGTGAACAAGGCCACTTTTAGGATATACTAAGGGCTCGTAAAAAAACAACTTCCCAATCTTAGACTGCGCGAAAGCCCCGCGGCTACGCGATCGCAAGGGAGTCTGTATTATTAATACTGACTCCCTTGCGATCACGAAGCCCCGGGAACTTTGGCGCAGTCTAAGATTGGGAAGTTATTTTTTTACGAGCCCTAACATGTAGTACAACGAAACTCCCTTCTTCTGTCTAGAAAAAAACAAGTGTTTTGGGAAAAACTACTCAAGAAAAAAAGGCCTTCCCGCCTTTTGTCAAATACGCTCAAAGTGGCTCTCTTGGAAATTTCGCGGGAAGGGAAGATGCTATTTTTTACTCAAGCTTTTAAGATTATTGTCTGTTAATGAAGCAGACCAATAGTCAACTACCTCTTATAGAGGACATGAAATTTTGAGTATTTTTGTTTGTTGTAGTGATTACCAAAACCACTACACGCAAAATCAAAAGTTTATAGCGTCTACAACTTTAAATTAACATCTAAACAAACTAATATCAACACAATTATTTAGTTAATGTAATAAAAGCTAATGATTCTACTATTAATGTTTTAAGCACAAGCAGCTTAAGGATCATCTCCAGAAAAAAAATCTCTCATAAAAAAATCTGCCGATCAGGTACAATGCTCCGTGTGAACTTTAGGATGACTTGTGAAATTTAAGAAACTCTTGTTGCTTCTCATTGTGCTTTCTGCCTGCTCACGCAACCCTGTGACAGGAAAAAAAGAGGTCCATTTTGTCTCTGAGGCCCAAGAAATAGTCATGGGTAGTGAGCAGTACCTCCTCATGCAACAAGCAGAAGGAGGCACTTATACCGCCGACACTGCAGTTATGCAGTACGTACAAAAAGTTGGCCAGAAGCTAGCCTCTGTAAGTGACCGCAATAAGCTCCCCTATGAGTTTGTGGTCCTAGATAATCCCATACCAAACGCTTGGGCACTCCCTGGTGGTAAAATTGCGATCAACCGCGGCCTTCTACTTGAGCTAAAAAGTGAAGCAGAGCTTGCAGCCGTCTTATCCCATGAGATCGTCCACAGTGCAGCCAGACACGGCGCTAAAGCCCTCGAACGCTCCCTTCTCATGCAGATAGGACTTGTCAGCATGCAAGGGATATTAGAAGGCAGCAGGTACAAAGATATCATCCTGGGATCTGGCATGCTGGGTTCTGCCCTCGTCCATTTAAAATACAGTAGAGAAGCAGAACTAGAAGCTGACGCCTATGGAATCAAGTATATGGCACATGCCGGCTACGATCCTAGAGCTGCAATAGAACTCCAAAGAACGTTCCTGCGCCTTGCAGATAACAAAGCACCTAACTTCCTATCAGGACTCTTTGCAACGCACCCTCCTTCGAAGGAGCGCATAGAGGAAAATGAAAAAACAGCTGCCAT
>CANJJB010000078.1 GCA_947474635.1 Parachlamydiales bacterium | reverse complement strand
TAATCAGCGGTATGGCAAGCGGCAGCATGAGAAGGGGCAGGAAGTGCCCAAATAAACAGGCGGGAAGGGGGGCAAATAGAATAGCTAGAGTATATTCCCACTGTCCAAACTTTTTCCCAAAGCGCACAGAGAGCGTTTTTTTGTGAGCTTTTCTATCTTCTTCAATATCTCTTACATTATTCACTGTCAAAATAGCGGTTGATAAAAGACCGCAGCCAAGGCCTGCTGCGAGCGCATTGAAAGAGAGCGCGCCTGTTTGTAAAAAATAGGTACCACATGTTGCAATCGGGCCAAAAAAGAAAAGGACAAAGAGGTCGCCAAGACCGAGGTATGCAAGAGGGAAGGGACCTGTTGTGTAGCCAAGGGCAAGTAAGATGGAAATGGAGGATAGTACAGCTACTAGAGTTCCTCCTCTTAAGATCAAAAATGAGCTTAAAAGAGAGGTGAGTAGGACTGTAACGAGTACGGCCTTTTTTATTTTTTCAGGGGAGATGAGCCCTGCTTGTGTTACGCGGATGGGGCCTTTACGGTGGATAGTGTCTGCGCCTTTTTCATAGTCGAAGTAGTCATTAGCAAGATTGGCTGTGATTTGAATGCCAAGAGCAACAAGCAATGTAAGGATAGCGTAAAAAAAAGAGAAGGAGTGGACTTTGATTGCAAAAGAAAGACCGATCAGCACGGGAGAGATCGACGCAATCAGGGTTTTAGGGCGTATGGCTTGGAACCAGATACTGTAGGGAATTGTTTTGTTAGTGCTGCGCAATTAGGGCCTCCAGGGAAATTGTGAGAAGTTAGGGGGTCTTTTTTCTAAAAAGGCGTTGCGCCCTTCTTTTCCTTCTTCTGTCATGTAAAAGAGCATGGTTGCGTGTCCTGCAAGTTCTTGGAGTCCTGCTTGTCCATCGCAATCGGCATTGAGTGCAGCTTTTAAGCAGCGGATTGCAAGGGGTGAGTGCTGCAAGATTTCTTTGCACCACTGTATGGTGGTAGTTTCTAAATCCTCGTAGGGGACGACGTGATTAATGAGTCCCATGTTGAGAGCTTCTTCGGCGGTATATTTTCTGCAGAGAAACCAAATCTCTCTAGCTTTTTTCTGGCCTACGATTCTGGCAAGATAACTCGATCCATATCCTCCATCAAATGAGCCCACTTTTGGACCTACTTGACCAAAGATGGCATTGTCTGCTGCAATAGTAAGGTCGCACACGATGTGGAGGACATGTCCTCCTCCGATTGCATATCCTGCAACCATGGCAATAACGGGTTTGGGGCAGCTGCGGATTTGTCTTTGGAAGTCGAGGACGTTTAAGCGCTCTATTCCTTCTTGATCTTGATAGCCAGCATCACCTCTAATTTTTTGATCGCCTCCTGCACAAAAGGCATCTTTGCCTTCTCCTGTTAGGATGATGACGCCTATCTGCGGGTCATTTCTTGCATCATTTAAAGCATGCATCATCTCATCGACAGTCAGAGGTCGAAAAGCATTGCGTACATGGGGTCTATTGATGGTGATTTTGGCAATTTTATCACCTTTGTGGTACTTGATGTCCTGGTATGTTCCGCATGCGTTCCACGCAAAGGCGGATGAGGTTTGCACAGCGCTCTGGCTTTTCAAGGTGGCAGGCATGAGAACTCTCCTCTACAAATAAAGGATTTAATGAAAGCTGAGTATACAGGCTGGTGTATTTTAAGTCTTGCGCGCCGCATAAAAAAGTGGCGTTTTTAGGGATGCAAAAAGAGTGCGTTGCAAGAGAGTGGGTTTCTAGTTGATGGAGAGCTGTTGTGGGATTTACTTTAAGTCTTCTTTGAAAAATAGCTGGGAAGTTGGGGCTTTTTTTGAGCAATGAAAACAAGGGTTGTTCATACCACTGTTGAAGAAAAGTGGAGAGGCCTTGAGTTGTTAAAACGTCATGCCATTTGTTTTCCCATATTTTTCTTTCTAGCTTTTCTTGCTTAGTTACAAGTCCTACATGAGATGATATGAGAATTTTTGGGTGGGGATAAGAGGATGCAATTCTTCCTCCCATCGAATAGCCAACAAGTATGCCTTCTTGCGGAATCACAAAAGGGTAAGATAATGCTTCACACTCAAAGTCTGGAAGTAAGGATATTACTTTGTCCCAGTCGCTGGGATCTCCTAAGAAACCGTGGAGTAAGATGAGCTTAGGCATGTTTTAATTTTTTCTAAAATCTGGGTGTGGAGGTTGTGGGTTTCTTCTCTATTTGTGGTCATCTCAATGATGCAGGATTTTTCTTCTTTGAGGGCTTTTGTAAGAGAGGAGAAGTTTTTGAGGTGTAGATAGGGTAGGTTAAATGTTTTTGCAGCATGCTCAAAATTGAGCGTGTGGGCCCCTGCCCAGAATTCTTCGAAGACTTCTTTTTTTGAGGGGTTAGGAACAAAAGAAAAAATGCCGCCGCCGTGATTATTGATGATTAAAAAGATCACGGGATGGGAGCTTTTATGGATTTGAGCTAGAGAGTTAAGATCGTGGAGAGCTGCTAAGTCGCCAAGAATGGCAATCGTTGGTCTTTGCGCGCCTTCTGCAATGCCGATTGCTGAGCCAATATTACCATCGATGCCAGAGAGGCCTCTATTGCCAAAAATGGGGCCTTTAAAAAATCTGGGGAAGAAGAATTGATCGGCATGACGGATGGGTAAACTATTGGAAAAGAAAATAGCATAGTGCGCAGGTATATGATGATGCAAAGAGCGGATGAGTCCGAACTCTGAGAAGGTATGCTCAAGTGAGATGAGCTCATCTTCTATCATGTGGCTTGCTTCTTTCCACTCTCTGTACCAAGAGGCTTTATGAGATGTAAAAGATAGGACTTGTTCGCAGAAGAGAGTAGGGTCGCACTCAATGCGGCGGGTGAGCATATGGCTAGGGTCATGTCTAAAGGGATGGTCAGCTACCAAGGTATAGTTCTGAGGCGCCTTATTTTTTATCCACTCAAGAAGCGTTTTTGATACTAGCCGATCGCCCAAGTGGAGAATATAATCAGGATTGAGACTTGGTATTGATTTAACAATAGCATCATAGTAGCGGATCACCATGGGGTGATCGTGATCAAAGCGCAGTCCCGATAAAATGTCGGGTAATATGGGAAAGTGTAAATGCTCTGCTAGAGCGTAGATCCCTTTTAATGATCTATTGCTTAAGCAAGATCCGGCAATGATCACGCCGCGCTCTGCCTTAGAGAGTTGTTTGCCAAAGCGCTCTAATGTGGCTGTAGAAAGAGAGGAGTGGGATGTTTCGTAGTGAGTCGAGTTGTGAATGTGAGGAGATGTTCCTTCAAACAAGGGTTCTCTAAACCTGCAATTGATGTGTACAGGGCCTTTCGGAGAGTGGGTGGCTCTATACACTGCATGAGCTATCGTTGATCCTACGTAGTTATCTGATATGTGAGGATCAGGACACGGCATGTCGCAGTGCCATCTGACGTAATTGCCAAAAAACCCCACTTGGTCACAGGCTTGATTCGATCCGCAATCTGAGAGTTCTGGAGGGCGGTCGGCTGTTAGAATAATTAAAGGTACGCCTGATAGAGAGGCTTCTGCAATTGCAGGAAATAAATTAGCAACAGCAGAGCCCGATGTGCAGACAATTGCGACTGTTTCTTTAGAGGCTTTTGCATAGCCAAGGGCATGAAAGGCCATTCCTCTTTCATCGAAGTGCACAAAAGAAGAAGCGAGATCTTCTTCGGCAATAGCGTAGGCAAGGGGAGAGGATCTTGAACCGGGAGAAAGACAAAATCTGCGTACTCCATGAGATACGAGGTGATGCAC
>CANJJB010000077.1 GCA_947474635.1 Parachlamydiales bacterium | reverse complement strand
TAAAGATGAGAGGCAGCTTCCTGCATGAATGATGGTATGATCTCCTATCTCGCACCCTTGGTCAATGACAACGTAGGGTCCGATCTGCACATCTTTGCCTATTTTAGCACGAGGATGAATGATAGCAGTTGGATGGATGCCTTTAAATCCTGATAAGGCAGCATCTGTTGCGAGAAAAAGGTTAATCAGTAGTTGGAATGTAGCGGAAGGGGAATCAGAGATGAGAAAGTTTTTGCCATCGTAGAGGGGTGTCTGAGAATCGATGCATACAGCGCCAGCTTTTGTCTTTTCAATGAGAGGGATGTATCTTGTGTTTGCACAGAAAGAAATCTCTTCAGGACCTGCAGTCTCTAAATCTTCGATGCCGGTGATCTTATAAGAAGGATCACCAGCAAGTTTTGATTTTGTGAGATCTGCAAGTTCCTGGAGAGTAAAGGAGGGCATTATTTCTTAGTTGCCTGCTCTTTAGGAGCTTTGTCAGAGAATTCATCCATTTTTTTGATCACTTCTGCAGTGACATTCAGCGTTGGTATAGAATAGATGCAGAGTCTAGAAGGTATGACCATGTCTAATTTCTTTTCTTGAGCAACTTTTTCCGCAGCTGTTTTAATATTTGCGCTCAACTTTTCTTCCATATTCTGATATGTTTGGCGGAGAGTTTTTTCATAATTTTCTCCAGCAAGCTGCATCTTCATTTGTTGGTTTTGCATTTTTTGTTGCAGCTCTGTTTGTGCCTCAGGAGAGAGTCCATCAAGGTAGTCTTGGTCTTTTAGTTTTTCTGCAAGTTCTTGCCTTTCTTTTTCCATCGCTTGCATATCTTTCATTGCGTTACTTTGCAGAGTGCTAAAAGAGGTTGACTCTTCTTTTCCTACTTTCGAGTCGGTTGCGCAGATGTCGAAATCGACAACGCCGAGTGTTGGGATAACGCCTTCAGCACATAGAGAGCTGAACATTGCTAATGTTAGAAATAAAATTTTTCTCATATTGTTTGTCTCCTTAGTATTTGTTTCATAAATTAAAACTGTCCTCCCATTTGGAAGAAGAATTTTTGAACTTCTTTTTTATCAGAAGGGTTAACAGGCCAGCCATAACCTAGAATGATGGGCATGCGGTTCATGATTTCAAGACGTATGCCAACCCCCCAGCTCATATTGTACTTGGCAATTTCAAACTTGCTTAAGCTGACAGATCCAGCGTCTGCAAAGACGAAGGCATCAAGTATTTTTAAAATTTCTTGGAGGTATTCAACAGAGAGAACGGAATAAGAAATGCCTCCTGTTGGATCTCCATCGGAGTAGTGCGATCCGAGATCATATGGTTTATAACCACGAACGGTGTTTTCACCACCGGCAAAGAATCTCTCACTGATAGGAATATCGTGGGGGTGTTTTGTCCATATCGTTGGTTGAATGAATTTAAAGTCAGCGCGGTATTTCATAACACCTCTACTCCAGAGCTCTTGATAGTAGGTATTTAGGGCAGAGTATTTCAAGAAGGAGTATGTGCCGCCGACCCCTGCAAACTCTGTTTCGAACATGGAGCGAAGGCCGTTATGGGGTTTGCCCATACTGTCAGTTGAATCAAAGTTAAGAGAGACAGATGTAGCAGAGACGTTACCTGTTGTCCTGTCTTCTTGTTCTTTAGCAGGAGCGTTGTGCTTCACATCGATGCTAGCATGTTTGAAACGGTATTTCCAGCCAAAGGCCCAATAGGCGGTAAGAGGATATGAGGCATATAAGCTGCCCCCTAAAGAGTCGACTGCATATTTTTTAGCTTCAAGGTTATGGGTTTGGCTGATGAATAGGTCAAATCCAACTCTCCAAAGAGTATCTCGGAAGTAAGGCGTTAGCCAAGAGATGGTGTAACTTCTTTGTTTAGCACCTAATGTTGCCTTGGCATGCGCATATTCCCCACCACCTCGGAGAGCAGAAGGGCCTTCTGAAAACATTTTGCCAAGACCTTTATAGTTGAAGTTGGTCTCTGTCAGGTCAAGACCGCCGAAGACTCCATCGCCTGAGCTAAATCCAAAGAAAAGGCTCAAGTGGCCTGTTGTTGTCTCTTCCACTTCGATGTAGACATCTCTATAATTTTCACCGAGATCTTGATCATCTTGCGTGCGGACTGCGTAGACGTTAACCGATTTAAAATACCCTATATTTTCAAGGCGTTGCTGGGTTCTTTTTAACTTGGCTGAGTCAAACACATCGCCAGGCGTTAGTAGCGATTCTCGTAAAATGACATGTGACTCTGTTTGGACGTTACCAAAGATCTTGATCATGCCAATTTTATATTGCTGACCTTCTTCGACGATAAATTCAATGTTGTAGACAGGCGTACTTCCTAGGGGGATTGCTTCGAATTGAACGTTCGTGTCGATGTAACCTTTGCGCCCGTAGAGTTCTTTGATCGCTTGAACGGTATTGCGGAGTTTTTCAGGGGAGTATATACCTTCAGGTCTTGCTAAGAAGACATCTTCTACTTCTTTGTCTGTAAAAAGGGAGTTACCTCTGAACGTCACTGATCCAAAATGGTACATGGGTCCTTTATCAACTGTCACATAAAGGATGATCTTGCCCCCTGCTTTAGCAGGTGCTGTGATGATATCTACTTTTGCATCAGCATATCCATGGTTTTGCATAAAATTAACAATCGTTAATTTATCTTGCTCAACGGCTTCTTCATTATAGATACCGCCGCCTGTTAGCCAGCTAGTAAGAAGATGATATTTTTTTGTGTAGACCATATTTAAGAGTTCTGCCTTTTCAGCAGGACTAAACCCTTGAAAGACGATATCATCGATAAGGCCTGATATGCCTTCCATGACGGTGATCTCAATATCAACTGTATTATCCACTAGATTAGGTATGAGCTGATAGGAGAGCTGGGATTCAAAATACCCTTTCTTGATGTAATATTCTTTTACCTTATTGAAGGCTTTATTGAACTCAACGACGTTAAAAACTTTTTTTGCCTTAATGCCGAGCTCTTTTTGGAGGGACTTGGAAGAAAATTGTTTATTTCCCTTCCACACAATCTTACTGATTCTTGGTCTTGCCCAGACTTTAATAGAGATGTAAACATCCCCATTTACGATTTCAATGGAGGGCTCGATCCTGTCGTAGTCTTCAGATAATGTTTTTAAATCAGCATCAAAAACGCCTTGAGAGAAGGGGTCGCCGACTTTAGTTTCTAGCTTTCCCAAAACAGGCTTTGGATTAAATAGCGCCTCCGGAGGGAGGTTTTCCATATAGATATCGATCTTGCCAACGGTCTTATCTTCATAGGCTTCGACTCCGCGGGAAGAGGCTATCACAAATGTCATAGGGGCGCACGTCAGTAAAGCTAAAGAGGACAGAAGAAAAATATGTCTATGCATGTGACATGAGCCTTAAAATAAAGGTCCGTTTCTAGCGGCGTGAGCACAATATAAAAAAAGGAGTCGAATATTGCAATCTTTTTAACCGGGGGCTGTTTTAGAGGAGGTTTGTAAATAAATAATTAAATTGTTTTTTTTAGTGGAATTTGGCGTATAATGCTTGGAAGTATAAAGAAAAATTCAATTTTTAAGGAGTTATTATGAGTATGCCTGGTATGCCTGTTTATGGTGCTAATGCCACCCCCTTTGCGCAAGCGCATGAACCTCAGTCTTGTTCTTTTTTTAGAGAGCACGGATATGAAGTTATTAGATGTCTAGAAGAGTACCATCCTTTCCCATCAGAAGAGCATCGGACGCAAAGGGTCTATGCAAGCAGTTGTTCTTATCGCTCTGAGGGTTTAAATGGACGTTCTTTGTTACGCTCTACCTTATCGATATTAAGTAATCTTTCTGCTCCGCCTCCTCCAGCTTTCATTAGTTGGAATAGCAATAACTCTACGCGTGTAACAATCAACTTAGAGCCTCCTAAGGTAAAACAAACTGAAGCAGAAAAAAAAGCTGAAGCAGAAAGGCTCAAAAAGGAAGAAGAAGAAAGAAACAATCGGCGTGTTATGTGGGGATCTGCCTTAGGGGCAATAGGTGCTGGTGCTCTCGTTGGAAAGCTGGCTCAAAATTATTTAGATGC
>CANJJB010000076.1 GCA_947474635.1 Parachlamydiales bacterium | reverse complement strand
GCACAAGTTAGTGCACAAGTTAGTGCACAAGTTAGTGCACAAGTTAGTGCACAAGTTAGTGCACAAGTTAGTGCACAAGTTAGTGCACAAGTTAGTGCACAAGTTAGTGCACAAGCCAAAGTCTTAGATTTTTGTAAACAGCCAAGAACGGCCAAAGAAATTATGGAATTATTGAAATTGAAACATAGAGGATTTTTTTATAAACATTACTTAAGACCACTTATCAAGAAAGATCTTCTTCTCCCGACAATACTCCATAAATCTCGCAGTGGGAAGCAACAATATGTTGCTAAGACAAATACTGATCTGTCTTCCCAAACATAAACCCCATTATTTTAGACACATTTGCTGTATACTTTGGACAGCCTGTACAACGATTTCTGGTTGATTTCTAGGAATCATATGGTCGCTTTCCTCAGCTATTAGGAATTCAGATTGAGAGGATTTTGATAGCAGGTCTTTCTGAAGATCGTGCCAAATGGATGCGGATTGCTGTATCCACGCAAGTAATTCTGGGTAAGAATTAAGCCATTCTCCTTTTGATTCTGCACCTGCTGCAATGACAACGAGTGGTGTTGATCCAAAAGAAATATGCCTTTCTTTTACCTGACGCAAATTTTCTTCAAAAGCCTCATTTTCTCGAGTAAATGTACGGATATATTTGGTCGATGAATATTGAGCTAAGTACATCTTTCTAATAGAAACAGGAAATGACAGAAATGTCTCGTAAATCATGTTTTTTACATAAGGAATAGAGCACAAAACTCGAATCACTCCAAGCCTGCTAAGGAGCATCTGAACTGAAGGATGTTCTACAACAGATTTTTCAGGCTCAGGCGGAAGCTTCTCTACTTGCTCGGGATGGGAAGAATCAACAAGAATAATGCCTTGTACTTCCTCAGGATATTTAGAAAAATAGAGCTGCATATTTATTCCCCCAAATGAATGGCCCACCAAAATATACGGCTTTGGGATTTCAGCTTGATTAAGCAGCAAGTGCAGTTCTTCAACAATTTGATCAGAAGTTCGCGAGTTAGAACTCTCATCGCTCCACCCATACCCAGCTCTATCATAGCTAAACACTCTTGTAAATTCTGCAATTTTAGGTTGCACTAGAGACCAGTCAAGAGATCCCGATCCTAGTCCTGCATCAAGAATCACCGTCTGAGGCCCATTTCCACTACAACAGTAATGCCACCGCTTTCCATTGACATACACTTGCTGACCAGGTGGTTGAAATCGATATTGATCTATCCAAGTGGAAGTAGTTTGAAAAATCACCCCCAGAACTAAAAGAGCAAGAACTGCAAGAAAAAAATTCTTCATTGTTACAATCTTCATGGAACAGCTCTTTTCTCTTGTTTTCCTGAAAAATAAAGTGTATGACTTTCTCTATATTTTATGGATAAAATATTCACAATTAAAACAGATCGCTTAATCCTTCGTTCTTGGAAGGAGGAAGACTTAGAACCTTTTGCAAAGCTTAACGCAGACCCTCGCGTCATGGAGTATTTTCCTTCTACCTTAAGCAGGGAAGAAAGTGATCACATGGTCAAAAGAATACAAACGAAATTTGAAAAAACAGGCTGTTGTTTTTGGGCTGTCTCTGCACCAGGAGTCGCTGATTTTATTGGCATGATAGGCCTGAATCGTTTAGATAACTCAATATTGCCAGTTCATTTTTTACCTGCAGTTGAAGTGGGCTGGAGGCTTGCTTTTGACTATTGGGGCAAGGGATATGCTACAGAAGGTGCTCTTGCTTGCCTGAAGTATGGTTTTGAAATGCTAGATCTCGATGAGATCGTTTCTTTTACAACTGTCACAAATAAGCGCTCAAGAGCTGTCATGGAGAAAATCGGTATGCACCACGATCCGAAAGAGGATTTTGATCATCCGCATGTGCCCGAAGGAAATCCATTAAGAAAGCATGTACTGTATCGCCTTACTCGCAACGAATGGAAAGAGGAACAAGATGACCCATCTTAATATTATTGGCGGCAGCCTGCGTAGCAGAGCTCTAAAATCACCTAAAGGAGATAAAACGCGTCCTACTACTGCTCTCGTGCGCAAAGCTGTTTTTGATATGCTAGCGCCTGAAATAGAAGGGGCACGTTTCCTTGATCTTTTTGCAGGAAGTGGCGCCATGGGGATTGAAGCATTAAGTAGAGGTGCTGCCCACGCAACATTAGTAGAAAATGGAAAAGAAGCGCTTAACTGCATACGCGATAATCTTAGTGTGCTAAAGCTTGAGACCCAAGCCACCATTTTAACTTACGATGTAAAAAAAGCTTTAGAAACTTTAGCCAAGAAAAATGCAGAATTTGAAATTATCTACTGCGATCCACCTTATGCCCTTGCGTCTATTCACTTAGAGATTCTCTCTTTCCTAGATGCACATCCTCTTTTAGTAAAAGGCGGGTCTCTTTTTCTTGAAGAGGCTTCTCCTTCTTTTCTTGATGTGCAAAAAATTGCCCTTAAGCGCCTTGTGTATAAAGATTCAAGACGCTTTGGAAAATCGCTACTGCATCGGTATTATGCTGGGGTATGACAAGCCTCCAAAAACGGAAGCCTGCCATAGAAAAATATCCTAGTATACTACCCGATCTAGGAGATCTCCTCGGTCTCTACGCATAACGTGGGCAGCGTCTGAGTACACACCCCTTACGGCATCTAAACTCCGCTCTCCCTTCTCGTGTTCAATGTTCTGACCAAACCCGTCACTATTGTTGTGGAGAACAAGAGCCAAACCTTTAGTACCAACATACGACGATGTGTTTCCTTGCCCTTGATAAAGAGCCTTCTCTTGGACTATTTGAACACCTGGGAGGGCCTTTTGCAACAAACCCACCATGGATGGATCCATAAAATCATTAAATGCAATCGCCTGCATGTTAGAAAACAGCTTTGGCTCTGCCTGGGCCAAATGTTTAAAAGCTAACGCCTGCAACCGATTCACCATTATGCCATTATCACCAGCTCTCGCACCATCAACGCGAACTTGGGCAGCAAAAATACTAGAAGGATCAATCGTGTAGATATACCCCTGCGGTGTATGAGGATTCAATACCTTAAATTCATTGCGGAGCTGCTCAACGTACACAGCAAATAAAAGTTCCAATGAAATAATTTGTGTTGTTTCTTTTTGGAGCGGCTGAAGACCCCATGCACAAATACAGTTGCCAGCTAAATGATCAGCCTCCTTCTGATGATCAAGATCCAGTCCACTACCTGTCACTTGTACAAATTGACCTTTCATAACATGAGGTATATCTAGGCCCCGTTGGTCTTGGATAAAAGCTTCAATTTGCCTAACTGCATCTTTTGATTTCAAGATTTGATCTGCTTTAAGTTCCGCCAATCCTGGACGCTCCTCCCCACTAGGTGATAAATGGTGGATCATATACTGAACTAACTGTTCATCGTAGGCACGACGTTTTTCAGGATTTCTTTTCTCTCCCTGAGTTAGCATAGCTGGCATGTCTCTTATACCTTTAAGAGCCCTATCTTGAATTTGGACCAAGAGCAACATAACGCTGTCTTCTCCAGCTTTTTCAAAATCGGGTTGAACAGAAAAACTGTAAATGACGTTACGAACTTGAGAGCCATTAAATTTAACACCTTTTCCTTCATTCCCTCCTAAAAATCTTAGATCTCCAGTCATAGCTACCTTACCAACAGGAACCACAAATGTATGTAAACATGCCTCTCCGTTTGTTATGTGATCTCCATCTACGTACTTTGTACCTACAGCTTCATCTTTCTTATTACGCATAAGATGTCCCAACATTGCTGGAGTTATGAAAGTGCTGGCGCCGATACAAGGAGGGGTGCTTTGCCAGCCCTTTGCTGGATTAAAAAAATCTGTCCTTGTTTTAAAAGACTGACCACTAGCAATAGATGTTGTTATCGAAGAATCAATACCATCAAAAAATCTTCCAGGAGAAACAGGGGCTAAGGGCTCTTGAACCGGTTGGGTCGCTGCACCTTGTACACCAGAGCCCGGAACGCCCTGAGGCTGTGCTTGGGGAACTGATGGGGTTTGCACGCTGCTGGTACGATAGTGACGATATGCCAGAATAGCTAGCGCTACAACAGATATGACAGCTGCAACTTTGCGCCACTGCACACTCCCATTTTGAATAAAACAATTGACAAACCGATTTAAAGACACGCCAGAAACAGGACCGCTTATGTTCATACTCATATAGACCTCTCCATTATTTGGAAGAAGTATAACATGTATTTACATGGCTTTGTTGCATAAATGCCTGAAAGGCACGAGTTTTTTCTCTTTCCTGTGAGCTAAGCTCCAACCTTATAGCTTCTTGGTCTTCCAAGCTCTGTCATGCGATTTAGTATCTCAAGACCGACCCTGATTTCTGTAGCT
>CANJJB010000075.1 GCA_947474635.1 Parachlamydiales bacterium | reverse complement strand
GTAAGATTCGAACTTACGACCAATGGATTAACAGTCCACTGCTCTACCACTGAGCTAATCCGGAATAAAAAGAATTACGCCTCTACCTATGGAACAAGGAGTAGTCTAAGAATTTGCTTATTTAAAATCAAATGTGAAAAAAAGAAACCTCACCAGGCACTGGTGAGGTATATGAAAATTTAAGCTTTAAAAGCCATGTTTTCGAGTTGCCAGCTATCACTTGTAGCTCTGGTATTGTCTTTGTGTTGCTCATCGCGGAGCTCTTGGAACTGAGTATCCATCATAAGCTCTTCTTCACGTGTAAAGTAATCTTGATCAGCAGCAGCAGCTGTGGCAGCTTGGGTGCCTTGCTCTGCAACGCTATTTTCTTGGTCGCCAAATTTCTGCACTTCGCTATTAGCTAAAGATATACTTAAATAATCTTGGGCAGTTTGAGCTGTTCCTAAATCCATAATAACCTCTCTATGATCTACTTAATGTTTTCTTAATACAATTTTAACATTAAAAGAGGGGTTTGTCAATAGACTCTAAGTGTCTTAAGAAGAGGAGGATAGGATTTCAGTGAGGAGATTTTCTAGGGCAAAAGAGGGTTTTGAAAGGGATTTTAGGCTCTTAAGTGCAGATTGAGAGAGGTGATCTGCATAAGCCTTAGCCTTTTCAGGGCCTAATAGGGCAAGCGCAGACGGTCTTTCTTGGATGAGGTCATCTCCATCTTGAAGGTCATCGAGTATTTGAAAGGCAAGGCCAACTTGCTCGCCGACCTGCCGCAAAAGTTCCATATCAGGGCTATTGCCAAGAATACCTCCAAATTCAATAGCAGCTGTAATAAGCGCAGCTGTTTTGTTTTTATGGATAAGTAGTAGTGTTTCCCAAGATATTTTATGTCCTACGGAGTCGAGATCAAGCTCTTGCCCTCCAATCATTCCATGGGCGCCAGCTCTTGAGCTAAGTGTGCGAATAAGAGCCACTTTTTGGTCAGATGAAAGAAAGGGAGCATCTGCAAGAGCTTCAAAAGCATAGGTAAGAAGAAAATCTCCCGTTAAAAGAGCGTGTCCTTCAGGATAGGCTTTGTGCAATGAGGGTTTACCTCTACGGAAGTCGTCGTTGTCCATGCAAGGAAGATCGTCGTGGATGAGTGAGTAGGCATGGATGAGCTCGAGCGTGCAAGCAGGATAAATGGCATGTTCAAGAGGAACGTTGTAGAGTGCAGCTGTTGCAATGACAAGTCTCGGACGCAGGCGTTTACCACCAGCAAGCGTTGTGTAGCGCGCTGCTTCTCCGAGTTTTCCGATAGGAAAGCGGGCAGGGGAGAGGAGTCTCCCAAGCGTCTCTTCAATCAGGTGTGTGACTTGGCACGCCAATACCATAGTAGTGAAATCCTTTTGCTTGCATCTCTTGTTTTTTATATTGGTTTCTTCCATCAAAGAAGGCTTTGCCTTGCATCTCTTTTAAGATTTTTTCAAAGTCAACAAAGCGGAACTGCTTCCATTCGGTGACAAGCGCAATTGCATCGGCACCTTGGGCTGCATCATATTCATTTTCACAGAAGTGGATGCTGGGGTGGGGCTTTAGATACGCATGGGTTTTTTCCATAGAGACGGGATCATAGAGACGGAGCAGTGCGCCTTGCGCTAGAAGCTCTTCGATGAGTTGAAGCGCAGGAGCTTCCCTTATGTCATCTGTATCAGGTTTGAAAGAAAGTCCCCAAATAGCAATCGTTTTTCCCGAGACGCTACCTTGGAAGTGGGACGTGATTTTTTGTCCGAGTACTTTTTTTTGCCTTTTGTTCACCGTTCCAATAGCTTCCAAAATAGGCATCGAGTAACCCGACTGCGTGCCCATAGATTCTAGAGCTCTAATATCTTTAGGAAAGCAAGAGCCGCCAAAGCCGATACCTGCATAGAGAAAATGGTAACCGATACGGTGGTCAGATCCGATACCAATACGCACGTCGTTGATATTAGCTCCTAGTTTTTCACAAAGGCCTGCTAGTTCATTCATGAATGAAATACGGCACGCTAGCATCGCGTTTGCTGCATATTTAGTCATTTCAGCAGAAGGGATGTCCATGAAAAGGATCCGGTCGTGATTGAGTGTAAAAGCGCTGTAGATCTCTTTCATAATGATGAGAGCTTGCTTACTTTCAACTCCAAGGATAATGCGGTCTGGTTTCATGCAGTCAGCAAGAGCGCACCCTTCTTTTAGAAATTCTGGATTAGAGACGACATCAAAGGGAATAGGTCTTGCTTGCGCGTTACCGATTGCCTCTTTAACTTTAGCAGCAGAGCCCACTGGAACTGTCGACTTATTGACAATCACGCGGTAGTCTGTCATGTATTTGCCAATTTCTTTTGCTGCGCTGATCACATATGTGAGATCGCACGAGCCATCTTCATCTGCAGGCGTTGGCACAGCAATAAAACACACAAGAGACTCTTCGATCCCTTTCTTGTAATCGGTTGTAAAAGATAGCCTTCCTGCTGCTACGTTGCGTTTTACCATCTCTTCTAAGCCTGGCTCAAAAATCGGGATGATGCCATTTTGGAGATCTTCAATTTTTTTATTATCAATGTCAAGGCAGATGACATGGTGTCCCATCTCTGCAAAACAAGAGCCTGTTACAAGACCGACATAGCCTGTGCCGATGATTAAAATGTTCATTGTAGTTTTCCATCCATAAGGTGGTAAGTGGTGTCGCACAAAGTGGCGAGTTCCTTATCATGTGTTACGATAATAAGAGCTTTGTTTCTTTTTTTTGCACTCCCAAGTAATAGAGCGTGGATGATACAGGAGTGAGCATGATCTAAATTTCCTGAGGGCTCATCTGCAAAAATGATTTCAGGATCGTTACAAAAGGCTCTTGCAATAGCAGCTCTTTGCTTTTCTCCTCCCGATAGGAGTTTAGCGGGGAAGTTTGCTCTTTCAGAAAGTCCTACTTCTTCAATGAGCTCATAGGCGCGTAAATAGGCAGGGCTTTTGGGAGAGGTGTCTAGTCTTCCTATTTTTGCTGGCATGAGGACATTTTCAAGGACCGTGTAATTTTCAAGAAGGTTAAAGGACTGAAAGATAAAGCCAATGGAGGAGTTGCGCAGGTAGCTGACGTTTTTGGATGTAGGCTCTTTCTCACAAATTTCAAGGGTGCCAGCAGTTGCCTTTTCAAGAGTGCCTAAAATATGTAAAAGTGTGCTTTTTCCTTCACCTGATTTTCCTGTAATTGCAACTGTCTCTCCTTGATGAACATCTAACGAGATGTCGGATAAGACTTGCACCTTTATCGGGGAGGTGTAGAGCTTGGATATGTTTTTTGCAGATAAGATTTTTTTCACTCTGACCTCAAGATTTCAGAGGGTTTAAGTCTGCAGGCTTTAATAGCAGGAACAAGGCCCGCTAAGAATGAGATGATCGGCGTTGCAATCAAAATCATAACAAGCGCCTGATGACTCAGCGTATTAGGCAAATTTTTCCCAAAGAAAGCAGCATTAAAAGCGTCATGCCCCTGTACAAAGCTTAACACTTGCACGAGCGTATCTAGATGCTGCAATGTGATAAGAGCTGCTCCCACGCCAAGTGCGCTACTGAGTATGCCGACAGCTGCTCCGCAGCCACCGAATATAAGAGCGATGCTGCGAGGGGTTGCTCCCATTGCTTGCATGATCCCGATTTCTCTTCTCTTATCGTTTACAAGTATAACAAGCATCGAGATGATGTTGCAGCAAGCAACAACTAAAATAATGATGCCAATTAGCGTAAAAAGATACCGATCACTCTGAAATTGCTGCAGAAGATCTTTTGCAAAGTCATACTCATGGTACGTTGTAGTTTTCCAGTATTTTTGTATGTCATTTTTAGCAAAAGCTTGCGTAATTTTTGCTTGGAACTTTTCTGCATCTTTGATGTTTTTGAACCAAACTTGAATGCCCGAGGATTGTGTTTTTTCAAGGTATTGGTTATGTGTTGCTGCATTGATCAGCTGCGTAATTTTTGGATCAACGAGAATACATCGATTGCCAACTGGCATGATCCCCGGATCATAAAAGCCTGTCACGTGTATAGGAAGTCTTTGCTCTTGAACAGAACCTGCTGTTGCAATCTCATATGCCAAAAACCCCTGATCTCCAATCAGAACGCCGCTATCTTGAAAATTTTTAGATAGAAGCACGCCGCGCTCTTGCGCGCCCAAAGTAGGAAGCGTCAGCTTTTTTTCTACTTCTGCCACTTCAAGTCCGTCCCAAGCAATAGCACCTTGCAGGGTATGCCCTTGCAAAGAAGCTGTCACTGGAAATTTTAGCTCATTTTCTGAGGGTTTACCTGCCTTAAATGTCATTCCTTCTTCAACAAATAGAGGAACAGGTTTTACAAGTGTTTTATTTTCAAAGATGAGTTTATTCCCTTCTCTTACCACGTGCCCGCTAGCTGTTTTTTTTCCCTCTTGCGCAAGAACAAGATGGACAATCTCTCCATTTTTTATATAGGGAGTTGCTAAAAAAGGCGTATTTTCTGGAAGAAGATGCGGCGGCACTCTCCAGATGTTTGATTTTGTTTTAAGCTTCACAATAGGAATCGTGCGTGCAAGTTGTAAAAGGCGCGTTCCCGATTTTTCTAAAAAAAACAGATGGTTGATATCTTTCAAAGAGGGCTCTAAAAGAAGAGATTTTATAAAAGGACTTTTATCTGATCTCGACAAAAGGTAGGATGCCTGCGTAAGAAGCGTCTCGGACTCTCCCTGAGCCTGAGGGCGCTTAAGCTCTAGTTTTAACATCGCTCCTGATATTTCATAATCTTGGTAGCACACACTCGGGTCTTCTTTTTTCAAATCATCTAGAACTTCATAAGCGATTTTGACAGGATCGACAAGATTGCCTTTAGCATCTTTATGAGGCTGCGGCCAGTATCTCGGGAT
>CANJJB010000074.1 GCA_947474635.1 Parachlamydiales bacterium | reverse complement strand
CTGTATTCCTGATAACGCACCCTCTTGCATAGACTACTTCCCTCAAAATAGGGAATCTTGATTGTATATCCCACTGGCATTAGAGAGTGATTTTCAGAAGGAAATAAAAGCTCATAAGGAACTGCAAATTCTATAGGAGAAAAATTGCGGACACACTCAAATACCTTCCCCCTTATTTGAAGACGAGGCATCAACTTAGGATTTGCTGCATCAGGAAAAAAACCTGTACACCCAATTTTCACAGCGCCCCTCTTTGGAAAAGAAGATATAAAATTCGGATAAGCACTTTCTAGCGAAGCTTTTCCATTCATAAGAGCAACAACGCTCTTGGCAACTGCCTTGATCTCATCAACCTGCTTAAACAGCTCCAACTCTCCTGCCCCGTGAATGACTCCATACACAATTGTAGCTACCTGCATCAGTGCCTTTTGAATAACCATATCCGCTTTTTCTACGGTATCATTCATTGATTTTGCATAAGCTATTTCAACATTTTGCAACAAATGATGTGTATAACTAAAGGCCTGCCCCTGCTGCATTAGCAGCGCTGCTGACCCAGCATCCAATAACGTATGCATCACCTCTTGCATACGCTTCATAATTTTATCCACTGCATCTTGCACTGAATCAGTTTTTTTATTAAAAAAATGCTGCGCAATGGCGGCCTGAGCTGCCGCTCCTACTAACGGTACTAATGGTGCTACTATTGCTGCCATAAATTTCTAGCTCCTTACTTGCTTGTTTAAATTGGCAGCGATTCTATCTAAAAGAGTTTTTTTATGTACATCTGTTTTTTTAAATTGCACAAAAAAAAATTGATCAAGGTTTGTTTTTTAATGCCCTCTCTGCAATACTGCATTCCATCTTTTAAACTGGTTGCATCAACCAAGGAGCCCTTATGGACGTAGCTAATACCATCAATGCTTTACCAACAACCTTAGTATCCTTTGGAGATGAGGCGCCTGAAGTTGTTGCCATTTCTAAAGACGCTGTGCTTAGTGTTGTAAATAGCAGCTTTAGCACCTTCTCACAAATGCTTACAGAATCAGAGCAAAGGATTAATAGTCTTACTGCTGCATTAGCAGACAGAATTAATAAATGCTCTAGCGTGGAAAAAGCAATGGAAGGGTGTAAAGAGATGGCCTCACACGCATTAGCAGATATGGGGCAGCGCCTAGAAAATGCAAAACAAGCCATCCGTGAACTTGCAGAAAAACTGTCCACATCAGATGCAGCATTACAAGCCGCTAAAGAACAATTAGCTGCCCTGCCAGCTCGCATCTTAAAATTAGGAGAGCGTGGGCTTCTCATTGGCGGAATCGGTGCTGGAGCTGTTGCATTCGGATACCTAGGAAGCCGCCATGTTCATAAAGACTCGACATGGAAAAAAGCGACTTTCAACCTGATATCATTTGCAGGGTTTGCTGCCATGTGCTTTGTGCTATTTAATAGACCTCTTTCTACGGCTGCACAGGCTCTCTCGCAATGGTCTTTCACCAAATAGACCCACCACAGGCCTCTTAGAACCCTCTATGAGGCCTTTTTTTCTTGAAAAATCTTCTTTCAGCCCTTAACATAGCGTCATGTCTTATCCCAAAATCTTTCTAATTGCTTTTTTTGCCTACCTCTCAATTCTGGATACATCCCTACGTGCAGAAGAAATCACAAGCGAACATGAGCCTCTCTATGCAGGCACCCTTCTTGCTTTCTACGCACAGAATGCAGAACCTGGAAGACTCTCTGTTGAACCTTATCTTTTTGCCTTCAGAAGATATGGCTTCTACACTGAAAATTGGGGCTCTCCCCATAAGAAGCACTCAACTCAACTAGACCTTCTTGTTTCCCTTGAAACAGGCATCACAAAAAACATTGATATCACACTTGATGTGAATGGAGCGTATAGTCATTTTAACAAACAACACTCATGGCTATATGGTGATACCACAGCTTTCTTAGGTTTTCAGATTCTCCATGATCAAAAACAAACAGCCACTCCCGATTTCCGCATTTTAATCGGAGAGACATTGCCCACAGGAAAATATGAACATCTCAATCCCGATAAAAATGGAAGTGACATCCTTGGAAGTGGCACATATGCCACCTCTCTTACCATAGTCCTTGCTAAAACATGCCACTTTTCCCCTAAGCATCCCGTTAACTTCAACCTTAACCTCTATTACGTTGTGTCTTCCCTTGCAAAAGTGCATGGGTTCAATTGCTATGGCGGAGCCTTCGATACTAGAGGGAAAGTGAAACCCGGAGATCAGTTCATTACTAACGTAGCTATCCAATACAGTATTGATCGCAACTGGGTCATAGGAACCGACATCCATTACTTCCACCAAAACCGCTCTTCTTTCTCCGGTAAAAAAGGAACACTACCCGATCACACTTCTCCCTACGTCGGACTTCCCTCATCAGAACAATTTAGTCTTGCTCCCTGTGTAGAGTACAGCTGGAGTGAAGACTTCAGCTGTACACTCGGCCCCTGGTTCACTGTAGCTGGCAGAAACTCCCTACAGTTCATGAGCGCAGCAGCAACTGTTTTCTATTATTTTTAAGACGCATATTTTTTTATACGTGGAAAAAATCCAGCCATCCACTAAACTCCCTTGTGTGTCCAAACCCTCAAAGAATAAAAAAATGAAAAACATTTACCTAACACTTGGTCTAGCAGCTCTAATACCCATTGCTGGGTATACCGATGGAGGCTCTTTTGAAAAAACCAGTTCTTCTAAAAAAAATGGTGCTACAAAAACAACTCCCTACCACGAATATCACAACCGCGTGATCATATTTGATCCTGCGCATCAAGGATACGAAAGAATTAAACCCGACGACTTATATTGGGGAATAGAAGGATGGCTTGTTTATACAGAAAATAACCATCGCCATTTTCTTGTAAATGGAGAAGCCCGCATGGGATACAACTTCTTCTACAACGGAACCTGCCACCTCACTCCTTTTGCAGGCGTAGGATATATCCAAGACTTTGCTAAAAGACATCACCACCTTCATACCCACAAACCAGGTATTGTTTACGGTACTGTCGGTTTTCTCTATGACCATGAATTTGGCGACGTCATCAATGTAGGCGTTAACCTCAAAGGACTCCTTGGAGGACCAACTAATAGAAAGCACTTCAATTGGGGCTCTCCCGTTGTTGGCGCAGACCTAGCTGTTCCTATTACGTTCCGTTTTGGAAGAAATAGACATTGGGATTTCCGTATAGAGCCGTTTAACACTTATCTATATGGATCACATGCCTCTGCCTATTACGTAGGATTCCGCAACACGATCGGATACAGGTTCTAAGCTATTTATCTCTACCCACAGACTCTGTGGGTAGAATCTCTTCTCACATACCTTTATTACGGTGGTAGGCGCCCTTCACATGATGCGCTTGCAACTCTCTTGCGAGCTTTAACGCATTGACACCTGTTTCTACGTGAGCGGCTGTATGCGTCTTAAAAACGTGTTCTGCACTTGCTTTTGTTTTAATGCCTCTAGGATTTAACGGAAGATCAGAAATAAGAAGAAGAGCTCCCAATGTAAATTTTAGCTTGTAGCTAGCAATAAAAAGAGTTGCGCACTCCATCTCAATTGCTTGAGCTTTTGTCGCTTTTAATCTGTTCTTAAAATCCTCGTTAAATTCCCAAAAGCGCATGTTCGTTGTGAACGTGATGCCTACGTGGTATGTTTTTTGCTCCCTTTCCAAAACTTCTGTAACAGCTTTTTGCATTAAAAAATTAGCAAGAGCAGGAACATCAGGAGGAAAATAAAAATCAGAGGTCCCTTCTCCTCGAATACTTGCAACCGGAACAAGATAATCGCCCACTTGATAGCGTCTACGCAAACCCCCGCACATCCCTAACAGAATGCTTGCCTTAATCGGTAAAAAAGAACACAGGTTCACAACAAGCGCTGCTGCAGGAGATCCTATTTTAAAATCTAGTATACTCACATCTTCTTTCGGTGAGTGCGCAACTTTAAACATCGAGCCTTCAATAACAGGCACATTTCTTGACTCTGCAAAATAATCCACATACTTAGGAAAATTAGTAAGAAGCAAATTAGACTGAAAATCTTTCACATCACAGCCTGCGTATCTCTCTAGCGTGTCCCTTGCAAACTGATCTTCTTTAATCTCTTCCATATACACCTTTTGAACTTCTCCTGCCTAAAGGCAGAAGATTCCTGCTTCAAGGCTCCCTCAAAACAAGGGCAGCTCCACAGGCTTTTGACGAACATTCCGCCCGCCATTTTTTTAAGGCTCTTGGTTATCGAGTCTTGCTAAACAAGATACCAAGTGAAAAAAATAATTGCAAGCGCGATTCATACCAGTGCTGAAGCACTGGGTTTTCTCGCGTCTCAAAATAAAAAATTAATGATGGCATAAAAAAATATTTCTGATTACAATTTGTGGAAAAAAGGAGTTTCTTATGGATTTTTCAATAGGTGCTTTACGTGCTCTCTTACCCTCTAGTCTTTCAACAGGCAGAGTAGCTACCGTACTCATTACCGCTCGAGAAAAAACAGTCCAGATGCTCCCAGAGTACATCAAATCAGCTCTTACGCCTCAAGAGGGAACCCCACCTACTCTTTTATACCGCGTTTCAGTCAGCATATACAACGATCCCCTACAAGCTGGCGTATTGATTGTAATTGTCCTCCAAGTAAAGGTAATCGCCTTTAATGTACTTTTTGGAGTCATACTCATTCGGGATGTACTCTATTTAATAATTTTTATGTGTTTGCCTTCCGTCTTCCGAACAATCGATACACTACGACAAGAGATTGCTAATCTTACGTCCATGGCAAATCAGCTTCAAGAATTAAAAACAACACACAACGAGTTAAAATCGACCTTTGACACCGAAGTCGCAGCCCTAAAAGCCAGAAACACCGACTTGCAAACAACAAACGCTAATCTTGATAAAAAAGTCGGAACCCTAGAAAACACAAACACCGACTTGAAGGCCACAAACACCGACTTGAAGGCCACAAACACCGACTTGAAGGCCACAAACACCGACTTGAAGGCCACAAACACCGACTTG
>CANJJB010000073.1 GCA_947474635.1 Parachlamydiales bacterium | reverse complement strand
GTGCTTGGAGGAACATCGTCATGTAGTGTTAGAGTAGCGCTTGTACGAGAGACATCTAGAGAAAAGTTCCCTGTTGCATTTTCAGCAATGAGCCTAATCAGCATGCCGATAAGGTCTGGCGCTTCACTTGCATCAATTTTTGCCTTAAGGGCTGCAAGGTCTCTAGTTTCAGCGGTAGCTCCTGGACTAGCGTAATAGTCTGCCCGCCTGATGTTTGTCGAACTTATTTGAATACCCATATATACCTTTTATTATTATCTTAACACAATTTTAACAAATAGCCGATTCAATGTAAATAAAAATTTAACTATTAATAACAGTGGATGGTCTGGTGCAACACACTTGTTATTAGGTATTTGCAATGTAAAACAGGGTCTAAAGTCGACATTCATAATCTATTGTGGTTGAGGGGGTTATGCATTGAGAAGCAAGGCTGTAACTGATTGATAGTATGCAGGTTACATGTTTTAGATCGTTTGCTTGCAGGCCACTAGTTTTATGATGGGATGCTTTTAGCAAGGCGGAGTAAGGTTTCAACAAGCTGTGGCGAGTCTTGAGGATTTGGGTGTTTTTTAAACTCTTCAAGATTGTAGGTCATTTGCTGCATAATGTCCTGATAGACTGCAAGTTTTTCGGCATCTTGTTCAGGAGCAGCGTTATTCTCACTTGGCTCGTATGTGAATGCTTCTTGTATATCTGAGAGCTCTTGTGAAGAAGCAGATATGCTTGAGCGTGTATCATCATCAGTAGCAGCTGATGCAGAATCTTCTAATTCTTGTAATAGAGCGGTATTATTTCGTCGTAGCGTAGCTACTTGTCGAAGTAAGGATGTATTTTCTCTGCGCAAGGTTTGATTTTCTAGTAATAGGGTATCGGATTGTTCCTGGATACTGCTTGCATTTGCAAGAACCTCTGAGGCTTTCTGTTTAATGAGATTAATCTTTTGCTCGCAGTCGTTGTCTTTAGATTTTAGCTGAGAGCTTAAAGCCTCTACACGAATATCTAAGGTTTGATTTTTATCTGATAAAGTAAGGTTTTGTGCTTGTTGCGCTTGAATTATTCCTTCCTTTTCTTTGACTTTATCCTGCAGACCTTGTTCAGCTTGTTGGGAGGTTTCTAAAGCTTGACGCGTACTTGCAAGTTCTTCTAGAAGCTGTGGAGGTATTGCGTGTATTTGCTCAGGTGGTAAGCTCTCTGTCTGGGAACCAGTATCTGTTGCTGTTTTTTTGGAAGGAGCATTTGCGGGCATAGGCGACATCTTCTCTACTTCTTTTTCTTGTTCTATCTCGTCCATGAACTGCATTAACTCTTCGGCTTCCTTAGTAAGATCAAGGTCTAGTTTCTTCTTGATGGAATGGAAACTACCTGGGATAGAGTGGATACCATCTGCTTGTAGAAGTGGCTGGGACACTGTGTTGACTTGTTTGTTGAGGGTAGCTTGTTTAGGGGTGCCCTGATTGCTTTCATCTTGATGTGTTTCTGGTATGACCTTTAGAAAATCTGTCATTGTTTTGTGATATGGTTTAAAGCCTTCCATAATAGTTCCTTTTCATTGTTTTATAATAATAATTATATAATAAACTTATTTATATTAAAACATTTATTATTAACTATGAATGTGTCATAGTTCTTTGGAATAGAGGGAGTTAAATCACTTGCTTCCAAATAGGGGGGATTGTATATATAAGTGCTTGCTATTTCAGGAGTTAGATGCGTTATTTTAAGTGCTTAGTTGTTAGCTGGTTGTGTTTGGGAGGGCTGCTTGCAGCGCCTGAGGCTGTATACCTATCATGGATGCAGGATCCTACCCAAACAATGGTGGTTCATTGGATAGATGAGGAAGCCCAAGGGTCTTGGGTTTATTCCCAAAAGGTAGGGGATCAAGAGTGGGTCAAGACGGGGGATAAGATAAGGGTCATAGAAAATAGCCAGATGCGCATCCATGTGGTGGAGCTAATGGGACTTACTCAAGATACAGTCTACCAGTTCCGGGTGGGGGAAGAACCTAAGATTTACACGTTCCAGACGCTTGCGGCAGACAAGCCCGTGAAATTTGCAGTAGGAGGAGATGCCTATTACAAAAGAGACTTATTTGAAAAGATGAATAAGGAAGTTGCCAGGCAAAATCCTGATTTTGTGGTGATGGGAGGAGATATTGCTTATACAGTCGGAGGTGGGCGCGGGATCTTAAAAGGAAAAGAGTGGGAGATCAGTCGCTGGAAAGCCTTTTTCAAAGCATGGGAAAAGGGGCTTGTTAAAAGTAATGGGCAGCTAATTCCGATCATTCCTGTTGTTGGCAACCACGATGTGAGAAGATCTGATAAGCAGGGGATGTTTTCTACAGTCTTTTCTTTTCCTAGAGAGGGTGAAGCTTATCAGGTGGTAGATATTGGAAAGGATCTTAGTTTGTTTCTATTAGATACCGGGCATATCACTCCGATAGATGGGGCTCAAACGGAGTGGCTAAGTAAAGCATTAGAAGAGAGGAAGGATCGCAAAGTGAAAATAGCTGCTTATCACGTAGCAGCTTTCCCTTCTTTTTATTCGTATGACAAGACGGTGTCTAAGAAAATCCGGGAGAATTGGGTGACTCTTTTTGAGAAGTATGGCGTTTGCTGCGCATTTGAGCACCATAATCACTGCTATAAGAGAACGCATCCTATCAAACAAGAGAAGATCGATCCCCAAGGGATTGTTTATTTTGGAGATGGCTCGTGGGGTATCCCTCCTAGGATACCGCTCAAGGCAAGTGTCATATGGTATTTAGCAGAAACCCGGAGTGAAAATGCTTGTTTCTTAGTGTCTGTAGATAGTGGCAAAGTTATAGTTGAGCCAAGAAGAAACAATGGAAAACTTGTTGAGATGGCTGTTAAGATAGGTCGGCAATATCAATAATACGGAAAAAATATTTGTTGGCAGCAAGGGCGTCTGAGATAGGACCCAAATGGAATAACACGGGAGAGATCCCAAAGCCTTTAGGAACAGCAAGGGTGTTTATTTTAGATTTTAGCTCGTCAATAACTTCAGATCCTAGTTCTTTTCTACGCATTTTAATTTCACAGACAAAGAGGGTATTAGAACGTGTTTGGATAAGATAGTCAATTTGGCATCCCTTTTCTCTCTTGGAGGCTTGTTGGATGTAAGGGTTGTCAACGACAATATCCTGCGGATGCATGCCAAGAGCGCGATAAAGGAGAGGTCTATTTTTTAATAAGAGGTTTTCAAGCTGAAAACCCAACATAGATTCCCATCCAGGAAGTGCTGACAAGGGAATGTCGATAAAAGCATCTTGTTCGATTTTTGCTAGATTTGGTTCAACGTAGTGTATGTAGAAACGAAGATAGTTGTCAGAGAGGCGGTAGAGGGTAGACTTTCCGCATTTTCCGGTTTTTATAGACCAGCTGGGATGTTTGCTTATGAATCCACCTGTTTCAAGTGCTTTAAGATAATCGCTGAGGGTCCCGCTTTTAGCATAGGAAAGAGCTTTTTGAAGAGCTGATTGCGTTTGCATGCCTTGGCTTAAGATATTAACGATTTTCTTGTAGATTTCTCCTTTTGAGCTAAAGAGATCATTAAAGATGCGGTCAAACTCATGGACCAAAATGCCAGCTTTTTCAAAGCAAAGGCTTTTGATTGCTTCATCTGCGCTTTGGTGGGCCTTGATTTGTTCTAGATACCATGGAATTCCGCCTGTCACTGAAAGAATCTTGAAAAAATCTAGATCAGATCCTTGAAATCCTTGAAGCGTTAATAGTTTTTTGCATTGAGGAATAGATAATTCTTTTAATTCTAGATAGAGAGATACCCGACCAAAAAAAGCTGTGCTATTGATGATGTTTTTATCGATCCAGGTAGAAATGGAGCCGCATAAAACAAAAATGATAGAGGGATGGTTTTGTAAGGTGATATCCCACCAATTTTTCAATTTTGGAATGAATGTTGGATCTTCTGATCCCATCCACGAAATCTCATCGAATAGGATGACTGTCGGAGTTGTGTTTAGATGTTTTGAGAGATCATTAAAGGCATCAGTCCAGTCAGTAAAAGATGGTATAGGAATGTTAAGTAAGGCAGCTAGTTGCTTTGCGAAGTCATTTCTTTGATCTTGTGCGGTGACACCTTTAATAGGGGCTATGCCACTCAAAGATAAAAATCTTTTTCCTTTCCCGAATTCTGCGACTAGACGGCTTTTTCCTACGCGCCGGCGCCCTTTTAGCACCACTAAACAGGCTGTTTTCGATTGGGCTAAATCGCGCAGTCTTTTTAACTCGTATTCTCTTCCGACAAATGGCTTCATGTTTAGGCATTATAAGGGTGGCGGTAATTACATGCAAGTCATCCTGCGCAAAACGTGCATTTGCAGGTTTGGCGCAGGATGGTTTCCTAACATGTTTATTATAAACAGATTGCAAAATACAAAAAATGGCTTTTTTGTCGTTTTTGCCGAAAACAGTTTTAAAATAGAGTTGCTTATCCATTTATTGAATCCAAGGATTTCTTTCTTTTTTACCACCAATAATTTTAACAGCGCTTTTTATTGCATGTCATAATCTATTGGTTGTCATATAGTTATGGAATTTTGTGCGCACCTGCCACTTTTAGGAAGCTTATAAGTGGCAGGTGAACACATGATTTCTGTTTCACCTGCCGGATACATGTTGTTTAAAATCAGTAGATTAATGATTTCTTAGAACAAAATGGAGTCAGCTTAAAGTTTCTTGGAAGGCAATCGAGACATTGACTATGTAGCCGCGGGATTGGAGTTTGTCTTGGGTGATTTTGAGAGCAAGCTCGGGGGAGTTTCAATCTTGTGAGAGGTAAGCTAAGTGGATGTGTTTGAGCTTGGGGTTAAAGATATCGAGGGGGGGGGGGGAGGTCTGCATATTCGTCGTTGGAATATGCAAATTATTTCTGCTTGGAAATTTTATCTCTTAGCAAATAAGGATCTAAGTCAATCTCATTTCCCCAAGCCAAAGTATCAGTTTTTGGATCGATCCGTACCTGATTAAAGAAGTCCGCAGATTCCCAAGCTTCGAAAACACCTTGACCCACTAAATAGCTAAGATCTACTTCAGCTTCTAAGCCATCATCAAAGCGTATCCATACGAAGTAATTAGCCTTAGGTTTGCACGCGACTATTTTTGCTCTTTTGAATCCCATATCTCCATATTGTAAACAATTCGATACCTCATCGGCTCTGCAGGCCCAAATTTTGATCGGTCATTTTTCCTCTCTAGCTTGAAGTTTTTCAAAAATTGGGGAAAGGTAAACTACTATTTCTTTCACAATATTTTCAAGAGTGGGCACGGTTCTGGGAACTCTCAATAAAAACTGCTTCCATATTTG
>CANJJB010000072.1 GCA_947474635.1 Parachlamydiales bacterium | reverse complement strand
CAAGGAAAGCAATTTGTACTTGGGGCGCTAAGCGGTTAGCAATGCCTAAGAACATTTCAGCCATCAAAATCGCTAGAATCGAAGGTGCTGCAAGCTGAATAGAAAGAGCTGTAAACTTTGTCAGGAGTGTAAAGATCACTTTCCAGAAGTGTCCTCCCGCGTTGAAGAAGGTTACGCTAATAAAACCATCAACAGGAATCAACGTATAAGAGTTAAGAAGTCCTTGGAGAAAGATAAATGGGCCATCGATTTGATAAAACAAAACAACAAAGATATAGTTGTACAAAACCCCAATGGGAGAAACCTGGTTTTGCATGAGTGGATCTGTGACCATTAAAGCTGAAGAGCCGCGTAAAAAGTCAATGAGTACGCCAGAGGCTTGGACGATCTGAAAAGGGATGGTTACTAGAAAAGCAATCACAAAGCCAATGAAAAACTCTTTTAAGCAGTAGAGGGAAAAGGTCTGATCAAACGCGGGAGCAGGTCTTGCCGCAGTTAAAATAAGATGAGGTAAGATGATTGCAGTGAGCGCAATCACAAGGCCCATTTTGACAGGAAGTGGCAATTTTGCCCCTAAAAATGGAGCAATGGCAACGATGGGAGCAATACGCATGAGTCCTAAAAAAAAAGTCGAAAGAATGGAGGCGGGAGGAACATCAGAAAAACTAAGCAAGAAAGTGAGATAATCAGAGGTGTCTACCACTCTACTAGTAACTCCACTTATAGAAATTTTCAAAGATCGTGCTCGTAAATTGCAAGATTTGACCTCCTAGCCATCCTCCCATCAAAAGAAGTGTTCCGATTACAGCCACTAACTTCACTGTAAACGAGAGGGTTTGTTCTTGAATCTGCGTTGCCGCTTGAAAGACAGCTACCAAAAGACCTACCACCATACTGATGAGAATGGGAGGGCCTGACAAAATCAAGATCATCAAAAGCGCTTGATAAGAGAGTTGATAAATTTCTGCAGAAAACATATTTTCACCTAAAGGTCAGTACCAAGCCTTGAATAATCAGAGTCCATCCATCGACCATCACGATCAAAAGAAGTTTAAGCGGTAGGGCAATTGTCAAAGGAGAGAGCATCATCATCCCCATCGCCAGCAAAATGTTAGATGTCACAAGATCGATCACAAAAAAAGGAAGGTAGATTAATACCCCAATTTCGAAAGCAGCTTTTAATTGAGAGGTGATGAAGGCAGGTATTAATACAATGAAGTCGGTGTTTTTGAGTGAGGTTCTGTATTCTTCTGGAAATGAGCGATAGGCTAGTTGGTAGAAGCTGGTCATGTGCTTGCCGATCGTATTTCTTTGAAGAAAGTCACGTAAGGGGCCTTTACCTGCATTTACGATGTTTAGGATATATTGAGATCCTTCAGAAGAAATAAGCACGCTAGGCGGCTTTTCATTGATTTCTTTAGATGCGGCGTTGTACATCGCAAGGCCTGTAGGAAACATCACGTAAATGGTCATCAGAAGTGCAATGCCGTTGAGCACTTGGTTGGGAGGAGATTGCTGCACACCCAAGGCATTTCTAAGAAGAGATAAAACAATGACGATTTTAACATAAGAGGTTAGTAACATCACAGCAAACGGAAGGACTGCAAGACCTGTGATGACAGCAAGCTCTGATGTAAGTGACGGAGGGGGCTTGTCATCTAAGACAGAGGAGCTATTTTCTAACATCGAGTCAAAAGGAGAGGCTTCTCCTTCTGCTAAAAGAGCGCCTGCTAGAAAAACAAAGCACAAGAGAAAAAGTTTTAGAGTAATATTTTTCATTGCGGGTGTTTTATAAACCTTTCAAAAGCCGATTCTAAGGCGCGCCACTGATTATCAACTGCTGCGTTGATAATGCCAGATTCAGTTTCGATGATACAGCCTCCAGGGGCAATATCATCTCGATCTTTGATAAGAAGAGACTCGATGTGTTCGAGCTTTTCTTTGATCGAGGTTTTTTCTTTTTCAAGAACGTCTTTATCGGCTTTGTTAATCCAAATGGTAATATGATGATTTTGCATAGCAGAAGATAAGGCTTGCATGACGATGCTGACAATCGCATCGGGATGCGTTTCTAACTCTTTTCCAACAATTTTTTTTGCAGCTTTTAGAGCAAGAGGAAGAATCATTTGGTTCATTTCGTGGCGGAGGCGTTTTTTTTCTTGGTCAAGCTCGAGGATTTTTTCATTTAGTTGGGAAAGGCCTTCGTCAAATCCATCTTTGATCGCTTGCTGCCGAAGCGTTTCACAGTCAGCTGCATTTTGTTTCATAAGGGAATCTGCATCTTCTTGGGCTTTTCCTAAAATCTCACTCGCAGACAAAAGAGAAGTGAAATCTTCTGAGCTAATCACCTTACTACCCGCTTTTGGGTGGACATCTTTTTTGATGAGGGAAAATAATCTACTCATGGGCATGCCTCATAAAAGATAGGAGTTCAAAAATTTGAAAGATCAATGCCTGCATGGCAGTTGTGTTATCAAGAGGGGTGTGCAGTTTTTGAAACAGCTGCGCCTGATCTGCTTCTAACATATGCGTTAAATACCATATAAAGCTAGGATCTTGATTGTAGACTGCCTTTGCTAATCTGTTAAATCCACGCTGACAAATGAGCTGCTTTAAAGCTTCTGCGTTACCATCCCACTTGGCAAGTCCCATTTTAGTAAATACAACGGGCTCTCTGCTCTGTAGTAAGATTTTTAAGTAGCTTTGCTGGGGCGATGAGAGCACGGCCTGGATTTTTTTTAACTTAGCGGTTTCAATGATATGTTTCATGTCAATTGCAAGATCGTGCAGCCCTAAAAAAGCAATTAGCTGCTCTAGCTCTCCAAATGGCAAGTTTAAGAGAGCATTTAAGGAGGAGTCAGGCAAGCATTCAGGCGGCAGGATCTCAGACTGCGTCCCCATGATCTCTTGAAGCAGCGTTTTTTGTAAAAATAGTTTTGCAGTTAGGGTAAGAGTTGTTTTTCCATCGGACAAAAGAAGCATTTTTTTTAAGCCTACTGCTTGCTCTTCTGTAAGAGCTGAAAGAAAAAGCCTGATATCTTTTTCAGAGAGTGTTCGTAGGTAAGGAGCAAACCATGAGAAGTGGGTGTGAGATAAAATATCTTGCGGAGAGGACAATCCACGATAAGGCTCACCGCGTGTTTTGGGAAGAGAGTCTAAAAGAGATTTTTCTTTATCTCCCAAACATTTCCACAGCTCTTCTTTTTTAGGAGAAGAGCATTGGCTAAGGAAGGAGTTAAAGACCACTAAACTACTGTGCTTCATTGTCATTCGGTGTCTCAGGTGTTTTTAGGGGAAAAGGGTCTAGCAGCTGTTTAAAGCCTCCATTTTTTTGGAGTATGGGGTAAAATTTCCATAATATCCATCCCGCAGCTCCAATAAACACAATGTTTGCTAAAACTAAGCTAAAAAATAAAAACCGAAATCTAGCAGCCGATTGTTTGCTCATGACAATAGACCAAATGTTCACAAATTCTTTAGGAGCTCCTGGGGCGCCTTCAAGAGACGGATTGAGTGTAACATCTGCAAATCTTGCTCTATCAGAAATCACCGTGACGTCATTGATGTCAAGACCGTTTACACTTCCTGCAACAAGTCTTTTAATTTTAGATGTTAAAAAAGCATTCGGATCATCTCCGATGCCCTGATGTTTGACATAGACAGCTGCTGTTACTTTTTTTGGAGCTTGGTTCCCTGGCATGGCATTTCCTGCAGATTCTGTAGGAGGGAAAGAGAGTTGCACGTCCGCATCGATGACACCATCGATTTTACGAATCGTTCCTGCGAGCTGTTCTTCGAGACCTGCTTGGTAACGGATTTGTTCTTCTTTATCAGATGACATGAGGCCTTGCTTGGCAAATAAGGCAAGAAGATTGGTTCCTTGTTTTCTGGGAAGGCCATTTTGATTTAATATCGACATCGCTTCCATCATGCTGCCTTCTTCAACGGCAATATTCCACATGCTAGCAGATTCTTCACCGCCAATTCCGCCGCCACCTTTTGATAACATTTTGTCTGCTTTAATCCCCCGGCTTCCTAGGAACACAAGGATTTCATTTGCTTCTCTTTCGGGTATATTGTTGACAATGACTCTGCTTGTTTCGCAGCCTGTCAGAAGAAGTAGAAAAACGCCTAATATGGCAATAAAAGATCTGTACATAACCCTGTCCTATTATCCGCTTTTGGGAACTTTCAACAATATAACAGGTTTAGCACTAATCCGATATTTTTTTAAGATCTTTTCTTTTAGGACGCTCAAAGATCCAGGCAGGACCATTTCCAAAATGATTGTTAAGATAATCACGAAACCCCTGGAGAGCAGCTTGGTATTGTCTAATTTTTAACTGTTTTTGCTCTAGATCTTTTTTTGATCGCATAATTTTTAGAAGGCGGAGCTCTGCACTTTTAATGAGGCGCAATTTGTATATATGAAACAACTCAGGAAGAAGAACGCGCAAAGATATAGACAATCTTTCTTTCACTGGGCAGTTGCGCTTAATCCATAAAAATCTGTTGCGCCACCAAAAATAGGTTTTATGGATGCTGCCTCCAATGAATGAAGCAGAAACTTTATGAAGAAGTGTTGCTTCATGACAAACTGCTGTATCAAAGCCTGCTCGTTTGGCCCGCATGCAAAAATCAGCTTCTTCCCAAAACAAAAAGTAATCGGGCTCTAAAACTCCGATCTTATGAAAAACTTCTTTGCGTATCAACATGCAGCAGCCGCAGACATAATCAAGAGGCTCTTTCCAAGAGAAAGAACTTTTCTCTCCTCTTCCAATGAGTTCAAACTGCGCTTTTTTTCTATTCCAATTCCCACCAAGATGATCGAGCTTTTCTGGATTGGAAAATAGCAAAGGGACGCCTCCAAAAATTCCCACCCCAGGATTTTTTTCAGCAGATTCCATAAAGCTTTTAAGCATGTCCTTATCAACTACTGTATCGTTATTAAGGAGTAGGACAAAAGGATAATTTTTTTTTAAGGCGTAGGATATGCCAACGTTATTGCCGCCTGCATACCCTAAATTTTTAGAGGTTTCCAAAAGGGTGACATCTGGAAACTTTTCTTTAACACAGCTCACGGAATCATCTGTAGACCCATTATCAACAACAATGAGTTCAAAATTTTTATATGTGCTTTCCTGGAAAGAAGCAAGACAGTTCAACGTATCTTCTCTACCATTCCAATTTAATATGACAACGCCAATAGACATGCCTTAAGCATAGAGATCTCGGTTGATAATTTCAAAGCGAATTTGCATATTCCTATTGTAAAATTATAAATATGTGGAGGACAATCAAGCTCCTTTAAAAGGAGACGCATTATGCATATTAAATCGATGGAACTAGCCTGGATCGTTGTCAAAGACTTGAAAAAAGCTATCAAGTTTTATACAGAAACGATGGGACTGAAACTAATGGAGCAGCATGACGCTTATGGCT
>CANJJB010000071.1 GCA_947474635.1 Parachlamydiales bacterium | reverse complement strand
TTTTGCTACAGCTAAATGTGTAAGAGGTGCAAATCCTAAAATAGTGGATATGAGAGGCATAGAGGCAGCTACATGGCAAGCAATAAAAAAGCCTCTTGAAAGGCCCATCACAGCAAGTTTGTCTTTTTCAATCACATGATCTTGCATGAGTGTGTTGATGATGGTGCGCGTTTTTGTCACAAATGCTTCGATGATATTGTCTTCTTTAAGAATGTGATCTGCCCAGTACTTTAAGGCTTCTTTGGCGGGGAGTATATCGTGACCTGGAAGAGTGATAGAAAAAACGCGTATGTTAAACGGAAGTAAATGAAGGGCCGGCTGATTAAAAGGGTCTAACTCGAGGCTATCTTCAGCAGATAGAGCAAAATAAAAGACGGCAGGTAGAGGGCCTTGATCTAAGGGAGGGCCTATGAACTTAAGGTGTGGGTCCATGTCTCTTTCTTCTTCTTGGTCTACGCGGCGCGTGCACAGGCAACTCGACTTGTTCAAGCTGGGCGTGCCACTCTTCCCAAATTTTCTGAAATCCCGGCTCTAAACAACTTCTGATTTTTAAAAACTGCAGCGCAAAAGGAAAATCGGGATCATTGGGGATGCGCAGGCGATGGGATTTTTTCTTTTCCAGGGGAGTTAAGCGGTATTGCGCAGTGAGAATAGTGACTAAAGCTGTTTTCAATTTTCTAGAAAGAAGGAAAAAGGGTCTAAACACAGTATCGATTGCGTTATGCGCTTCCTGATGGATTTCACCTAAATGGGGAAGTTTTTGCCTTTGAAGAAAGTGAGTGCATATGTGAGTTTGTAAAAAAGGAAAAAGCAGGCACGCTAAAAGTGTTGATCTATCTAACGCAATTTTTTCAGGATCTTGAAAATTACGATCGATCTCACTCAAATAAGAGTATATTTCATCTCCATTCTGTGTTTCTAGAAAAGAAGCAAGAGCGGGTAGCAGGAGTTGTAAAATGCCATTTTCTGTCATGAGTTGGAAGAAAGCCCTTGAAGATCCTGACTCAAGCATTCTAAGAAGCTCTTCTAGAATGCGGGCTTGAGAACTTTTCATGATCTCGCCTCTGCAATCTAAAAGCGCCATATGCGCCTCAGGACATACATCTAGTCCAAATCTGGCTTTAAACTTGAGCAAGCGGATCATGCGCACAGGGTCTTGTTTAAAACGAAGAAACGGCTGACCTATGGTGCGTAGATATTTTTTTTCAATATCGGGGTACCCTTCTACATAATCAATAATGGTTTGGTTGGAAGAATCATAGAAAAGACCGTTGATTGTAAAGTCTCTTCTTAAGACGTCTTCTTCGGGCGATCCCCAATTATTATCTCGGATGATTAAAGAATCGGTTTCATTATCCCCTGAGCGAAATGTCGTGACTTCTAAAATCTTTTTTCCAAAGCGAATGTGAGCTAGTCTAAAACGTCTTCCAATCAAAATACTATTGCGAAATAGGCGCTTGATCTCTTCTGGTTTTGCAGAGGTGGAAATATCAAAATCTTTGGGCGTTTTTTTGAGCAAAAGGTCCCTTACGCCTCCTCCAACAAGAAAGGCAATAAAACCAGCATCTCTTAGCTTCTGCATTACATATAGAGCATCGGCATCTATGCTTTCCATAGCAAGGCCGTGCTCTGTAAGGGGATAAATTTTTGGGTTCATAGCAGTGACTAGAGTATTTTAATGCGTTTGAAAAGTCAAGGAAGTCCGGGATTTAAGCGTAAGAATTGTTCTTTCCAGTAGTAATTATCAAGTAGGCCATCTGTGTTTCTGCCTAAAAGAGCGTAGGCAGCATAGAGGGCTTCTATCGAAGCAAGGCCTGATTCAGGATCGGGGCAGTCATCCTGCCTTCTTGGATAGGCAGTGCGTAGGGAGGAGGGAAGGCTCCGTGGGATGCAACCATCCATAGGTGGAAGATTTTTTAACATAAGACCCGCATACCGCCAGGTAGCATCGATAAGAAATAAACCGTGCTTATTTTCTTTTTCAGAAAGGGAAGGCGCTCCCAACGTTAAAAGGATGTAACCGTCAAGTGAGGGTAAAATATCTTTAGGGTATGTAAAAAATTTAAAATCAGGCCGATTCTCCAGCCCACGCAGCGAGCATTTTTTAAGATTTTCTTTTCGGTGACGCAAAATAATTGTTGGAAGAAACTGAAACATTTTTTATAGAGGATTAAACTACCAAGGAATTATATGTTACGAGCCCTTTCTTTTCTCCTTTTTTTACTGAGTGGCCCTCTATTTGGTTTAGAAACTCCGCGCCTTGCAGAGTATGTGCAAAAAAATGAAAAGCCCGCTCTCCTTGTATTTTTGAGCACGGAAGGGTGTCCGTGGTGTGATAAGCTCGTAGTCGATATTTTAGATCAAGAAGCCTTTAAAGCCTCTATTTCTGAAAGCTTCAACCTTTTACGTGTGTATGTGTCAGATGTTGGTAAACAAGAGATGTCTAAAAAGTATCATATTGATCAAGTGCCTATTTTTGTCCTCATTGATAAAGAAGGGCAAGAGATCACAAGAATTGGATATCTTCCAAAAAATCCTACAGAAATGGCAGATCATCTAAAGGGAGTTTTTGTAAGAGCGCAAGTTCTGCAAGAGAAGCTTGTTCAGATAGATCCGAAAGCAATGCCGATAGAAATCCTCAGACACTACTACACAGAAGCTAAAACAATTGGTATTAAAAAACTTCAAGAAGAGCTCCTTGCAATAGGACTAAAGCTAGACTCAAGCACATTTTTTCTTCTAGAGCAGTACAAGAGATGTTTAGGCGTAGAGAAAAAAAAAGCTAAAAAGCTCAAAGAAGAAATTCAAACAAGAGACTCTCATAACAAAGAAGGCTCTCAACTGCAGCTGGCATTTTTAGATTTTCAAGTAAGGCAAGAAGAAAATATGTCTCTTGACCAAGTCATTAAACCTTTGACGAAGTATTTGAAACATTTTGGAGAAGAAGATAAAGATAATCGCTGGAAGGTTGAAATGGCCATCACGCAATATTGCTTCAGTAAAGAAAACCAGCAGAAAGCTCTTGAATATGCAAGAAAAGCTCTCCAAGACGCGCCGCTAGAAGCGCAAGAAGAGATTCATGAAGCTATTCGTTACATCAAAGGAACCCCATGAAAAAAGGTGTGATGATTGGCTGTGATAAAGAACAAGAATGGCTTCTTATGTGGTGGTGGAAACATTACCATAAACATAATCCTTATCCGGTAGCGTTCGTTGATTTTGGCATGACACCCGAGGCGCGCAAATGGTGCAAACATAAAGGTGAAGTAATTACTCTTGAAAGATCGAAAGACTTTATGATGCCAGAGTCTCTCATCAATAAAAACCTGATTAGCCAGTGGGAAGAGCGCTTTGGCAAAATAGCGTGGATGGAAAGGAAGCAAAGATTTTTAAAACCGTTTGCTATGCTCCAAACGCCTTTTGATCAAACAATTTGGAGTGATCTTGACTGTGAAATCACCGGTTCTATATCTCCTCTTTTCCAAAAGATCCATCCCCACTCAGGCGTTGCTATTGGACATGAACAAGCCTATTCAGAAGAAGTGAGATATAATTCAGGTGTGATTGCATTTAATAAAGACTCTTCTCTCATAGAAAAGTGGGCAGAGGCGTGCCTTCGCTCGAATGACCGCTTCTTTAGTGATCAAGATGTCTTAGGATGTTTAATTCATCACGAAGATATTGAGGTCTCAGAAATCACAGGCAAGTACAACTGGTGCTTGCGCTCTGGTGTCAACATTGAGGCGATCATCATTCATTGGGCAGGTTGCTGGGGAAAAGAAGTTTTGAGAAGAGAGATCAGCAAGGGATTGTCACACCACGTGTAGGTGCAAGTTCGCTTGCTTATTTTTCATAAAGGTTCAATAAACATCATCCCACTTAGCTACTTTAACAAGTGTTTTAGGAATTTCAAACAGAAAGCGAGAGGGGTTGGAGTTTTCATCCTTGCCATATCTTTTTCTCTGCCGTGCCATGCTGAGCACCAAGTGCTCTTTAGCGCGTGTCATCGCAACGTACATGAGCCTTCTTTCTTCTTCTAGAGATCCTTCTAGCAAGCTTTTTTCATGGGGTATGATGTGGTCTTCAAGGCCCACAAGAAAGCAAACGGTAAACTCAAGACCTTTAGCGCTATGAAACGTCATCAGATTGACTTTGTTTTCATTTGCTTTGGGATTTTCTGGAAACCATGCGTCTTCATCAAGTGTGAGCGTTCCTACAAAATCTGCAAGCTCTCCATCTGCTGTTTTTTCCCATTCGGCTAAATTTTGAACAAAAGCTGCGACGTTTTCCTCTTTAAAGAGACGCATCTTATCGCTTTTGACTTCTTCGATAATTGCTTTATTGTAGTCGATTGTCTCTATCAGCCACTGAAGTGTTGTAGAATACGGGGGAGAAGAGAACTTATCTCGTGCTGTTTCTATGAGCTTAACAAAAGATTTTATCCCATTTAAGGCGCGATCAGAAAGACCATCTACAGAAGAGGCCTGTTTAAGCACTTCCCACAGAGGAATATTTTTGGAGCGGTTGATTTGCGTGAGTTTATCTAATGCTTGATCAGAGACGCCTCTACGGGGGACATTGATGATCCTGAGAAGAGCTTCTTGATCAAGAGGATTTACAATAGCGCGCAAGTAAGCGGTGATGTCTTTGATTTCACTTCTTTCATAAAACTCAAGGCCTCCAAAAATTTGATAGGGAATGCCTCTTACCCAGTTGCCATCTTTCTGCCAGGCCGATTGCATAAGAGCAAGTTCAAAGGGCCTGGATAAAATATTAGAGCGATAGAGTATGGCCATATCTTTCCAGGGGATTTTATGGTCTCTATGAAAGCTAATCATCCTTTGGATGACACCCTGCGCCTCTTCCCCTTCGGTAGGAGCATTAAAGATGATGAGAGGCGCTCCTTCTTTTTTAGCGCTCCAGAGTTCTTTTTCATGTCTTTCCTGATTATTGCGAATGAGGGCATTGGCTGCTTGCAAAATGTTCGGTGTTGATCTGTAATTTTGCTGCAATTTAATCCGCGTATCAGACGGGAAGGCTAAGATGTTTTTAATCTCTGCACCGCGCCACCCATATATGGATTGATCATCATCTCCTACCACGCAGAGGTTGTTGTATTTCTCAGATAGCAATTGGGCAAGCAGGTATTGGGTAGAGTTTGTATCTTGGTATTCATCGATCATGATGTAGAGATACTTCTCTTGGTACATCTCTAAGACAGATGGGTGCTCTTGAAAGAGTTGCAGAGTCAGTGACAGCAGACTATCAAAGTCTACAGCATTGTAAGCGCGCATGCAGATCTTTAGGCGCTCTCTGAGATCTTTTACAAATTGAGTGGACTCTGTCCCCTCTGCTTTAAGAGACTCTAACGTTAACTGCAGAGAGGGAAGTTCACCTTCATGTTGCAGCATGTGACGGACAAGCTGTGTCACAAGTCTTTTCACATCTTTTTCATCGTAGAGGCTAAATTCTTTTGTGTATCCTAGCTGGGAGATGTCTTTTCTTAAAACCTGCATGCAGAAACTATGAAACGTGCAGAGCGTAACTTGTTTAGCAACCTTAGGATTTAAAAT
>CANJJB010000070.1 GCA_947474635.1 Parachlamydiales bacterium | reverse complement strand
CTAGAACATAAAGCGCTCTACAGACAACGCCTTGTCTGCGCGCGTCTAGAGCCTACAGAAGAAGAGCTCCTTCCCATTGGAAAAGCGAAAGTTGTGCGTGAAGGAAGAGATGTTACTTTTATCGGTTGGGGCATGATGATTGTCATGGTCGCAGATATCGCTGAAAGACTCTCTCAAGAAGGAATTGAAGTCGAAGTGATCGATCTTCGCACCATTGTTCCTTTAGATATGGAAACTGTCCTCACCTCTGTTAGGAAGACGGGCAAACTTGTAATTGCCCATGAGGCTCCCAAAAGTGGTGGCTTTGGTGCGGAAATTGCAGCGCGGGTTGCGGAAGAGGCTTTTACCTTTCTTGATGCTCCCATTGTCCGTATCGGAGGGAAGGAGTGTGCCGTTCCCTACTGCACAGCACTCGAAAATGAAGTTTTGCCGCAAAAACATAATCTTGAAGAAGCCCTCCGTAAATTAGCTCTGTATTAAGATTCTTGCTTACGTCTATTGCGATGCACTCGCGCTTTTTTCGTCCATCTGTCTTGAGAAGCTCTTAGTCTATTTCTGTTGAGCGCTCCAAACTTGCACATCTTATATTGTAATGAGTTGTACAAAGAAGGGTGTTTTTTCAACTCTTCTTCTTTGGTTTCCTCATTTAAACTGTCATTGAGTGCAAATAAGCGCTTCAGCAAAGCTTCTTGCTCTATTTCTAGCGTTTCTAAATTGGAGTCTTCTTCGCATGAGGTATCGTTGAGTGAAGATCCGTTCCGAAGTAGCGCATCTAAAGTGGTTTCGATATCTTTTAAAACATTGATTGATTCGATAGTAGCCTCCTTGAACTATAGCTTGTGAGAAAAGCGATAGCACCCTCTATAAACTCTATCTATAAAATGGAGGATAATATGTCAAATTTATTTTTTAACATAAGAGAAATATCAACCTGTGGAGTCATCAAGAGAAGTATCGGTCCCCATGTCTACTACTACTGCTGTTAGAGCACTCCGCGCACGCCCTGTACCACTGGGACTTCCGTTAAAAGGTTTGGTCAAGTGGTAGGGTAGAGTCATCTGGATTTTCCCCGGTCTCACCATCAACCTTAGGCAGAGGCGGAAGGGGCTCAAAGGCCCTTATTAGCATCATGATCAGTAGCGCTGCAGAGGTTACCCATAATGCACTCAACACAGTAATACTGCGATTTCGCCAAATAACGTTAGCACATTTCGACAACGGCGTAGGAATCAGGCAAGAGATGGCAGAAATTCGCATATTAAGAACCCAGCAATTCTTCGAGCACTTTATTAGATCTAGCTACAAAGTCAGGAAATGCAGCAGGCTCTAATTCTTTCTGAGAAAGACGCGCTAGATCATAGAGGTAAAGCACCATGTCTTTAGCAAGATCAGGGCGGGACTCTTTTATGGCAAAGATGGACGATACAAGTTTGTTGTTAGTGTTTACAACAAAGGTTTTTTTATTGCCAAAAGAGGGAGGAAGGGTTTGTTGGGAGAGTGCCATATAATCGCGCATTCTGCGCATGTGCTCATCAATCATTAGAAAAGCTGGTAGTGCATCCGATGTCAAACTCTTAGCTTCAACCTCTACTTTGTCTTGGTCAAGCGTGTGGCGGATAAATTCAGCAATCCTCGTAGATTCTGTTTTTCCTTCTGCGTCAAGAAGAGTTTTTTCACGAGAGGTATCTAGAATAGAGTCGCCGATGGCTCCATCAATACGCTGGAAAGAGGTTTTCAGTTTACTCTCTAGAAAATTCATGAGAGTAGAGTCGATAGGAGATGTAGCAAGTAGAACTTCTTTGTTTTGATAGAGTTGTAAAAGAGGGGAGTGTTCATCTTGCACGTAGAAAACTTTATCGGGATTGCGTACTAGATAATCAGAAATAGAGACCCACTCACCTGAGAGATTTTTCCAGACGATGACATCTTTTACGCGCTCAAAAAATTTATCATCTTGTAAAATACCTAGCTTGACAATGAGTTCAATATCTGCCCATGCTTTTAGGAACTTTTCTTTGTCTGTTTGATAAAGAGACAAAAGTCTATCTGCTACTTTTTTAGAGATGTGAGAAGAGAGCTGTCTGACTGTGTGATCCATTTGCAAGGTGCTGCGAGAGACGTTAAGTGGAATGTCTGGGCTGTCGAGTGCTCCACGCAGGCACGTTAAATAATCAGGGATCACATCTTTACAATTATCAGAGACAAAAACCCTGTTGCAAAATAGTTTGATGGCATTTTTGGATAAGTCAAAAGAGCGTGTAAGTTTGGGGAAATAGAGAATTCCTTTGAGATTAAAAGGATAATCGACGTTCAGATGGATCCAGAAAATAGGATCGGCATCTAAAGGATACAAAGCGTGATAAAAATCGATGTACTCTTGATCAGTAGCAGCTGACGCATTTTTAAGCCAGAGAGGCTCTGTTTTGTTGATCAAAGAACCATTTAAAAAAATGGGGAAGGGAAGAAAAGCGCAATATCTATTTAAAATCTCAAGAAGCGTTTTTTCTTCTAGGAATTCAGAACTCTCTTCGTTGATGTGTAAAACAATGGTAGTTCCGTGTGTAGAGCGCGTTCCTTCTTCTAAAGTGTAGGAAGAGGAACCATCGCACGACCAATGCGCAGGCTTTGAATCATTCTGGTAAGAGAGCGTCTCTAAAGAGACTGTGCCAGCTACCATGTAAGCAGAATAAAAGCCGAGGCCAAAGTGGCCGATGATCTGATCTTTTTCACTAGTATTTGCATATTTGCTGACAAATTCTTCCGCTCCAGAAAAAGCAATTTGTGCAATGTATTTATCAACCTCTTCCTCTGTCATTCCGATGCCCGTATCTGAAAACTCAAGCGTTCTTGCATCTTTATTGATTGTAAGCTCAATTTTGAGCTCTTCGTCATTCACACTTACAAGGCCTTGATCACGGAGTATTTGTAGTTTTTTCAGAGCATCGCAGCCATTTGATATCAGCTCGCGGACAAAAATATCCTTATCGGAGTAGAGCCATTTTTTGATAATAGGAAGAATGTTTTCCGTGTGAATTTGAAGTTTTCGTTGTGACATAAGAATCTCCTTACATATAGTAAAGAATATAACAAAAAGATCACAATTTATGCGAGTTTTAGTTGCTCAGCTCAATCCTATCATCGGTGCCGTTGAAAAAAATGTAGAAAAAATTATCAATGCTTTGAAGTCTGCGCGCAGGCAAAAAGCAGATATCGTGCTGTTTTCAGAGCTTACCATTTGTGGGTATCCGCCTGAAGATTTACTACTCTTTCAAGATTTTTTAGATGCGGTAGAAGCAGGATTGCAGAAAATTATTCCCCAGACCAATGGTTTAATGGTTGTGGTTGGCACCATCAGAAAAAGCGCTCAAGTAAAAGAAAAATCCTTGTATAACAGCGCAGCCATTATCCAAGACAAAAAGCTGATGGGTTTTTATGATAAATGTCTTCTTCCAACCTATGATATTTTTGATGAAAGGCGCTATTTTTTAAGAGGAGAAGGCGCTCAGATCTGGGAATGGAAAGGCAAAAAAATTGGAGTGCTCATTTGCGAAGATATGTGGCAGCACTCTGGTTTCATGAAGAACATTCACTACTCTGTCGACCCTGTCATGGATTTAGAAGCGTCTAACCCTGATCTTATTTTAAATCTGTCTGCCTCGCCCTACCAGTTTCAAAAGCCAGACACAAGAGTAAAGGTGTGTGAAAAAGCTGCTCAAACGCTCAAGTGTCCCGTAATTTTATGTGCGCAAGCAGGCTCTAATGATCAGCTCGTTTTCGATGGCTACAGCGTCTATGTAGACAAAGAGGGGAGGCTGTGTCAACTGGCCAAGGGGTTTGATGAAGATGAAATGCTTGTTGATACAGAAATGTCGGCATGTCCTTGCCCCTTTGAATATGACCCCATGCGCGATCTTTATAGAGCGCTTATCTTGGGGACAAAAGATTATTTTCATAAACAGGGATTTAAAAAAGGCATCATCGGGATTTCTGGAGGGATAGACTCCGCACTGGTTGCTTGCATTGCGGTTGAAGCTCTTGGAAAAGAAAATGTATATGGCGTTTATATGCCCTCACCCTACAGCTCCCCTTCAAGCCTAGAAGATGCGCGGGCACTTGCAAAAAATCTAGGCATTAAACTCGATGAAATTTCAATAGAGCCACCCTTTCAAACCTATCTCACTTTACTGAAGCCTTATTTTCATAGTAAGCCGGACGATGTAACAGAAGAAAATTTACAGGCAAGGATCCGGGGGACCATTTTAATGGCTCTTTCGAACAAGTTAGGGCATATCCTTCTGAGTACAGGAAATAAGAGTGAGATGGCTATGGGCTATTGCACGCTCTATGGTGATATGGCAGGCGGGCTTGCCGTGATTTCAGATGTGCTCAAAACTCAAGTTTATGCGCTTTCCAAATGGATTAATCGAAAACAAGAAATCATCCCCCGCTCTACCATCGAAAAACCGCCTTCTGCCGAGCTCAGACTCAATCAAAAAGATTCCGATTCTCTCCCAGAGTATGACATTATCGATAGCGTTGTTGAAGCCTATGTTGAAGGATTTATGTCTCCCAAGGAAATCATGAAAAAATACAACCTGGATAAACTGGTCGTGATGGATCTTATCAAGCGCATCCACAGATCTGAGTATAAGCGCAGACAAGCGCCTCCTGGCATCCGCGTAAGTAAGCAAGCTTTTAGAGTAGGAAGAAGATCACCGATTGTTCAGGGGTGGATCTAGGGGACTGGATCAGGGCCTCCGGGGTGCCAAGGATGACATTTACAGACCCTTTTAACAACCAGGTAGCAGCCTTTCGCTGCTCCGTGTTTCTGGACTGCTTCTAGCCCATAATCAGAGCAGCTGGGATAGAAACGGCAGCATTTTCCGATAAAAGGGCTTAAGGCCAGTTGATAGAATTTGATGAAAAAAAGAACGACTTTAGTGGGCAATAAAGGAAAGCTTTTTAAACTGTACTTGATGAGCGGCCAATTTTTCATAATGTCTTTTAGCAGCTATTTCTGAGAGTTCTTTGTGTTCTTTACGGCAAGCATCTATTCTTTTGAAGATAGATTCAACAAGTTTCGCATTAGCTGACAAAATCACCTTTACGACCGAAAGGTAAGACGGCTTTTCCATATGAAGGTTTAACTTAATCATCCCTTTGCTCCTTGTAAGCATCTATTTTAACAGAATTCCCCCTTTAAGGCAATAGCAGTGAGATAGTTATAAATGCCTCATTATGAAGGCGATAAGCATAGTATTTTCTTTAGCCCCCGCACAGCTGTTGTTTTAGCAGTTTTTTTAAGACCATTTCTTTTGCTTGCTATCTTTTTTATTCATAGAGGAAAACAAGGAAAAATCTTTTTTTGTTTAAAAAGGATTGCATGAAATTCTCCTATTTTAGTATGTTTTTGGCTTCCTCGCAATAAACCGCGGGAGAATTGATGACAGTAGGTCACCTTCGCTGTTTAACAAATGAAGAGAAGTGAAGAGCAAGCAAGGTAAAAGAAATTTTACAGATAAAGCTTGTGCGATACAAAAACGCAAGTTTTTGTAGTCGCCTTTTAATTTTTTTATATAGAATATAAGACAAATTTTTTAATAAGAATTTGATCTTGGTTCAGAT
>CANJJB010000069.1 GCA_947474635.1 Parachlamydiales bacterium | reverse complement strand
TCTTGATCGACATTTTTTTCATCCATGCTTGATCTAAGAGCAAGCTCTTCTAGGAAAGTTGTAAGAGAAGGAAGAGGATGTTCCTGTTCCCATTCAGCGGATTTACTGACAAGCTCGGCGATGTTACTTCTTCTTTCATCAAAAGTTTCAGGATCATCGCGTAGATGGGTAAGATAAGAAGATCTATCGATTGTTTCTGAAAGAATGGTATGAAGAGGGATCTTAGCGTTGATCATTTCCCTGAGGGCTAGGATCATATTGATATAAGATTTTAGGCCATCATACTGTTTTAAAGAGAGCTTGCAGGGGATTTTACGATCAAGGACTGCTATGCAGGCATCGACAATGGGAAGAGAGTAAGTAGCCGCTATCTCTTTGAGGCTGGAAAGCACCACTTCTCCAAATCCTCTTTTGGGCAGGTTGATCGTTCTTGCAAAAGAGAGAAAGTCTGCACCGCTAGCTACCATACGAAGTATAGCAAGGATGTCTTTCACTTCTCGTCTTTGATAGAAAGAAAGGCCACCGATAATGACATAGGGTATTTTCTGAAGCAAAAGAGCATCTTCAAACACCCGTGACTGAAAGTTCGTGCGGTAAAAGATGGCGCACTCTTTCAAAGGAATGCGGGAGGATAGGTGATGCTTTAAGAGGTTTTTTGCAACAAAACGGGCTTCTGCATGTTCATCTTGGCATACACAAAGAGTGATTTTATCACCTGCTCCTAGAGCGCTCCATAGTTGTTTTTCATATTGAGCAGGATTGTGTTTAATGAGAGCATTGGCTGCATTTAAGATCGTCGTCTTGCTCCGATAATTCTGTTCCAAAGGGATGATGTGCGCTCCTGGAAAATCCTTATCAAACTCTAAGATATTCCGAATGGAGGCACCTCGCCAGGAGTAAATCGACTGATCAGGATCTCCCACAGCAAAAATATTGTGATGTTTGCCAGCTAGTAATTTAATGATGAGATACTGGGCAGCATTGGTGTCTTGGTACTCATCAATCAGAATAAAGGACCATGTGTTTTGATAATTTTCTAAAATAGAAGCATGTTCTTGAAAGAGGTGGACTGTTAAAAAGAGAAGATCATCAAAATCAAGAGCTTGGTATTCCTTCAGTTTTTGTTGGTAGAGAGCGTAGACAGAAGCCAGCTGCGGCTCTTCTTTTACAAAAGATTCAGGAGAGAGCAGGTTATTCTTTGCCCCTGAAATAGAAGCTTTAAAACTTTTCAGCAACCCTTTTTCATCTTTGAGATTAAAAGCATTAAGGCACTGTTTTAAGAGGCGCTCACTATCATCGGCATCGTAAATAGTAAAGTCGCGCTTGTAGCCAAGAGCTTCAATGGATTCACGCAAAATTTTTGCACATAAACTATGAAATGTACAGGTAAGAACAAACCTACTCGTCACATGTTGAATGCGGTGGCGCATCTCTTCTGCCGCTTTATTTGTAAAAGTAACGGCTAAGATTTTATTAGCCGGCACGCCCGATTGCAAAAGATGCGCAATACGGTGCGTGATTACACGTGTTTTTCCAGATCCTGCTCCTGCAATGACAAGAGCGGGCCCTTCCGTATGTTCGACAGCGAGCATTTGTTGTGGGTTAAGGTCTTCAGGCATAAGAGAAAGTATAGAGAAAAGGGGAGATTATACACAAACAACTTTAGAGTCATGTGTTTTTAAAGGTTTAATTTTAATACTATTTTTGTCAAAGTTTGACAAAAATCAGGAATTTTAGTACTTTCTAGGAAAGGGAGTAAAATTGCATGAACCAAAAGGCGTTGGGAGAGAAATTAAAGCGTTTGCGAGAGAAAAGTGGTCTGACTCAAGAAGAGGTGGAGATGGCTATAGGTCTTCCGCAAAAAGCTTTTACCCATATCGAAAATGGAGCGCGCAAAATTTCTACTCTTGAATTAGCCAAAATGTCTGAATTATTTCGCATTCCTGTTAGCGATTTCTTTAGCAAAGAGGCTCAAGAAGAAGATTTGCTAGTCACTCTGCACCGGATTGCTCCTGGCCTAGAATCAGACTCCAAAGTGCATGATCAGGTGGTAAAATGCATTCAGATATTTAGAGAAGGAGTCTTGCTAAAAGACCTGCTAGGCTTATCTCATAAGCGGACTTTGCGCACCTATTTTTGCCCACTTCCGAGTGATGTTCAAGAAGCCAAAAAACAAGGGGAAGAAGTAGCAAGAGAGGAGCGTAAAAGTCTTGCATTGGGAGACTCTCCTATCCACGATATTGCTGAAGTTTTGGCTTTGCAAGGAATATGGACTGCTCAGAATAAGCTTCCTCATGAAATGTCAGGACTTTTTTTGCATCACCCCTCATTAGGAACTGCCATTATCGTAAATGCCTCTCACGTATGTACTCGCCGGTGCTTTTCTTATGCTCATGAGTATGCGCATGCTCTTTTTGATGCTAATCGAACCATTGCTATTTCTAATTTGGACAATGCAGGAGATCTTATTGAAATAAGAGCTAATGCTTTTGCTTCTGCTTTTCTTATGCCTGAACAAGGCATTGCTAATTTATTGCGTTCTATGGGCAAGGGGGAAGGAGGGCGTGTTGATTTAGCCATTTACGATGCCTCTACTGAGAGTGCTGTTGTTGCTAAATACCGTCAAACCGCCACTTCTCAAAAGATCTCCCCTCAGGGGATTGCCTGGATTGCACATTATTTTGGAGTGAGCTATCAAGCGGCAGTCTACCGTTTGCAAAACTTAGGGTATTTTAAAGCCAAAGAAAGAGATCAACTTTTAAAAGAAGAGTCTAAGGGAAGAGACTATCTGCGTGTTTTATTTCTACAAGATCATGAAACCATAGAACAAGCTTCTCAAAATCGAGAATTGAAAGCACAAATTGCTTATTTAGTGATAGAGGCGTTTCAAAGAAACGAAATTTCACGAGGTCGTTTATTAGACTTAAGTAAGCTTTTACAATTACCAGGGAAAGAGTTATTGCAGCTTGCAGAAGCTGGAAAGCTTGCTTGATATGTATGGAAAATATTGTTGTTAGTGATACATCTGTATTGATTAATTTTCTGAAGATTGATCGTCTAGATTTGCTGGACAAGAGCTCCTTTAATTTTTTGATCACAGATCACGTTAGGTCTGAAATTTCGGATAGTTTTCCCGATCAATTTCAACGATTCCAAGTAGGCTTGCAAAAAAATATTCTCAAGGAAATCAGCGTAACAGAATCAGCGGAACTCGAATTGTTTGCGAGTTTGCTAAAGAAGGGGCATTTAGGAACAGGAGAATGTTCTGCGATTTCGGTTGCCATCCACCGTAAATATACACTTGCTATTGATGATCATGTGGCCATTAAATCTGCTCTTTTGCTAGCTCCTTATATACCTGTTTTGCGTACACAAGATTTAATGGTCCAAATGATTCAAGAAGACATTTTGAATATTGCAGGAGCGGACTTGATACTGCACGAGTGGGCAACAAAGCATCGTTTCAAATTGAAGATTAAGTCTTTTAGCGAAGTATTTCTTAACAAAAAAGATCAGGCAATGGCTATTTTTTAAAAACGGGATAATTATTCTTGTATCCGTTAAAGTCTTATCTTTGAGGTCAAAATGCGTTTAAGTTATGTGATTGTTTATGTAAAAAATGTTCTTGAAACCGTTGACTTTTACCAAAAAGCTTTTGGGCTAAAGCATCGGTTCACTCATGAAAGTGGAGCTTATGCTGAAATGGAGACAGGGCAGACTACTTTGGCTTTTGTTAGCGAAGAGATGGCCAAAGATTCCCATTCCTTTCGCCTCAATCGAACAACGGAAAAACCGCCTGGCATAGAAATAAGCTTAGTCACAGATCATGTTCAGAAACAATTTGACCAGTCAGTAGAAGCAGGGGCAATTCCTGTCGTGAAACCTACTCAAAAACCCTGGGGACAGCTCGTTTCCTGCGTAAAAGATAACAATGGGTGTCTTGTTGAAATCTGTAGTCCTATAGACATTCCATCATGAAATATCTTAGCGACCTGAAAAATGTTGGTAAGGCAACTCTTGGAGACTTAGCTCTTTTAGGCATTCGTACCGTAGAAGAGCTAGCAAGACAAGATCCAACTGCTTTATTTCAAGAGCTGGAAAGACGAACGCAAATACGACAAGACCCCTGTGTATGGGATGTTTTTGCGGCCATCATTCATGAAGCGGCTACAGGAAAGCCCACTAACTGGTGGGACTGGACAGATAAACGTAAAGTCCTTCAAAAAAATGGCAAAATCAAGCACGTCATTGAAAACTAATACGCAACAAAGATCAGACAATGGCTGTTTTTTAAAAACATGAAAAGCTCTATAATGGTTCCCATATGTTAAAAAAAATGCTATTTATTTTTCTTGCAGGGGTGACGCTGCTATGTTTTATTTTGAGCGCAACCTCGAAATTTCCTCAGAAGACAGCTATATGCTGGGTCTCTAACAATCTTAATAAACTTTTTTCTAAAAAAATGACTAGCTATTGGTTCAACCTGGTAGACACGTGGGGGTTAACTAAAGTCTCCTACCGTTTGGAAGAAGCGCCGATTGATGTGATTATTCCTTGTATCGCTAAGGATAAGATTACCTTGGATCTATGTATCGAGGGCATCCGCAAAAATGGAAAAAATATTAGGCGTATCATTGTTCTTTCTCCAGAGCCTCTTACGGACAAGGCTGAGTGGTTCGATGAAAAAAAATTCCCCTTCACAAAATATGATGTGGCAGTCGAAATAACGCAGGATGAGAAGAAAGCGCGCGAGTTACTTAGAGGTAATTCCCGGGTGGGATGGATTTATCAGCAATTTTTAAAGTTCTATGCCCCTTTTGTAATCCCGGGGATTTCTTCCAATGTGCTTTTACTTGATGCGGATACAGTTTTTTTAAGGCCTGTGGCATTTGTGGGCCCTGCAGGAGAAGGTCTTTATAATCCTGGAGAGGAATATCATAAACCTTATTTTAGACATGCAGCGAAGTTGATTCCTGGATTTAAAAGGGTTTTTAAAGAGTATTCAGGGATTTCTCATCACATGCTTTTTCAGAAAAGTGTGCTACAAGATCTCATGAGTGAGATTAAGCTCTATCATCATGTAGAGCCTTGGAAAGCTCTTTGCCACTCTATCGATCCCAAACATTTGTCTCTTTCCTCTTTATCTGAATATGAGATTTATTTTAACTTTGTCTTTATGCGAACATCTCAGATGAAAGTGCGCCCCCTTAAATGGGCAAATATCAATTCTCTAGATGAGATTGCAAGTTATCAAGAAAAGGGATATGACTATGTTTCTTGCCACGCTTATTTGCGTGCTGAATAAGGCTAAAAATGTCGAAGGTTTCTTTCAAACATATTTCTCAGGCTCCTCCCGATCCTATCTTTGGATTGATGGCAGATTTTTCTGCAGATACAAGGGGCAGCAAGATTCTCTTAAGTGTGGGAGTCTATGTTGATGAACAGGGAAAAGTTCCCATACTGCAGACGGTAAAAAAAGCAGAAAAAAATCTAGTTACAAGAGAAGAAACAAAGAGTTATTTACCGATTGAAGGGGAGAAAAATTTCCTGAATAAAATAGGGAGCCTTATTTTTGGAGATTTTGTTTGGCTAAAGCAGCGTGAGTGTATTGTGGCAGCCCAGACACCCGGCGGAACAGGCGCTCTAAGAATAGGGGGAGAGTTTCTAAAAAAAGAGGTGGGGGATACAATTGGAGT
>CANJJB010000068.1 GCA_947474635.1 Parachlamydiales bacterium | reverse complement strand
TGCCTTGCTAAAACGCCTTGCCCGCAGGCAAGATCTAAGAGCTTATCTCCCTTTTTTAGCTTTAACAGGTTGAGGGTTTTCGGGAATATGACACTCTGATGGTAGTAGTGCCCTTTTTCTCCGACTGTTTTGTCATACCAGCTATGGGAATTTTCCCAAGATGTTTCCACTTAGACCTCAAGTATTCTTCCAGGAAGGCTTTTTGCAGCGTAGGATAACAAATGGCGTAAGACAAATCAAGGTAAGACCAATAGAAAGAAAGCTCATGTAGAAGATTTTATTACCCGTCGGGATTTGGGCGGGGGGTAAAAAGCTAACGATGGTGGCAAAAAGGGAGCTTAAAATGCCTGTGCCTGCCACGATCCACATGCCTATCTTGCCCCCAGGGACTTTGTAGGCTCTTGGGGTGCTTGCTTTTGTATAGCGGAGGCGGATAGCTGCTCCAAATAAAAGAACGTACATGACGAGGTAGGCTTCTGCAACAAGCGCTGTTAAAATCCAGAAGGCGCTATCAACAGTTGGCATGAAAATAAATAAGGAAGAGAGGAGAGTCATGATGATAGCCTGCGTAATCAAGAGGGCAACAGGCATGTTATGCTTATTGAGTTTGCGGAAAAAAGGGGGCAGATCTCCTCCTTGAGCTGCTGCTAAAAGGCCGGAACTGGGTCCCGTAATCCACGTGCTTAAAGAAGCGAGAGCTCCGATGACAACTAAAACAACCAAAAGGGGAATGAGGCCTGAGAGATGATAGGCTTCAAAAAGAGCGTAAATAGCTTGCATAGAGCCGGCAGTTAGGCTGATCTCTTTTTGGGGAACAACAGCGCTGATTGCTAAAACCCCTAAAATGGAAGAGCCGATGATAAGTATGGCAGAGATAAGTATCGCTTTAGGATAATTTTTCTGCGGGTTTTCGACATCTTTTGCGTGCACTGCTGACATCTCTATTGCGCAGAGTGAGAGTATCAACCCAGCAAAGAAGACGAGATGTTGAAGGCTTGAAAAGTCGGGAATGACATGGGCTCTATCCAGAGGGATTTCTAGGGGCTTTCCCTGAAAATACCACAGAGCTCCCAGCACTATGATGATAAGGCCTGGCAAGAAGTTACCAACAATCACGCCAAAAGAACTGATCCACCCCGATAGGCGCATACCCCTAAAGTTAATGCATGTTACGATCCAAAATATAGATATGATCATAGAGAGCATGTAGAACTTGTTGTGGATAAGAGCAGGATTTATAAGATACGCAAGGGTGCTTGCAATAAAAGATAGCATCGTTGGGTACCAAACGACATTTTGTATCCACAAAAGCCATATGGCAAGAAAGCCTGCTTTGTGTCCAAAGGCTTCTTTTACCCACGCATAGACGCCTCCTGTTTTTGGCCAGCCTGTTGCTAATTCTGCAGAAACAAGAGCTGTAGGAAGAAAAAATACAAGCGTTGCTAGTAGGAATAAAAAGAGGGAAGAAAAGCCATATTCAGCAATCGTTGGCCAATTTTTTAACCCACCGATTGCTGCCACGTTCATCATGGCTAGCATAAAGATGCTTAAAGACTTTTTGTTCACTATCAACCTCGCTTTATTTTTTAAACTACCTGAGCAGGGGGTATTTAGACAATGCTAGTTTTTGCTGTCTCCTTTACTAGGCTTTCCAATGAACTGATCAAATAAAATGGTACTGAAAGGAGATTCTCTCTGAAAGAGAGCGGATGCTGGGCGATGCGGACTCCCAAGCGGGAAGGCTTGTACTTTAGAAAGCTGTGTAAAGAGCGGAGACTGCCAGTTGTTCCTGCTTTTACCTCTATCGGTACAATTTCAGAACCTACAGTAATAACAAAATCTACTTCAGCTTCAGCCTGCTCTTTTTCCCAAAATAAGATGGCAGCATTTTGAAAGGGAGGGCTATAGGTTAGTAACTCTTGGGCAACGAACTGTTCAGCGATCATACCTCGACTAATCTGTAAAATATCACCCTTGAAGAAAAGATCTGCATCTACTTTGGTAGCTGTTTGCAAAAGCCCTACATCTAGATAGAAAAGTTTTGTCCTATCTTCGCGAAGATGTGCATGAAGAGGTATGCCTGCAGCTGTTGTTGCAATGACTTTCTGGAAAATACCTGCATGACAGAGAAGGTCAATGGCGGGTTTCAGGTCGCGGGATCTGACTTCTTCGTCGATATGTCGATATTTGATGATTTTTGCAACAAGAGCGGGAGCTTTGTGAAACACAACGCGTAAATATTTGTGCTTAGTCTCCTTTGCGTATTTACCAAAATCATTTTCATAGGCTTGAAGAATCCGATGATGAACTCTTTGGCATTCAAGGAGAGAGCTTTCTTTGAGACTTGTTCTGATTGCAGCTGGCATTCCACCTGTAAATAGATACTTTTTAACCCATTTTAAAAATTCCTCATGTTCTCGATCATTAGGGGGATTTTTAAGACTAAAGCCTTGGAGCTTTTCTGCAAGAAAAGGAGAGGCTGCTTCTAGATATTCTAAGAATGAGAGGGGTCTGAGATAAAGAAACTCAATACGCCCCACAGGAAAGCTAAAATCTTCCTCTTTGAGGAGAAATTCTAAAAGAGATCCTGCTGCAATGACATGAAGTTCTGGCATTTTTTCTTTAAAATACCTAAGAGATATCAAGGCTTCGGGGCAAAGCTGAATTTCATCGAGAAATAGTAGTGATTTACCGGGTATGATAGCCTTTCCTAGTGTTACCTCTAGCCTTCCAAGAATTTCCTTAGGGTCACGCGTGATGAAGGCCTGTTTAAAGTCAGGTTGTTCTTCAATATTGACAACTGCAACATCTTCAAAATAAGTCTTTCCAAATTGCTCGACTAAATAGCTTTTGCCTACTTGCCTTCCTCCCCTTAGCAAAATGGGCAGGTGTTCTTCCTTATCTTTCCAAGCGACTAATTCTGCTTCTAGGTGTCTTTTCATGGCTTAAACTCCTACCTAAAGTTGCCATATTTTGGCTATTATTGCTACCAATTTTAGCCATAAATGTACTAACTAATTGATTATAAGATGTTTAAATATTTTAATGATGTTCTCGACGTTGGATAAAACTAAATTAAACAAGATGTCTGTTGCCATTTTTTCACAGGCCCCGTAATGTGTGAAAAATATGATCAACGACCTTTCTCTGAAAGCTGTCGCAGGCAGCTCTTTTGGTACAGATGGATGCAAGCCTCTCTATGGGAGTTATTGCTTTTCCCAAATTCCTAGGACCATTTCGCGTCTTTTGACGGGCAAGGGCAAAGGTCTGCCGGTAGACTGTACGATTGAAGGACGCTACGATAGCGTCATTCTTTTACTGATCGATGGCTTTGGTTGGCAATTTCTAGAAAAGAACATCGACAGGTACCCTTTTCTGCAGAGGTTTTTAAAAGAGGGGATTATCTCTAAGATCACTTCCCAGTTTCCTTCGACAACAGCTGCACATGTAACGTGTCTTAATACGGGTCTTGAAGTGGGGCAGAGCGGTGTCTATGAGTGGTTCTACTATGAACCTATTTTAGATCAGATGATCTCTCCGCTGCTGTTTTCTTTTGCAGGGGATAAAGAGATTGGCACATTAAAAAAGATGGGAGCTTCTCCCCAAGATATCTATCCCAATGCCACTTTTTATCAGGGGCTAAAACAAGAGGGTATTTCCTCTTATGTTTTCCAAAATGAGCATATTGCTACATCTCCCTACTCTTCTGTTTTATTTCAAGGATCAGAGAATTGCCCTTATGCAGATTTTGGTGCAGGGCTTTCGTCTCTTGCTGAAGCAACCTCCAAGGGAGGGTATTTTTATCTCTATTTTGGGGATATCGATTCAAAGGCGCATCGTCATGGATTAGAATCTGATGAGGTAAGACGTTCTGCTGATTTTTGTTTTCAGACTTTGGAAAGTGTCTTTTTAAAAAAGCTAAGTAAAAATGGCAAAAAAACAGCGCTCATGGTGGCTGCAGATCATGGGATGACTAGTATAGACCCTCTTACAACTTTTTATCTGAATGAAAAGATCCCGAGTTTAAGCTCTTATATTTGTAAAAATAAAGCAGGACAGCTGCTTGTGCCGGCAGGTTCTTGCCGTGATTTTTTTATGCATATTGAAGAAGAGAAAAAGGAAGAGTGCAAAGCTCTTCTTACAGAGTCTCTCAAGGGGATAGCTAGCGTCTATGAGACAGAAGAACTTATTAAAGCGGGGCTCTTTGGAGAGGCCCCGCCCTCGAAGCGCTTTTTAGACCGCGTGGGTAACTTAGTGCTTTTGCCTTTTCAGAACCAGTCTGTTTGGTGGTACCAAAAGAAGAGGTTCGAGCAAAAGTTCTATGCTATGCACGGCGGCCTGTCTAGAGAAGAGATGGAATCGATCTTTCTCTTTTTAGAGCTTTAGCCTTTAGACTTTTTCTTTTCTGCCTTAGCTTGTCTCTTTTCTTTGAGATTCTTTGTGGGCTTTTTCTTATCTTCTTTACGGGCATCTTTTGCTTTGCTCATATTATTTCACCTTGGTTATTCTGTTGGTTCATAGACAGGATAGATTTGAAATCCTGATTGTTTAATAGCAAAAATGGCTTGGGCAATTGCTTCCCACTGCGCATTTTTATCAATATGTAAAAGAACTTTTGTTTGTTCTTTATTGGAAGGGATAAGGCCACTTTTTTGTTGTTTGCGCAGCTCTGATTGGATGCCTTGGGGATCATTGATGAGAAGCTCACTTACCTCTGTCATCCATTTATAGTGGCCATCTTGCGTGATGCTAATATTAACAAGGCAAGAAGCTTCATGGGAAGCGCTCAAAATTTCTTTTTTTGGTTTCATCGCAACAAGGCTGATGTCGTTGTCAACGAGGTAAGATTTTGTAATCGCCATCGTCGCAAACATCGCAATGATCAAGAACAGAAAGTCAACCATGAAAGCAAGGTTCATGCTGATGCTACGCTTGAACTCTTCTACGGGAACTAAATTCATTTGTTATTCCTTTACATCGATTAGGTGAGTCAATGTTTTGGCTTCATTTTCAATCAAGTTCAGCTGTTTTACAAGCTTGTATTTTGTTAGTGAGTGAAAAACCATGGCAAGTATAGCAACAAGCAGGCCGCCCACGGTTGTCCCGACAGAAATGCCAAGGCCGTCAAAGAAAGCAGATATTCCTTCTACGGATCTATTTACATCATAAAAAGCATAGAACATACCCAGCACTGTTCCTAAAAGACCCAGCATAGGAGCAATGATGGCAATATCGTTGAGCAAGCCAATTTTTTGCCAGTGTGTGCCGGTTGCTCTTTTTCCTTCAGAACTGACTGCTTCCATCATGATATTTGAGCCTTGATTTCTTGAAGAAAGACCGGAAGCTAGCATTTTAAAAATAAGAGAGTTGTTTGTCTCGCAGATGTTTAAGGCTTCAGGGTACTGTTTATTTGTTAGTTTTTCTCTTAGGATTTTAAGCGTGTTTTTCGGAAGTAGTCTTGAGGTGCGCAAGGAAAGTGTGGTGTAGAGCCAAATAAAGAAACTACTCATTGAAAGAAGAATTAAAAAGGAATAGATCGTAGGAGATCCAGCAAAGACCTTTCCAAAGTCAATAACAATACCAGATGTTGCTTTTTCAGATGTGGTTGTTACATCTTCTGGTTCTAAGACTGCAGACTCCGCAGCAGCTGTTTCTTGATTGCCTAGAATAATACCCGAATCACTTGAAGGAGTGTCGATAGATTTGAGATCTAAAAAATCTTCTTCGTTCACAAGGTTTTTATCTTCAAAAAAGGTGGGAAGGTTTGTCATGACCGTTTTTGCGTCTGTAGGAGGCTCTTCTTTGGGAGTGTCGGTTGTAACTATAGTCTCAGATTCAGGAATGAAAAGATCAGCGTTTACCTCGTCAATTTCAAAAAAAGATTCAATCTCTTGCTGAGCTAGGTGCTCTGATGGCTCAGGAGCTTGGATTTCTTGCTCTGGAAGCTCTAAAGAAAGAAGATTTAAGCTATTTTCTCCGGATTCTTCCGCAGAGAGGTAGCTCAAGCACAAAACTAAAAGAAAAATATTTTTCACAAATGCCCTCGGATAACAGTTTTGTTTTAACATACCAAGAATTTCTACTATTGATCAAGATTTTCAATTCAGTTATTCTAGTTTTCTCTATAGAAATATGAAGCCAAAAAATTTAAAGTACCCGTTCAGATGGAAGGATAGACGCACTTTTTTTGCAGATAAAGTGCTCTATGTACCTGATTATTACACCGCATACGGAGAGTGGACCTTTCCGGGATGGGATGTGCTATTTGAAAATAAAAATCCCGTCCATATCGAATATTGCTCGGGTAATGGAGCGTGGATCATTGAGAAAGCAAAAGAGTTTCCGGGTAAAAATTGGGTCGCAGTTGAGTGGCAGTTTGAGCGCGCGC
>CANJJB010000067.1 GCA_947474635.1 Parachlamydiales bacterium | reverse complement strand
TAAATCCCCTAACATCTCTTCAAGATCTTTCTCTTCATAAGGCTCTTCTTGAAAGATGCGCTCTCCCTGACCAATGGCAAGTAAAGATTTAATGACAAGCTCATGCTCTAAAGAAACCTTGCTAAGCACTTCTTGCAGGAAAGAACTATTTAAAATAGCCTCCTGCACGTGCAAAAGCCTACTTAAGCTCTCCACACGCTCAACTATTCCCTGACATTTAAAATCTTGAACTAATGCTTCTAGTTCCTTAGAAAAGCTTAAATTCACACCAATTATCCTTGCTTCCTACATGCATACCCAAAGAGACTCTAAAAGGCAAGAAAATCGGGAAAATACAGCGTTTTGACGATTTTTTTTGACTATAATATCTCAAGAGAGCTACAAGATGTCTTCGGGGACGAAATTTATTGCCTCGAAAAGCTATCAAAACCTGTTTGTGGGTAAGATAGACAATTAAATTTTTAAGGAGAAACGGACATGGCAAAAAAGCAAGCATCAACATCTAAGTTTATGCAACCAATGCAAATCAGCGACGAATTAGCAGCTGTTGTAGGAAGAGGCCCGATGCCTCGCACTGAAGTTACAAAAAAACTTTGGGGTTACATTAAACAAAATAAAAGACAAGATCCAAGCAACAAGCGCAACATCCTTGCAGATGACAAATTGCACAAAGTATTTGGAAGAAAGTCTGTTAACATGTTTGAAATGACTAAACTCGTTAGCAAGCACCTTTCCTAATTTCTTATCAGCGCAATTAGATTTGCTTAAGTTGTTACTTTTTCCTTAATGAAGTGCCATGTAAGGCCCTAAGTAAAAATTCGTAAAATCTAGTTGCGCAACTTCTCTTTCTCCTATATCCTTTCCCCTATGAAAAACTTAAGTGTTATCCTACTTGCTGGAGGCCTGGGCTCTCGTTTCGGAGCATCCCTTCCCAAACAATTCCTTCCTCTCCAAGGGCAAGTGATTGCCTCTTATAGCCTCAATCTCTTTCTTACGTTCTCACAAATTCAAGAAATTATTATAGTTTGTGATCCCGCCTACCGCCACTTATTTCAGCATCCCCTGATCAAGTTTGCAGATCCCGGCAAAGAAAGGCAAGACTCCGTATGGAATGGAGCCTCTCTTGCTTCAGCCCACGCAGAGCGCCTCATCATCCACGATAGCGCTCGTCCCTTTCTCACAAAGGCCCTCATGGAGAACCTTCTTCAAGAAGCAGAAAACAACCTTGCTATTGCCTCAGCTGTTCCCGTCAAAGCCACCATCAAACAAACAAACCTTGAGGGGTTTGTTGAAAAGACCTTAAACCGTTTGAGTCTCTGGGAAATGCACACCCCCCAAATCATCGAACCCTCCCTCTATAAAAAAGCAGCCCTCTTTGCTAAGTCTCAAAATCTTGTACTCACAGATGACGTAGCTCTTGTAGAACTCCTCGGCCATCCCGTGAAACTCATACCCGGATCCTATAACAACATCAAGATCACAACCCCTGAAGATCTCCACCTCGCTGAAACCCTGCTCCATGCACACGTATAAACTCCTCATTGCCTATGATGGCACAAACTACAGCGGCTGGCAGATCCAAACAAATGCCTTATCGATCCAAAGCCTCATTGAGAAGGCCCTACAAACGCTCTTGAAACATCCCACATCTGTGATAGGTGCTGGAAGAACAGATGCCGGCGTCCATGCCTACGGACAAGTTGCCCATTTTTGCTGCGAGCAAAAACTTGATCTTCTCCGCATGCAAGCCTCACTCAATGGTCTTTTGCCCTCTGACATTCGCATTCTGAACATAGAACTTGCCTCCGATGATTTTCATGCAAGGTATAGCGCACTTTCTAAAGAGTACCACTACCACCTCCATTTAGATCTTGTCCAAAATCCCCTCACGCGCCTCTATACCTACCATGTTTTGCACTGCACAAACATCACCCTACTCCAACAAGCTGCTACCCTCTTTATCGGCACACATGACTTCACCTCTTTTGCAAGCAAAGCCCTTTACGGATGTGCTGCAAAAAATCCCGTGCGCACAATCTCCCGCTTAGATGTAATCACAGTACCCGGCGGCCTGCGCCTTGAATTTGAAGGAAATGGTTTTCTCTACAAGATGGTGCGCAATATCACCGGCACGCTCATCGATGTCGCCTGCGGCAAAATCCCTCTTGAAAACATACCCACTATTTTTGCAAAAAAAGATAGAGGCCTCTCAGGAAGGATTGCTCCCGCCTCCGGCCTCTTTCTAAAGAAAGTTTCTTATCCTTTTCCCATCAAATAGATCTTCCAAAGTAAGATCTTGAGAAATAAGGTTTTTGGAATGCTTCGACTGCTTTAGTCCACTCGTAGTAATCATGACCAAAAACAGTTGCTTTTGTGTTCGAGTTTGCTTTCGATAAATATCCTGTTTTTGCTGCAACACTTGAGCGTAATCTTTATCAATAGAAAAAAGCTTATCTGAGTACTTAACCTCACACAATGTAACAACCCCGTTAGGTTGATCAAATAATAAATCAATTTGCGCTCCCCTGCCATTTTCTTGCGCACGTGGGACGTACCGCCACGATCCTATTTCTGATCCTGGGTCAACAGATAAAGCTTTTCTAATTTGAGAAATATGTTTGTAACAGACAGCTTCAAATGCCAGCCCTGACCAACTCTTCCAACCAGCAGACTGCGCCTTAGACAACCAAAAACTAGACGTGTCATCTTGCTCACGGATTGATCCTAAATAAGGCTCTATCCAGTCAAGATAAAAAAGAGTATATTCGTCAATAATTTTATAAAAAGTTCCTTTTGTTTGATTCCCATGCGGAATAAAACTCATAATGAAACCAGCCTCTTCCAACTGTTTCAACCTATAAATAGCCCTACCCCCACCAGCAGAACCTTTTTTATGAATAATTTGAGCCTGACTAATGCCCGACCGACATTTGGCAATCATGCGGATCAACCCAATGTAAATCTTGGCTTTTTCAAAAAGAGACGTAAATAAAGGCTCAAACTCCTCCACAAGAGCCCCATTTTTTCGAAAACAGAGCGCATTGATATATTGCTGAGCTGAGAATCCTTTCCTCATCTTTCCAATGTTTGCAAGATAATGAGGAATACCTCCGATAACCATATAAAGATCCAAAATCTGTCGATGGTTAAGTGGAGTGCCCAAATATTCTAAGAACTCGGCAGTCTCTGTAAGACTGAAAGGAGGCAACCGTATTTTTTGAGTTACACGATTATATAACCCTTTTGTATTGTTAATGACCTTTTCAATAATCCAAGAGGCCGATGAACCACAAATGACTAGTTTTATTCTAGAATCATGGTTCCAATAGCGATTCCAGTAATATTCAAGAGCTTGAAGCAATCTAGAACGTTTTGTTGCCATCCAAGGCAGTTCGTCAAAAAAGAGCACTATTTTGCTAGAAGAACCTATTCTTCCTATGGCTTTTGTTAAAATTTCGAAAGCTTCCATCCATGTCTTTTGTATGATAATGGGGGCCCCTTCGTAAAATGTGTTGCCAATCTGATCTGCAAAGCTTTTTAGATGTTCTTGTAAAGAACCCTTCTGAATACCTGTCACATGAAAAAAGACACAAGGATTCTTTAGAAAAAAATTTTTAATCAAATAAGTTTTTCCTATTCTTCTGCGTCCATACAAGGCTACAAACTCAGCTTTTTTCGAATTTAAAACCTGCTCTAAAACCACTTGTTCTTCTACGCGACCAACGATTCTTTCTTGCGTGTCAGCTGCAGTTTTTTTACGTGCCATAAGACCCCCTCCGGCCACCCCAGTGTTTTGTGCGGAAGCGCCGCTTATAAGCTTACTATAAGCGGCGCTTCCGTACAAGCACTATCAATATACCCCCTGATTTTCAGAAAAATAAAAAGCAATAAAATGAATGAAATCTCCTTGTAAAATCGCATCTTATCAACTATAAAATTGCGCATATTTTTTACAGAAAAACAAACCCTTCAAAATTGTGTGGAAGCGCCGCTTATAGCAAGTTTATAAGCGGCGCTTCCGCACAAAATAGTGAATCGACAGCCAGAATCCTACGACAAATCCAAAGGATCCGAACGCCTGAATCGCACGGTTTATAAAAAATCTATATTACGATATTTTCAAGTGATGTAAAGTGAAGAACACCCTTGGGAATGGCTGAGACCATCTGAGGATGCTCTAATGGACATACGAGAATAGCTTGCGTTACATTTGCTGCTAAAAGCGATTGTAGCCCCCGTGTAGAGTCTTCAAAGCCCACAATCTTATCTCCTGGCTTGCCCAATTTTGCAATCGCTGTGTTATAACCATCAGGTCTTGGTTTTGCTTCTTTGTAATCTTCCCTTGTAATCCACAAAGGAATCGTTTGTAAAACAGGTTGCTGTTTTTTAATAGCCTCTATCTGTTCATACAAAGAATTAGTGACAACACATCTGCGCAGATTATTTTTTTCTAGCGCCTCAAGTAAAGGCTTTACCCCTGGCATTAAATTGATTTTCCCCGCATGCAAGAGCATCTGATATATATTTTTCTTCTCAGCATACAAGACATCCCATTTGGGCTCTTCTTCATACAGCTTAGGAAACTCCGCATAAATTGCTTCCTTAAGTCCTGTGGATTTAAAATGTGCTGCTTCAAAAAAACGAGGCAAACTCCACTTCAGCGCATATCCTCTTTTTTTGCACATCTCAACGTATGCACAAAAATGCAGCTCTTCCGTATTGACCAAAAGGCCATCAAAATCAAATAAAAAAAGATCAAACTTATGTATCCAGTCCATAGCTCAAAAATTGTACTAGAGAAAATCTTATTTTGCCAAGACATATATGTGGTTGACGGAAATGTGTTTTTTACCGCACAATTTGATGCTCATGATAGACGCCATTTCTGCACATATTCAGACTTCATGGTCTTATGCTAAAACAAATGGGAAGGACTGCGTAGCCTACGTAGCTGTCGCAGTCCTTGTTACTGCCGCTGCTCGCACAATATTTGGCAAGAAGGGTGTATTTATCGTAGCATGCGGCTTTTATGCAGCTTGGTATTTCCGCCACTCTTTTACAAATCAATCTGCCACGCTGATATCTGCTGTTATTTCTCTTCCCATATGCGGATTTTTAAATCCCTTAGCTGCCATTCCACCAACTAGTTATCTCATCTTCTATATTATCTCGCATGAACAGGATCAAAGAAAACAAAATACTCAACTGATAGAAGCAATAGCTTCTTTGCAAAGCTCACAAAGGCAGACCGAAAAGTCAATGGAAGGTGTTCAGCGAAAAACTGAAGAAAACAGCCAAGCATGCACTTCATTAGTTAAGCGCGAAGAAAAGACGGTCGCAATTCTCCGTCGAATCGCAAATGAGGACTCGCCATGAAAATCCATAAAAGCCTTGCTTTTGTAGCACATCTACTTCCCCAGGAAGTTGTAATCAAAGCTTTAAAGAAATCGATCAAGGCTGGCTTCAAAGATAGCAAACACGCATTAAAAGATCTTATTATATATGCAACAGCTCCAAAGAGCGGACCTGCACCCATCCTACCTCCCGTACAGACAATTGCAACTGTTACAGCAATTCTCCCAAAAGAAAATGCTCCTGCAATGGTTATATCTGAAGAAGCCAGCGGTATGCAAAGCAAGCTCTTAGGAAAAATACCGTCTGTATGGGAGGTGGCAATTACTCTTGATGTTGTCACATCTCTCTATTCTCCTTTTGACATCCCTCAAGAATCGATTGCCTACCCCTTATTTAGTTATGGGACTAAAATCCTCAAGCTCGAAGGCATGTTTAAATTTATTCCAGCTGGCAAACCTTCAGATTTTAAAAACAAAATGCTGCAACCACTATTTGTCGTAGGCAGAACAGCTCGGATTACTGCAAGAAGCTTTTATGCGTTTCAGTGGATGTGTGGTTACATGCAAAGAAAGGTTTACTCAAACTCTAATGCTAAGACAGTGCGTCAACAATTAAGAAAGGCGCATGATGAGCTTGCAACTACCGTAAGAAGCGTTGGAGAATCACAACACGCACTTGTCACTCAAGCGCAAAACATAACTATTGATCAAACAGCTTTTATTGATCACATAACGCGTCTATCTGCTGAAAAACAGGAGCTTGTTGTCCAGTGTCTCAGAAAAATCCAAACACTTTTAAGCAGCCCCGAAACGCCAGAAGCTCAACTTGAAAAAGCACGCTTGCTCATTGCGCAACTAATAGATGAACTAAAAGCGGATACCCCCGCTCCCTAATTCCTTGATAAGATTATCTGCTTGATAAATCTTATCAAGGGCTTCCATAATACCTTGCGTATGCACGCTGATGGCCCTTCCGAGCTTATCTTCAAAGGCATAATCCCAGATGAGTGAGTGCACGTTGCCATCAAAAATAAGACCTACCACTTCTCCTTGGGC
>CANJJB010000066.1 GCA_947474635.1 Parachlamydiales bacterium | reverse complement strand
TGCACCTGAGTAATTTTTTCATGATATTTTTCATGAGAATTGCTATCTAATCGCCCTAGCATCTTTTTTTCAATATGTTTTATCCACCCGGTTTTATCTTTCACTTCTTCTTTGTGTTTTTCGAAATAGTTTAAAATACCCTTAGCTACCCGATCTGCACGTACAGAACTGAGCAAATCACATCCAAAAACTTGAAACATAGGATTCAAAAAAGAAATAACCCACCACTGAATTCCCCAACGCGAAATAAGATTTAAATTTTCATCAACAACAGGAGGTTTATAGAAGGGGATTTTTAAATAATGCCGAATAGTATTTGCTAGATGTACATATTTCCCCTCTTTTGTGCGCAAATGCTCAGACAGCTCCTGCATTTTATGTTCAAAAGATGGCAACTTTTCAGGAATACTCATAAGTTCACACAAGTAAATAAAAAAAGTTTAACACTTTGTGTGTTTATCTTTCAACAAAACTTGGATCTGTCCAACAAGAATTTTTTTACCATTTCTTCTGTTAAAAGAGTCCTATATTCGGTTTGAACAAATCTTTCTCCAAAACCAGATAAGTGATCATCATCATCATCCAAAATCACATAGTCAAGTACTGTGGGATGCTGCTTTAACCAAAACTGAATTTCAGCTGCTCTACATTGGAAATTACACGTCTCAGGATGCCGCTTTTTAGGACAAAGAAAAGCTATTTCTTCTTGTGATATTGTTTCAGGAGTTTTATCAACAATGTATTTTGAAAAGTTATGTATTCCAAAAAACGTTTCACGAAGATCTTCAATAGTCACTCCTATACGCCAACTGGAAGAAATAACAACCCAAACATCCGTGATTTGCCCGATTGCTTCTATAAGATCGCTTAAGTTTTTTAAAGCTTTTTTATTAAAGAAATAAGCTGCTGCAATACTACAGGCTCTATTGGTATGACGCTTTTCACCACTTGGAAATAATTCTGCTGCTTTTGTGAAAACACCCTCTTGATCGGGTTTATTATATACGACACCGTCAATATCTAAAAAAACAACAAAAGGAGACTTAGATTTGATAGCAACACAACCTTTTTCCACTGAATTTTTGTGAAAAGAAGCTTCCTGCGAAGTAGAAATTCGATTATCTTTCTGCTGGTTTTGTGTTGTCATGATTTAACCTACCTTTTGAAGAAGGGAAGCATAAACCTCTCCTGCTGTTACACAGGAGAAATTCCATAGATTCGAGACTATATTTTATCAACTAGATCGTGAGCTTTTTCTTTAGCCTTATCATGAACTGCTTCAGCTTGGTGGTCAGCTTTTTTCTGTTCAATTTTATCATGAGCTACTTCAGTCTTCTCTTTGACAGCTTTGGCAACTTCATGTGCCTTGTCTACAACTGCTTCTTTAGCAGCATCTTTTTTTTCTACTGCCTTGGCTTGAGCGTGATCTACCGCTTCGCCAGCTTTTCGACCTTGCTCAGCATGCGACTTATCATGATGATGATGGTGATGATCCTTCGCCCATCCAGCCTGAGTAAGGCTAAGAAAAAGTACAAGAGAAACAGACGCTACGATCTTTGTATTGAGTTTCATGACGACCTCGAGTTAATAAAAATTCACTTGGCTGCGGTTTGACCATTTTTTAGATTGGCAACTACAGCCCTACCAAGGAGTCTACGCCTCGAGGAGATAGGATAGCAAGAGAATTGAAGAAAAAGAAGTTTTAAAAAAAGGCCCCCTGTGTAGAGAGGGCCCTGGATACCTTACATTTTGTTAATGAGATGCTGGGCTGTTTGTTTAACTTTGCTCCGCACCTTCTGAACTTTATCTTTGATCTGATCTAGAAACTGGTCAGTTTTTGTTTTGACACTCCCGCAAGCACTGTGAACCTTGCCCTCTGCTGATTTTTTAATACTGCATACTTCTTTTTTGACACTTGCTTGCATACGATCTAATGCTTGACCCGCTTTTTGACCTTTCTTTGCGTATTTCATATTTGCCTCCCGGCTTAAGCCTAGGTATGGTTTGACCATTTTTTAGATCAGTCACCCACAACCATGCTAGGAGTCTACGCCGGAGATACTCGGATAGCAAGGGAATTTTAGGATAAAAAACGCTCTTTATAAGGGGCAAAAACACCCGGCGGGAGTTGTTTAAAAAACAAAGACCTATAAGAAGCTATCAGGCGGTATAAAAGATCGATAAAAGGCATCACATAAAGCCACCCGATCCACTTCCATTTTCCACCAAGAAGCCATAGAGTCCGAAAAGCTGCCTTTCCTCGCAGCCATTTCTTTCCTTGGGGAGACTCCATCAAAACCACCGTGCTTTTATCAAAAGAGGCATGCAGCTGCTTCTTTGCTGTTTTGCCAGATAGCGGAGCAAACAAAAACTGCTTCTTTTTGTCGTGGTGCAAAATCCACATCACCGCATTTTGACACAGTCCACATGTAGCATCAAAAAAAATCAGATGCTTCATAGGAGAGTCACCTCGGGCAATTTTTTCTTGATCGCATCAAAATCTTTTGCAAGCTCTAGCACTTCATCTTCACTCAGCTTACCACTATGAATTTTAGCTTTAATTACTTCTCGCTCTTCCATCCACTGCCTTTGGAGCATCTTGCGGATTGTTTCGATAACGCCCTCTTCTGCTTTCTGAAGATTGACCTTTCTTTGCATGATCTCTGATAGAATCACTTGGTCATCTTCTTTTTCAAGACAATCTGAAAAAAGCATAAAATCAAGCGTCTCTGCTTGCAAACAAAGCTCATACAATCTACGACAAATAGGAGTGCGGAAATAGATAGGTTGGATATTTGCCTTAATAATCTCTAAAAGCTTAGGAGTGCTTTGCCCCGCAATGAGCATCCAACGAAGTAAATCCGTCTCCAAAATCCTATCAGGATCAACTGAAGAAAGAGAAGCTTTCTGCGAGCGCTTAATAGGAACTGTATGGAGAACATCGACTCCAATGAGAGACTCTGGAATACCCACAAGATCGGCAGCTCTTCTTAAACTCTCATGAACCATAACAGGGTTATCCCACGCTTTGATACGCTTTGTAACCATTTCGACAAGCTCACTTTTCCCTGAAGGTGATTCCAGATTTACCGTTTTAGAAAGATGATTTACTAAAAAAGTTAGATAATCTTGGGGACCCTCTAAAAGTTTCACAAAAGCCTCCGGGCCCTCCTCTTTTAAAAAAGAGTCGGGATCTTTCCCTTCGGGAATAGGTACAATAGAAACCTCGACACCTTTTTTCTGAAAGAGATCCCCTATTTTTACCATGGCCTCTTGCCCTGCTTTATCTCCGTCGAGTGCCAAAAAGACATGGTGCACTCCTAGATTGCACAATTCTTGCGCATGTCCCTCTCCAAAGGCAGTTCCCTGACCTGCTACCGTAAAATTAAAACCTGTATGTATGAGTCTTAAAGCATCGATCTGCCCCTCTACGATGATGGCTCTTCTCTCTTTTGCAATGCGCTTTCTGGAATAACTGAGCCCAAAGAGCACGTGGGATTTTTTAAAAAGAGGCGTCTCTGCCGTATTGATGTACTTACCACCAAAGGTCTCCTCTTTGATCTTGCGTGCCGAAAAACCAATCACAGATCCGAGCGCGTCGCGAATAGGAAACGTAATTCTTTCAGAAAAAAAATCTCTTTTGCGACCACTCTCTGTCACCAAGATAAGCCCTGCTTGCTCTAGCACAATATCTGGAATCCCTTCTGCTCTCATCACCTGTTGAAAAAGATCTCTTGTAGAAGGCGCATATCCCACTTCAAAAAATCTGATAAAATCAAGGTCAATACCCCGATCGTAAAGATAGCTTAAAGCTTTTTGACCTTCCTCTGTGTAGAGAAGCGCAAAATGGTAAAAGCGGGAAGCTTTTTGGAGCGCTTCTTTCAGCTGCGTTTTAGAGGGTCCTGATCTTTTAGCAGTTGCCTCTTCTTTTTCAAGATGAACCCCAAAACGATCCGCTAGATGCTCAATTGCATCTGAAAAGCTCATCTTGAGATGTGACATCAAAAAGCTAATGGCATCACCGTGGGCTCCGCACCCAAAGCAGTGGTAGTGCGTATCTCCTTTTTGCATCATGAAAGAAGGCGTTTTCTCTTCATGGAAAGGGCATAGCGCTTTGTAAGATGCTCCCGCTCTTTTTAAATTTAAGTGGGAAGAGAGCACCTCTACAAGATCAATTTTCTGCTTTAAAGTATCTAAACTCTCTTTTTTATATAGTGCCATTATTCAGTGCTCGTTCTGTGTGCTTTTTTTTCTGAGTGATGTTTTTTATAAGCTAGCATTTTTTCTTTTGAGCGCCGTGACCTGCGTCTTTTTTGTCTTTTAATCTTTTCTCTAGCTTGCTGCTTTTTTGATTTGATCCCTTCTGCTTGTTCTTCAAGCTCTTCGCAGAGTTTACGCCGCGCAAAAAACCTATTCATCTCGCGTGATCTGTCTTGCTGACATTTAACTTCGATTCCCGTCGGAATATGCTTTAAATAAACACATGAGGATGTCTTGTTGATTTTTTGTCCGCCGCTGCCAGAGCCCAAAATAAATTTTTCAATGAGATCTTCCTCTTTGATCCCTAGATGGTCCATCCTTTTTTTGAGCGCATCATCCCGCGATTTTTCAGTCATAAGTGATTTTTCTTCTTGAGTTTTCTCTTAATGTAGTCGATAATTTCTTCTATGTCCACAGATCTTAAACTATCACCAATGATGCTTCAATGGCAAGAGTGTAAAAAAAATGCCAAGGGAGCGCTCCTACTATTTCGTTTAGGAGACTTCTATGAAGCATTTGAAGAAGATGCCATCATACTCTCCAAAGAACTCGACATTGTCTTAACTAAAAGGCAAGAAACCCCCATGGCAGGCATTCCTGCCCACGCTTGCGACAATTACCTCGACAGGCTCCTAGCCAAAGGCTACCGCGTTGCTATCGCAGAGCAGATGGAAGATCCCAAAACCGTCAAAGGTATTGTTAAAAGAGCCATCGTCAGAATCATCACTCCAGGAACTTTGATCAACTCTACGCTCCTTTCTGATAAATCCTCTAATTTTCTTGTCGCAGTTAGCCAAGTAAACAGTATCTTTGGTCTTGCCATACTCGATGTGACAACCGCTGACTTTAGAGTGCTTGAATGTGAAAATGAAACAGAGCTACTAGATGAGCTATCGCGCCTAAAACCCAAAGAACTTTTAATATCTCAAAAGTGTGCTAAACATCTGACATCTTTCCCCTGCTTAAAAGAAATCAGGGAAGAGTGGCACTTTGACCACCAAACTTCTACAGAAAGGCTTCTTTCTCATTTTCAGGTGCATAGTTTAGATAGCTTTGGCCTCAAAGGAATGGTAGCTCCAATTAATGCCGCAGGAGCGCTTCTTACCTACGTAAAAGATGAGTTAAACCTCTCTCTAGATCACATCAGGTCTCTCCACCCCAGAACGCTCTCCTCTTATATGTCTCTTGATAGAGCAACGCAAAGGCACCTTGAGCTCACAGAATCTCTCCATGATAAAGGCACAACCCTTCTAGACATTCTTGATCAAACACTCACCCCGATGGGAGCGCGCCTCTTAAAAGAGTGGCTCTTGCACCCCTTGCTCTCCGTCTCTGCTATAAATGCTCGGTATGATCTCATCGATAAATTTTTACAAAACCCCGAAAAAACCTTTTCTCTTTCCCACTTGCTAAAAGAAATCAGAGATTTAGAGCGTTTGATGATGCGCATCCAGACAGGCTTTGCCTCTCCAAGAGACCTTGTAGGTCTTCGCTTTTCTCTAGAGCCCCTTCCTCAAATATCTACGATTCTCTCTTCTCTTGATATGGGCACTATTCCCGATCTTTCCCTCATCACCTCTAAAATAAGAGACGCTCTTGTTGAGGCGCCCCCACTTAGATTAAGTGAAGGGGGCATCTTTAAACCAGGGTATCACGCTCCTCTAGATGAACTACGCGCGTGCTCATCAGATAGCCAAGCCTGGATTCTAACTTACCAAGCCCACCTAAGAGAGCTCACCCAGATCAAAACCCTCAAAGTGGGCTACACCCACGCCTTTGGCTACTATATCGAAGTCTCCCGTAGCCAATCAGATAAAATGCCCCCTGAGTTCCAGCGCAAACAAACCCTCATCAACGCAGAGAGGTTCACCTCCTATGAGCTCAAAGAATTCGAGCATAAAATTTTAAGCGCAGAAAGCAAAACTCTCTCTCTTGAAAATGAACTCTTCCTCTTACTCCGCGGGGAAATTGCAAACTATAGAGAGGCTATCTGCAAAGCTGCTAAAGCAATTGGAGCAATTGATGTGGCCCTATCCCTTGCAAAAGTTGCACAGGATAACCACTACACCCGCCCTCTTTTAGATGAGAAAGATCATTTCACGATCACAGAGGGAAGACACCCCGTGATTGAAGCCTCACTCCAAGGAGAGACCTTC
>CANJJB010000065.1 GCA_947474635.1 Parachlamydiales bacterium | reverse complement strand
GGTTTCTTTTTTTCACATTTGATTTTAAATAAGCAAATTCTTAGACTACTCCTTGTTCCATAGGTAGAGGCGTAATTCTTTTTATTCCGGATTAGCTCAGTGGTAGAGCAGTGGACTGTTAATCCATTGGTCGTAAGTTCGAATCTTACATCCGGAGATTTATCTATAGAGCAGTTAGGATGATTCCTAACTGCTTTTTTATTTCATGGTGCATTTTTTAACAACAATCTACAGCTCGCTTATGTTGTTCTTCTTTAACTCTATTTCCGACTAATCTGAATCCCGACCGCCCCTCGGCTACAGCGATTTGGTCAATATTGAGCGTTCGGCTTTCGTTTTGAAAGGCGAAACCGAATATCATTTTCAAAGAATGATATTTGGAGTATATCCAAATCACTATTGCAACTATCTGTGTAGGATAAGTATGAATTATAACCATAAAATACTTGTTATAGGTGCTGGCATAGCCGGACCTATGATTTGTTATTGGCTAAAAAAATATGGTTTCGATCCAACCCTAATAGAAAGAAGCGAACAATTAAGAACGGGTGGGTACGCCATAGACATTCGCGGTATTGCTGTAGATGTTGTCAAAAAAATGGGTATATATGATGATATATATGCAAAACGCACATCGCTATTGTCAAAGCGCTATGTGGATGCTGATGGTCAAACTCTATCAGAGGAACACGGTGAAAAAGCTAGTTTCAGAGAAGACAATGATGTTGAGATCGTTCGTGGTGAATTAGTTAATATTTTATTACAAGCCATCCCTGATGTGCCTTGCCATTTCCATAAAGAAATAACAAGCCTTACTCAAAAGGATCAGTCTGTCGAAGTGACTTTTAAGGATGGCCACATCGGGTGCTATGATTTGGTGATAGCGGCAGATGGGTTACACTCGTCGACTAGAAAGATGACCTTTTCAAACGAAGACTGTCAACTCTTCAATCTAGGTTCTTACATCAGTATTTTTAGTATGCCAAATTATTTACATCTCAATAGAACTGAAGTCTCATTCGTAAAAGATCAAAAATTCATCGGTATGAATAGCGATAAAAATTCTGATAGAGCACTTGTATGTTTTTTATTTCGAGCCAAGAAAGTGTTAAGTGGCATCGCCAATGAAAGAGGACAAAAAAAGTGTCTTAGAGATTTATTCTATGATTTGGGATGGGAGTCGAATAATATACTCGATCTTATAAATGACAGTGACGATTTCTATTTTGACTCCATTGCCCAGATAAAAATGGACTCATGGACTAAAGGTCGTGTCGCATTGCTGGGCGATGCCGGGTATTGTGCTTCGCCATTGTCTGGCCAGGGTACTAATTTGGCCATTGTCGGGGCTTATATCTTAGCAGGTGAACTAAAATCAGTAGAAGGTGATTATTCCGTGGCCTTTAAGCGTTATAATGAACTAATGCGCTCGGTTGTTGATGCCAGTCAAGACTTAGGTGCTTGGGTACAGGAGAGCTATCTTCCGGAAGGTGAAGCCTCGAAAGAGATAATAGAACAGCGTTCAAGTGTGATTATAGAAAAAATTAAAGTGGTGTCGAATGCTATTTCATTACCCGATTATGTGTGAAAACATGGCCTGATTCTCTTGAGAGAGGCTGAGCCAGTCAAAAGTTCGAAGTGTTCCCAGTAACTGGAGTTTCTTTTTTTTAAGTGCATATGACTTATCGATGCTTTACAGATCGTTATCTCGTAAAGACCGTCCTTTAGGTCCATAACCTTCACGTAGCACACTTTTGGAATGTAGAAGTTTCACAGCGTCCGCCGAATCATTCACTTTAGAAGCACTACGTGCTAACATTTCTTCTTCAAATTCAGTTAGTACAATTTCTCTTAATCCGGTTTCTCTCCATTTAGACTTAAGGCTACATGCTATTGAAATATTACGCGCAATAGAGAGTGCATCTAGGAGAGCCTGATTTGCACCTTGTCCTTTAAATGGACTCATAGGGTGAGCTGCATCTCCAATCAAAGTACATGCCCCAGCTTTTTCCAATAATTCTGGCCTAAGTAATTCTCGATCATACAGAGGATAACCTGAAATTTGTGCTTGCGGAGTGGCTGATAAAATTTGAGGAATGGGGTTATGCCACTTGGCTCTTCGGCACGCTTCTTCTTTAAGTGCCTGAGATCCTTGTGCACTCAAGGCCTTAGCTTCTTCTTCGGTTAAAGGGAAACTAAGTTGCCACATTACCGAGTCTAACGAGTAAGGCATCATGTAGATGCGCTCATGGCCATTGACGGTTTGAAATACGGTAGCTGAGTCGAGCAAACAGCTCTGAGCGCCCTTAAGAGCCTCTAAAGAACAAATACCCAAAATCACTATATAACCCAGGTAACGCAACGGAGTCCTATCCTCACCTATCAACAAGCTGCGCACAACACTACGAATACCATCGGCACCGACTACCAAATCTGCCTTGGCACTTTTCATCTCTCCCTTGAATTGAAAGCTTAGCTCAACACTTTTATCTTCACATTGTTTAAAACCAACTAAGCGATGTCCCCACTCCACGGCATCATGGTCACCCAATTGCTTAAGTAGCTCTAAGCGCAAGGCTTGCCTTGGGATATGCACATTTATACGCTTTGGAGACTTTTTAATGTTTGCAAGCGCCCTCACTCCCCATTCACTAATTTCTTTCCCTTCCGTATTATGCACCACATGGCGTGTCGAACTGCACCCGTCTTTTAAAGAGAAAAGACCCAAACCTTTAATTGCGTTACTTGCTTGTTGCAAGGTAAGTCCGTAGCCCTGAGCCCTTGCATCGAAGCTACTATCGCGCTCATACAGGGTAAATGGAATGCCACGATGCAAACAAGCTACAGCAAGGGCCACACCTCCTATACCTGCACCAATAATTGCTACATGTGGATAGTTTTCTAAATCTGCTACAGTATGATTAGTAGCAGGAATCAAGCCAGATCCCCGGCAATTATCGCATAAATATTGAGTAACCTTAGGGCAAACCGAAGCCTTTCCTTCAGCCTTATTTTTTTCAAATTCCTTCATTGCTATTTGGTAACGGAGTCTCGATTTCTTACGGAGCTTCATTTTTTTTCTACCGCTTCCATAGCACTTCAGGCAAATAGTCCAGCAAGTCTCTTTATTTTCCACTTTTTTTTAACCTCTTCCAGCCACAGCAGCTTATTATATCTTGTGGGACACATGATTTTCGAGAGAATTTTAAAAGGGATCAATTTTTTGCTATAAGAGAGATTCTCCACTCTTCTCCAAACCCTGGCTGGGCCACTTGGTGACGTCACCACAATGGTTCGAGCAAAAAAAGTTTCCTTGACATTCAACAAATAGATACGATACCGTGACTGCTCAGAATAAATTACAGCGGTCTCCTATGTGGCAACAAAAATACCTTCTTATGTTATCACGACTCTTGATCACTCTTTTTGCGTTTGTCCCTTCCTTGCTAATGGGGTTATCTGGTTATGTAACAAATGGTGCGAGCAACACGGTCAGCATTTTTGATACAGCAACTAACACTGTCACAGGCACCATTACTGTAGGCAATGGGCCAACTGGCATCGCTATCAGTAGGCACACTATGTATGTCGCTAACAATACCGATAACACCGTTAGTATCATTGATATAAGAACAAATACGGTAACCAATACTATCCCTGTGGACATTAGCCCTAATTACATCGCAATCAATGGACAATATGCCTATGTGCTTAGCTATGCCGGCGGTACCGGTAATGGTTCTATCAGCGTTATCGACATGAAAAATAATGCCGTGACAACAATCAATAGCCCCAGTTTCTATGGCCCTTCAGGAATAGACTTTAGAAACAATTACGCCTATGTAGCTAACTGGGGGCCGAACAGCGCTGGAGGTAATGGCAATACTCTTACTGTCATAGATACAACAAATAATACCGTCACAGACACGGTCACTCTAGGGCCCGCGGGCCTTGCCTCTACAGCCGTTGCAATCCGCGGCACCTACGCCTATGTAGCCAATAATTCCACACCTGGCAGCATAAGCATTGTAAATACGGATACTAACACTCTTGTAGATACAATCAATGCCCCAAGCAGTTTTGACTATCCTAATGCCATTGCGATCATGCAAGACTATGCCTATGTTACTAATAACGGTTCAAGTACTGTTAGTGTAATTAATTTGAAAACCAATGAGGTTGTTGCGACACTTACCGTTAGTTCTGCTTCCTATAGCGGTCCTTATGGTGTCACCGTATGCGGCAATCGTGTATATGTGACTAACTTTTATAATAGCACTGCCTCCGTTATCAATACAAAAACAGGTAGTATTTCCTTAATAAGCGATCCATCTGGCACGTTCGCTGGCCCTGCATATATCGCCCTACCCCCAATATCTTACGATATCGACAGGCTGGATCTTAGCGGAGAGGCGCAGATTGCCAATGCAAAAAATAAACTAAATAGAGCAAATTTATGAAAAATTGGCAAAGTGTTTTACTTGTTACGATAATGTTTTCAGGGACTTCTTTTGCTTGGAGCAACCCTGATGGTACCAAAACAGCCAAACCCTGCAGCGATTGCCAGAGGCCTCATGGTTGGTCTTTTGATCTAGGAGGCCAGTATACCTGGATGTCATTTACAACTCCTCCTACTTTCAAGGGTAGCACAGGTGGGACGCAAGGCAAGATTACATATCAAGAATCCAACGCTTTTTTTGGTCAATTGCGATCGATCTACAATGTAGGTTCTTTATCGAGCTCCCAAACTAAAAGCTGCGATTATGAATGGTACTCAGAGTTTGTCTCTGGTTATTGTTTCTGCGCCTACCCTCGTTTGACAATCACTCCCTATGCCGGCATAGGACTTGATTTTCTAAAAGATCACAAGAAGGCATATTCTATTTTCTCTTCCGTTACCTTAAATTATCGCACTTACTATGCACTTTTTGGATTTGATATGCATTATGCGTGGGAAAATTGTTACCTTGGACTGCAAGTTGACTGCCTCCCCGTCTTCGATCAATGCCTGAGCATCGGAGGCGTAGGAAGAACATCCTGGAAAATGCAAGAAAGAGTAGGTGTTGCAGGAAGGCTTCCTGTCGGATGCAAGCTCTCACCAAGAGTCTGGCTAGAATTAGAGCCTTACTATCGTTTGCTGCCTATCGGAGCGTCAAATACGTTAGATGTTTCCAAAAGAAATCTCAACCAGTGGGGAGGTTTTTTAACATTTCGCTTCTTCCTAGATCCGACAAGCGGAGGTTCTCAAGGAAAATCAGAGCAGAGTTGGTGGAAGCGCATGTTTGGCTCGCGTTCATAAAACAAAAAAATGTCTCCTAGCTAGCCAGCTAGATTTTCACAAAAAGATGCTATTTTTGTGAAAAATAGCATTATTTAAAATGCGCTCTAAGATAAAATGGAGTCGCAAGTGGATCGGGAGCTGCCGATCTGCGTCTAACCTCGGCAGTTGCCGAGGTTTTTTGCTTTCTAAAAGGCCGGAAAATTGAATACCCCGTATGTCCAAAACAATCGTCATCATAGGTGGAGGAGCAGCAGGATTTTTTGGCGCTATCACAAGCGCTAAAACGCATCCCGATGCTCACGTCATACTCCTAGAAAAGACAAGATCTCTTCTTACCAAAGTCAAAGTCTCAGGAGGAGGAAGATGCAACGTCACGCACTCTTGCTTTGAGCCCAAAGAACTAATCAAAAACTACCCTAGAGGCAGTAAAGAACTCCTAGGACCCCTCAATCAATTTCAACCTCAAGACACGATCGATTGGTTTGAATCAAGGGGCGTCTCAATAAAAAAAGAAGATGACGGTAGGATGTTTCCCGTGACTGACAAATCAGAAACGATCATCAACTGCCTGCAGGAAGAAGCTAAGAAAACAGGCGTAGAAATCAGACTACAACAAGCCATTGAAAAGATTGAAAAAAAAGAGACGGGATTTGAAATCCACTTCTCTTCAAGCCCGCCACTTGCCTGTGATAAAATCCTCCTTGCAACCGGTAGCAGCCCAGAAGGCTACAGGCTAGCAGAATCTTTCGGCCACACAATCGTGCCGCCTGTACCCTCTCTTTTTACCTTTAACATCCCAGACTCACCTCTCCATGAGCTCTCAGGGATCAGTGCCGACCCTGTGGCCCTTACAATAGTAGGAACAAACCTCAAGCAACAAGGCCCCCTGCTTATTACCCACTGGGGATTTAGCGGACCTGCAGCGCTTAAAACCTCTGCTTGGGGCGCGCGCACATTGCACCAGATGGGGTACAAAGCTACCTTATCCATCAATTGGCTACCGAAACAAGATAACCTCACTAACTACCTTATCCAGCTTAAAGAGCGCAACGCGCACCAAAATATTAGCCTGCTTAATCCCCCCACTCTTGCCAAACAACTCTGGAAAGAGCTTCTCATCAAAGCTAAGATTGATCCCCACAAAAAAATGAAAGACTTATCAAATAAGCAACTTACAGAT
>CANJJB010000064.1 GCA_947474635.1 Parachlamydiales bacterium | reverse complement strand
GCCATACTCTCCTGCGAGCGCTTTGACTACAATGAAGCCTGGCAATATCTCAAAAATACCGAGCAGCTTCTTAAAACACGCGAGCACACATGCAAAGCTCTCCGCGGTCTCAAAGACCAACTCCGCAGAACTTCTCCGGAGCCTTAAAATGCTGGATGCCTCTCAAATGAAGAATCTTTTATTTCCAGATATGGATGTCGAAAAGATGGAATTTTTTCCTCATGAAAAAAGTTTAAAAGTATTTGTCGATGGGGCGGTACCAGATGTAGAAGATGGTATTCTACTTGGAAGGGGCATTTTATTTTTCAGTGCGTGGGAGAGCCTATCCATTAGAAAATTTGATGCTGCTACTGAAACATGGTCCGATCTAAATGAGCTTACAGCGGAATATCTAAGAGATTTATGTGAAGTCGAATTTTTGGATTCGAGTGTTTCCCTATGTGGCTTTTCAAAACAAAGTGATCAATGGCTTGAATGGAAAATTGCTCGCGCGCAAATGCATGCTGAGTTTGAATAAGGCTTTAGAAGAGATCTGTGGCTGCATATTTTCTGCAAAAAAAACCCAGTCCCTTGAAGGAACTGGGTTAAATGTTACATTTCCGCTTTGCAGCAAGAATGATCTTTTAGAAATCAAATCTTCCTGAAATCGTAAGTCCATTCAGATAGAGATTACCTGGAGAACCATCAACACCTGATTGATTGTTCATCATCCATGTGATCATGTTTTGATTCCAGAATACTTGGAAATCATAAGTGGCTGTAAAGTCTAGGTAGTACTTATTCATGCCTAAATAACTTCCCCATCCAAAACCAAGCTTACCATCTGCATCTCCTCTTAGGTAATTCTGATTACCAATACTGATAGAATAACCAGGAGTAGCTGTAGGCTCTCTGTATCTTAGAGGTGAATAATGTGTATAGAGAAGACTTCCGGAAGCACTTCCAATCAATCTAAATCCTTCACCTAAAAGGAAGTTCATATCAAAACCAAACCGTGGACCAATGCCCCAAGAGCCCGTTTTCCAAGTAGGATTCGATGGACTACCTAAAGTAGTCTGCCCAGAAATCTTATATCTCTGTGTGATCCATTGCGTACGTACGCCAAAAAAAGGATTAACCGTTAACTTTGTACCTTGATAGAAGGGTCTTCCCATCTCTACATCTAAGATATCAATACCAAAATGCCAGCGGTGTTCACTACTTGTAAACACAACACCTGCTCCGCCGCCGCCAATCAACACAAAAGGCGTGCTGAGGAAAGGAAAGCTTCCTTGGTGTCTATTCAAAGCATGGTGAAACCATGTATAATTTGCAGCAACCACCCAATCATCATTGCGCGTATTAGCGCCGATGCCGACTTTAAAGCCTGCCTTGTATTCATCATTCATGAATAATACATCTTTAAAACCTGAAGAACCAAGAGAAGGACTCGTATAAGTAGATCCTATTTTCATTCCATCTTGTTGCACATCCCAATAAGTAAAAGCAGCTGTTGTAAAGATATCACAGCACCCTGCCACATCTATTTCAGCTGGATGATTATATCCTGCTGGAATCTTGTCTATCGGTTGCTGAGGATTTACAAGTGCCTCATAAGGACCTACATGTCCTTCTGTTCGGATACCATTAGAAGCGTCACCATACAGACCTCCTATAAAAAGAGAAACTGCCGTTAACGTCACCATCATTTTTTTTTCTTTCATATTTTTTTCCCTTATACTGCGAGAGGTTTCTATCGCTTTTTCTCTTTCATATCAAATCTTCAGATTATCTCAAACATTAATTTTACGAGTGTTCCAAAAAAAAATTTTGTTGAATTTAATAAATCAATTTCTTAAAAGAGCCTTTTAAGGAGATTAATTGTCGATGTCTTATTTACGTATGATTCCAGCAGCACTCATTGTTTCTGTTTTATTTTTTCACTTTCCTCACATACTCGGCGTCATCCAACTAAATGACGTAATGACACCCGATCAACAACAAAAAACAGGCGTTGCTAAACTCAGCCGTGAACAAAAAAATCAATTAGAAACGTGGATCAACGATAAATTTGTTCTAAAGCCCGTTACTACTGCAACTGGAACTACAACTCCTAACACACCGCCTACACCCACCACGCCTCCTATACCTGCAGGACCCATGCCTCCAGCTGGACTAAAAGAGCTCTATGTCTCAGAAAATTTAGATGGAGGAGCAAAACTCCAATTAAGTAACGGCGACACCTATGAAATCCATCCTAGTGATAGAGATGTCAGCTCAGCCTGGCTTCTCCCTTCAAACGTAACAATTACTCCAAATAAAGACCCTACCTATCCTGTTAACATTACAAACACCGTCTCCAATACAAGCGTCAAAGCAAGAAAGTTTGATCCTAGCAGGCCTCCTATGAATACCATGCCCCCCAATGGCTCATCTAATTTGCAAAAGCCTGTGCCTCCAAAGCCTAGCTCAAAATAAGATGGGCGCTTGATTTTGCTTGCATATAGGTTTACACTCACTCTTTTTAGGAGATTGTATGCATCCCCAGTTTACTGAATCAGTCGAGACAGTCTTACAAGAAGCCTTTGGGCAAGCTCAAGAGCGTAAGTATACGGAAGTTACAGAAAGCGCACTTCTCCATGCTTTTTTCTCAGACCCTCAAGGATATTTTTCAACGCTTGCTACTTCCTTAAGTTTAAATCCGCAAACACTCTTAGTGAAGCTTGAAAAACAAATGGAGGCCACACCGACTTTTGAAGGAAAAGCTGAGAAGCCCACTTTATCTGCCGCTATAGGAGCGCGCATTACAGAAGCGCAAGCTATCGCTAAAAAATGGAAAGATGATTACATCTCTTCTGATCATCTTTTTCTAGCTTTCTGGCAGCATGCAGGTGAACCTTTTGCCAGCTGGAAAAAAGAGTCCCATCTATCTACTAAGGAAATCGAAGAAAGGGTTAAGAGCATCCGAGGCAGCCATCGCATGGATTCTCCAACTGCTGAAGCAAGCCTCCAATCACTAGACAAGTACTGCAAAAATCTTACGGCTCTTGCAAGGGAAGGCAAACTCGACCCTGTTATTGGAAGAGATGAAGAGATCAGAAGAACAATGCAGACGCTTTCTCGCCGCACAAAAAACAATCCTCTTCTTATCGGAGAACCAGGCGTTGGAAAAACTGCCATTGCAGAAGGACTTGCCGGCCGCATTATCCAAGGAGATGTTCCCGATTCTCTTAAAGACAAAAAACTATTTGCGCTCGACATGGGAAGTCTCATTGCAGGAACAAAGTACCGCGGAGAATTTGAAGAACGTCTCAAAGGCATCCTCAAAGAAATTGAAGGCAGCGATGGCAATGTCATTCTCTTCATCGATGAGATCCACACCCTTGTAGGAGCAGGAGCAAGCGAAGGCGCTATGGACGCTGCTAATCTCCTCAAACCCGCCCTTGCACGCGGAACTCTTCACTGCATCGGAGCTACTACCCTTGCAGAATACAAAAAATACATCGAAAAAGATGCAGCGCTCGAGCGGAGATTTCAGAAAGTTGTGATTGAAGAGCCATCAACAGAAGATGCTATTGCTATTTTACGCGGCCTCAAAGAAAAATATGAGATCTACCACGGCGTGCGCATCACTGAAGGTGCTCTCCATGGAGCTGTCATGCTCTCAACGCGCTATCTTCCCGATCGCCAGCTGCCTGATAAAGCAATCGACCTTATCGATGAGGCAGCTAGTATGATTCGGATGCAGTTAGGAGCGCTTCCCCTTCCTATCGATCTCAAAGAAAGAGCGCTTTCTAAACTGCTTGTCAAACAAGAAGCTTTAAAAAGAGAAAAAACACCCTTATCAAAATCAGAACTCGAGTTACTTTCTAAGGAGATTTCTCAAGAGAAAGAAGAGCTCTCTCTTCTCAAAGAAAAGTGGAACCATGAAAAAAAACTCATTGAATCCCTCAAAGAGAAAAAAAACAAACTAGAAACGCTTAAATTCCAAGAAGAGGAAGCTGAACGCGCCTCTGATTTCAACAAAGTAGCTGAAATCCGCTACGACAAAATCCCCGCGACTCAAAAGGAACTGGAATCGGCTCAAAAAAATTTAAGCCACCTCAAAGAGCGCCTTCTCCAAGAAGAAGTCGATGAACAACTCATCGCACAAATTGTCGCTAAATGGACAGGCATACCCGTTCAAAAAATGCTCGAGGGAGAAGCAGAAAAGCTCCTCCATCTTGAAAAAGATCTCGAAGAGAGCGTCATAGGACAACCCTTTGCAATAGAAGCTGTCAGTGAAGCAATCCGCAGATCCCGTACAGGCTTAAGTGATCCCGGCAGGCCCGTCGGCGTCTTTCTCTTTGTAGGACCTACAGGCGTTGGAAAAACAGAACTTGCCAAAGCGCTTGCAAAACAACTCTTCAACCAAGACGAAGCGATGATCCGTCTTGACATGTCAGAGTACATGGAAAAACACACCGTCTCTAAGCTCATTGGCTCTCCTCCCGGTTATGTCGGCTATGAAGAAGGAGGACAACTCACAGAAGCCATCAGACGCCATCCCTACAGCGTAGTGCTTCTCGATGAAATCGAGAAAGCGCATCCCGATGTCTTCAACATCCTTCTCCAGATTTTTGACGACGGTCGTCTCACCGACAGCAAAGGACGCACTGTAAACTGCAAAAATGCTCTCTTCATCATGACATCCAACCTCGGCTCAGATAAAATCTTAGATAAGATCTCTTCTCAAAAAAGCGCCTTTTCAAAAGAAGAGATGCTCTCTCTCATTGAGCCCATCTTGCAAAAGCACTTCCGCCCTGAGTTTCTCAACAGACTCGATGAGATCCTTCCCTTCCTTCCTCTCCAAGAAAAAGAGATGGAAAAGATCGTTCTCATCCAACTGAAGCAAGCAGCAAAACGCCTTGTAGACAGAGACATTACTCTCAGCTGGTCTCCCCAAGTCCTTGCTCTTCTTGCCCATCAAGGCTACGATCCCCTCTACGGAGCGCGCCCTCTCAAAAGGCTCATCCAGCACAGCGTGATTAATCTTCTTTCCACCGCTCTTCTCAAAGGAGATATTGCAGATCATCAGAAGGTTGCACTGAAAGTAAATAAAGAAGAGAAGATTGTGATTTAGATGCGCGGGGTCTAATGAGCAACCACGTCTTCATAACTAATAACTTCTTTACCTGCTTGTCTAAACCGAACATCCCTTTGATATCCTTCATCTTATAAGATGGGGATCACATTGGTCAGCAGGTCCTGTATATAACTTAAAAAACTTCTTTGCTTTGTTCGTAGAGAACTTGATTCACTCAATACTTACGTTGAAGAAGCTTCCTCAGATATTTGTGCTGCTACAGGGACAATGGATTCAGACAATGGGGGCCTTAGCCGAGTATGGAAAGCAGCCAACGCTCTTTGATGCCAGTCTATCGATTCATGATGTTCTGCATGACTCCGTAAACAACCTGCTAAATTTGTTTGGACTGCATCCTCTCCAACACTCAAATTTTCACAAAAAAATCTAGAAAACAGACGTATTTGACTCCCGATATAGGGCAAATCTATATTCCCAAAAAAAGCTGAAGCAGTATCTACCGAAATCAGATCTACGCGACGAAGTTCGGGGAAATTCCCTCCCTTAAGAGCATTCAAGTTGTCTTTTAATTTTTCATTGAATCCACCAATCCAAACATTTACAGAATCTGCTAATTTAAGAATTAAACTTACATCGTTCACATGAAGGGGATAATAATAAGCACTATCTATTACTAAAGGCTCTTCCAATACGCCCAAATCCTTCGTTCTACCCTTACAATTAAATTCTTCTTCGAATTCTCTAATTGCTGCATCTTTTGCAGGCTCTCGCTTATTACATCGCCCCCCGGGAAAAGTTGGCTTGCCACAACCGGAAAGCAGCATCCCGTTAAATCTTTTACCAACCCCTTTTATGGTCATCGTTCCATCGGAATTAAGGAGAAGCTGGTTTTGCTGGAGGCATTGCCGTATTGTTTGAACAACCGCTTTCGTAAACACACTTGACATACGACCTTGAAGATACCCTTGAACAGCCTCATAGCTAATCACTTGCTTTTGTGCGGCTAAAACATGAACAGCTCCTTTATCGTCTCGAACGTAAGGAATCACATAAGCGCTAGTGATACGATCCATTGGATTTACCCCGTAAGTTTTGAAAGGTACTATCTTATAATTATTGTTTGGATTTATGCAAGATTTTATGTTTAGAAATTCTTGAGGCGCTTACAGTCGCGATAGTGCGCTTCAATGCCATCTGCAACCTTATCAAGGTCATCTGTGACAATCATCGACTTGATGTCATCTGCGTTTAGATATGCGTGCTTAAGAGGCATTTCTGTGAGCCACTTGATCAGTCCTGACCAGAAACTGGTTCCAATGAGATAAACGGGGAAGGGATCTATTTTTTTTGTCTTAACAAGTGTGAGCGCTTCAAAGAGTTCATCGAAGGTGCCAAAGCCTCCAGGAAAAACAACGAATGCTTG
>CANJJB010000063.1 GCA_947474635.1 Parachlamydiales bacterium | reverse complement strand
GCCCCGCAAGCAGGACAGATTACGCTGAGTGTCGCTGTTGGGGCTACTGTAAAAATTGGTCAGGTGATTGGAGAGATTGACACCGATATGAAAAAGCCTGCGACAGGGGAGGCTCCTGTTGTGAGTGTTACAGCTCCCTCTCAGGGTGGTTCATCGAGAAAAATGGCGGCAGATTTTATTTCTGAGCTGAAAGCGCCACCAACTACTGCCCCTGTGCCGGCTAAAAGCGTGCCTGTTGCTAGCGGCAATAGGAAGAAAATGTCATCGCTGCGTAGAACAATTGCAGAAAAGCTTGTGGAAGTGAAAAACAAGACTGCGATGCTGACAACTTTCAATGAAGTTGACATGACAAAGGTTATGGAGATTAGAGCAAAAGAAAAAGAGAGCTTCCAGCAGAAGTATGTGGTAAAGCTGGGGTTCATGTCTTTTTTTGTTAAAGCTACAGTCTCTGCACTCAAAGCTTTTCCTGAGGTGGGAGCTTTCCTAGAAGGGGATGAGATTGTAGGATTTACCAGCTGTAATATTGGAGTTGCTGTCTCAACAGAAAAAGGTCTCATGGTTCCTGTGATTAAAGCGTGTGATACGCTCTCTTTTGGAGCGATTGAAAAAAATCTTGAGGCTTTTGCTAAGAAAGCAAGAGAGGGACAAATGGCCTTTGATGATTTAAGGGGCGGCATTTTTACAATCACCAATGGGGGCGTTTTTGGATCGCTTCTTTCAACGCCTATTCTCAACCCTCCCCAGAGTGCTATTTTAGGGATGCATGCGATTGTAAAACGCCCGATAGCGTTGAATGATCAGGTGGCAATACGGCCGATGATGTACTTGGCTCTTTCTTATGATCACCGTATCATCGATGGGAAGGAAGCTGTTCAATTCCTTATTCATATTAAAGAGAATCTCGAAGATCCTTCTAAATTACTGTTGGATTTATGATGTACGATGTTGTTGTGATTGGATCGGGTCCTGGTGGGTATGTGGCAGCAATCAGAGCAGCTCAGCTGGGTCTTAAAGTTGCGTGTATTGATAAGAGGAAGGAACCCGGCGGCACATGCCTTAACATCGGCTGTATCCCATCTAAAACGCTTTTGCAGGCCTCTGAACTTTATTGGAAGATGACGAAGGAAGCAGCGACGTATGGTTTGCAAGCAGAGCATGTGACTTTTAAATTTTCTGAAATGATGCGCCGTAAAGAAGGGGTCATCAAGGGGTTCAATGAGGGGATCTTAGGTCTTTTTAAGAAAAATAAGGTAACCTACATCACGGGCGCTGCTAAGATTTTATCCCCGACATCTATTCAAGTAGCTGGCGATCCTATCGAAGCTAAGTTTATTATTTTGGCAACAGGCTCAGAACCTATTGCTCTTCCTTTCCTTCCTTTTGATGAAAAGAGGATTGTTTCTTCAACGGGCGCTTTAGCTTTTGATCAGGTGCCAAAGAAGCTGCTTGTAATTGGAGCAGGAGTCATTGGCGTTGAGATGGGATCTGTTTATAGTAGGTTGGGCGCGCAGGTTGAGTTCATCGAGTTTTTAGATAAGATTTGTCCGCTACTTGATGATGCAGTCTCTAAAGAGCTTGAGAGGATTTTAACGCAGCAGGGGATGAAGTTTCATCTTTCTACGAAGGTGACTGGTGCTGATATCTCAGCGCGTTCGGTTTCTTTAAAAGTAGGGGATAAAGAGATGGCAGCCGATGCTGTTCTTGTTGCTGTTGGCAGAAAGCCTAATACCCAGAACTTGGGGCTTGAAGCAGTTAACATCACTCCTACGCCGAAGGGTTTTATTCCTGTCGATGGGCAGTTCCGCACGTCTACTTCTAATATCTTTGCAATCGGCGATCTCATCGATGGTCCTATGCTTGCGCATAAGGCCTCAGAAGAGGGAACAGCTGTTGCAGAGATCATTGCGGGACTATCTCCTACGATTGAATATACAGCAATACCAAGTGTTGTCTATACGTACCCTGAAGTGGGGGCAGTCGGCTTAACAGAGGCGGAGGCTAAAGCCTTGAACCTATCTTATAACACGGCTACATGCGCATTTAAAGTGAACTCACGCGCTAAATGTAGTGGGGAAGAAGATGGCTTTGTGAAAGTCTTGGCAGATAAGGCAACGGATAAGATCCTTGGTATTCATATCATTGGCGCGCATGCATCGGAATTGATTGCTGAGGGGTGTCTTGCGATTCAGAAAAAGCTCACTGCGTTAGATATTGCTAGGGCCCCCTGCGCGCATCCAACTCTTTCTGAATCCATCAAAGAGGCGTGTCTTGCTATTCACAAGATGGCGATCCACAGGTAGACTAGTAACTTTGAGATTTACCGCAACCGCACGAGCCTTTAACATTAGGATTTGTGATTTTAAAGCCAGAACCATTGAGACCGTCTACAAAATCAATGACAGAGCCCATGAGTCTTTCTACGAAATCGTTATTTACGTGGATCTCAAGTCCTTCTGAAACAAAAACGGTGTCATCTGGTTCTGCTTTTTCAGAATAGTCGAGGACATATTCAAAGCCCGAGCAGCCAGCTGCTTTATCTTCAAAACGAAGACCCCAGCCGAGTTTTCCTTCGTCTTCGAGTATTTCTTGATATTTTTGAACAGCTTTAGGTGTCATGGAGATCGTAGAGAGGTTAACTTCTTCTACTAAAATGGCATTTAAGCGCTTGAGGAGTTTTGCAATCTCTTCTTCTGCGTAGCCATGGCTAAGCATGCCTGTTTCTAGGGTTTCCCAAGTGGCAGCTCCGCAACCGACGCAATGGAGTCCGGCATTTGACATCTCTTGAGCAATTTTCTGACTTTTCTGTGGAAAAGTTGAAAAAATCTCTTCAATGGTCATCTCTCTTGTAATTTCATTTTTCATATATACCTAGAATTTTAATTTTACAGTGCCGCTTCTCATCTTACATTGGCAAGCAAGACGCTCTTTATCTTGATCTCCCAAAAAATCTTTTTCTTCTTGAGTAAAGGGGGAAAGGTTGGACATACCATCTACGACTTCAACGACACATGTGCCGCAAACGCCTTCTGTACAAGCAAATGGAACTCCTGCTTCTTCACAAGCAGTAGCAATTGGCTCGCCGTCTGCTACTTCTACTTCTTCCTGACTATGGTCAAAAACTAACTTACCCATCTTTATTACCCTTTAAAGGAGTCTATTAAACCTCATTTGAGGGTTTTTTTCAATCTGTATTTTATTGTTCTGTTAGTTCATCGAGATGGGGGAATCGAGGCGGCCCGCTAGAAGGCGCTTGTGCAGGTAACGCGCCTTCCTCTGCTCCAGATGCAGGTGTAGATGTACTGTTTGGCGTAAATCCATCAGAATGTGGAGGAGGGGTTGCCGTCAGAGGAAATCTTCCGACATCAGAAGCATCAAGGTAAACAGAATCGTTCATAGATGGTTCAAAGGGTTGATCTTCGAATAATTCCTCGGGAATATCCTGAGGAAGAGTAGCTAGGAATGCTGCCTGCTGATCATCTGAATGCTCCCGAGATGGGGGGCCATCTATCTGAATGACTATGAAATCATTTGCATGTAATAATGGCACTGATTGCGACCTCCCCACCAGCCCGCCATTACCCATGCTAGGCTGTTGCTCAGCAATGTTCGGCAATAATAATGCAGACGCAGCTCGTCTTAGTCCATTACTATCTGCGCGAAAAGACTGCCCCGAGCTATCTGGCGAATTCTCACCAGATGATGTTAATTGAATATAAGGGAGCCTTCTAAAATAAATAGAGAAGATTGCTGCGCTTAAAACTACGGCCACTATTTTAATGGGCTTTGGGGCATGAAATTTAAACAAGAGACCTACTACAGCGATGCTTCCTAAAGCAATAAATGTAAGGATGAGCCTTGCCGTTTTTTTCGTATACAAAGCTATCTCTCTGTCACTCGGAATCAATGCTATTGTATTGGTTTCTCTAGGGGAATTGGCAGGATAATCTATTATTTTTGACTCGCTTATTCCTAAATATTTCTTAAAACAAAAGATAGCAATAAGAGAACCACAAGAAATAGCAGCAATGCGAATAGGAGGGAAAGAGCGCAATGTAAAAGCTGCAGCAACGCCGCCTCCAACAAAGAAGGCTCCGACAGCACAATATGTTCTTCCTGTGCGTAATTGGTCCTGCTCGTTATTAAAATTGGATAATTCCTGATTATAAACTGGATCGGTGGACAATCGAATAGGTTCCATAGATTCCTTGCCATAGCATAAAAGATTTTGTGATCTTACCAAAAAACGCTTTTTAATAAGAGTATAATTATTGTTTACGGGCTCTTAGTTTTGCAAAATAAACAAGACGCTTTTGCATCTCTCTTTCAAAACCTCTATCGATAGGTTGATAGAGAAGGGGACGGGGAAGGTTGTCTGGGAAATAATTCTGACCAGAAAATCCATCGGGAGTGTCGTGATCATAGCTGTAGTTTTTTCCAAATCCCAGCTCTTTCATCAAAGAAGTGGGAGCATTCAGGATGATTTTAGGGGGATTGAGATTGGAAGTCTCCTTGGCAAGTTTTTGAGCGGCAGAAAAAGCGGTGTAGATAGTGTTGCTTTTCGGAGCAAGGGCAAGATAGACAATAGCTTGAGCCAAGGCAAGTTCTCCTTCGGGAGAGCCTAGCTGGTCGTAGGCTTTCCAGGCATTGAGGGCAATGGTGAGAGCTTCTGGATCTGCAAGGCCAATATCTTCAACAGCCATGCGGATCATGCGCCTTGCTAAAAATTGAGGGGACTCACCCCCGCTGAGCATGCGCGCAAGCCAGTAGAGAGCTGCATCGGGGTCTGATCCTCTTACAGATTTGTGAAGCGCTGAAATAAGGTTATGGTGTTGCTCTGTGTGTTTGTCATAAAGAGCTGCTCTTTGCTGGAGAAAAAGCCCGAGCTGCGGGGCATCTAAAGTTTCAGTGACATCTTGTATGGATTCTACGAGATTTAAAAGGTACCTGCCATCTCCTTGTGCCATGTGGATAAGAGCTTTTCTGGCATCAGGGCTTAAGGCAAGCGGATGGAACTCTTTTTCATAGCGCGCTAAAATAGCTTCGAGCGCTGTTTCAGATAAGGTATGTAATGTGAGAACGCGCAGGCGAGAGAGGAGCGCGTCATTGAGAGAAAAAGAAGGGTTTTCTGTTGTAGCACCCACTAATATAAATGTTCCATCTTCTACGTAGGGGAGGAAAGCATCTTGCTGCTGCTTATTAAATCTGTGGATTTCATCAACAAAGATGATTTTTCTTGTTTGAAGCAGGGGATGTTTCTTGATCTCTTCGACAACTTTCTTAAGGTCAGCTGTGCCCTGAAACACAGCAGAAAAGGCTAAAAATTCCGCATTAAAGGCTTTAGCATATAAACGCGCAAGTGTTGTCTTACCGCAGCCAGGGGGCCCCCAAAGAAGAATAGAAAGGGGATTACCGCCTTTTACAATCCTAGTGATGATCCCATTTTTTCCTAAAAGATGCTCTTGACCTGCAATCTCTTCTAACGCATGCGGTCTTAACGTTTCAGCAAGGGGCTTTTGCTCTTTAGTCATCATGAGCGCGAACCCAATGCGGCTTACGGAATTGGTAAATGATGAGCGGGATACCACACATCACAAAAAGACCTACGATGAGAATGAGCTCATAAACCACGTGGTTGCCGATTTGGAGCTGAGCAGGTGGCACAAACCCAATAAAGATAGCAAAAAGTGAGGCAAGAATACCAGCAATAGAGACAATCCACACACCTTTATTTTTATAAGGAATGCGGTAAGGCCTTATAACATTCGGCTTGGAGTAGCGCAATCTCACTGCAGAGATAAACATGAGTATGTACATGACAAGGTAGCTTTGTGCAGATAAAGCACTTAAGACCCAGTAAGAGGTACTAAGTGAAGGCATCTTTAAAAAAACAAAGGAAGCTGCTGTCACGATAATCCCTTGAAATAGGAGAAGGTTCGTAGGAATACCATGCTTGTTTAACTTCTGAAAAATAGGAGGAAGATCCCCGTGCCTTGCTGTTGCATAAAGACCCTTAATAGGACCGATGATCCAAGAGTTTACTTCGGCAATTGCTCCAATGATAAGCAGCACGCCCATTACAGGCAGTATCCAGGTTAAGTTATAATGAGCAAAGAAGGTTTTAAAAGCCTCCATGAGGCCTGAGACAAGGCTGATTTCTGATTTTGGTATGACGATAGCAATAGAAAGTGAGCCCAACATAAAAATCACAAAAGTGATGATAGCAGCTAGCATGATAGATTTAGGGTAGTTCTTCTGAGGGTTGATGACATCTGCTGCATGAGCGCCAGTTACTTCGAGTCCTGCAAACGCAAGGAACATACCTGCAAGAAAGACCATGTTATTGATGTTTTTAGGATGAGGAATAATATCTGCAAGAGCAAGCGATGTTTCAAGGGGATTGCCTTTCATGACCCAGGAAACGCCCAAAGCAATGATAAAGATACCCGGTAAGATGGTGCCCACAATTACGCCTACTGTTGAAAAGAGACTTGATGTCCGAATACCT
>CANJJB010000062.1 GCA_947474635.1 Parachlamydiales bacterium | reverse complement strand
GAAATTGCCCTCATTAAAGCCACATCCGTTGAAATCTTCGATGAGAGCCACCACCCTATTGTAAAAACAACAGAGCGCATTCTCTTAGACAATGAGACCCAAAGTAAAGGCTCCTTTGATCACTTCATGCAAAAAGAGATATTCGAGCAGCCCAAAACCATACAGCAAGCCCTCCATAGTAGATTTATCGAAGAGTTTGGCACTGTCGAGTTTGAAAACTTCCACCTCACGCCCCAAGAGCTCCTCTCCATCAAGCGCATCGTCATTCTCGGATGCGGAACTTCTTGGCATGCAGCCAGCATCGGCGCCCTCCTCCTAGAAGAAAAAGCCCGCATCCCCACACAAGCAGAGATCGCCTCAGAGTTCAGATACAAAAATCCCATCATCACAGAAGACACACTTGTCATTGCTATTTCTCAATCAGGTGAAACCCTCGACACGATAGCAGCAGTCCGCGAAGTCCAAAGAAAAGGCGCGAAAGTAATTGGCATTTGCAACGTCCGCAACTCAACACTTGCAAGAGAAGTGGACTCCGTTCTCTTCTTGCGCGCAGGCCCTGAAATCAGCGTCTGCTCCACAAAAGCCTTCACCTCACAGATCACCGTTCTCTCACTCTTTGCTCTTCTCATGGGAAGACTCCACCACATCAGCAAAGAAGATGGACAATCTTTCCTAAACGAACTCCGCTCACTACCCAAAATCATTGAAGAAATCCTAGCTCAAAGCCCTGCCATCGAGGCCCTTGCCAAAAAATACGCCCACTTTGAGAACTTCTTTTTCCTCGGCAGAAACCACATGCATATCACAAGCCTAGAAGCAGCTCTTAAACTCAAAGAGATCTCCTACCTCAACGCCATCGGCTACCCCGCAGGTGAGATGAAGCACGGCCCCATTGCCCTTGCAGGCCCCGAACTTGCAATCATCGGCCTCTGTGGCAACCAAAGAACCTATGAAAAAACCCTCAGCAACCTCACAGAAGTCAAAGCACGAGGAGCCCCCATCCTTGCCCTTGCCTTTGAAGGCTCCCAAGAAATTGAGCGCATAGCAGATGATGTCTTCTACCTCCCCCCCATCTGTGATGAGCTAGCCAGCATCCCCTTCTCCGTTGCCCTCCAGCTCCTTGCCTACTATATCGCCATAGAGCGCGGTACAGACATCGATCAGCCCCGTAATCTTGCCAAATCCGTCACTGTAGAGTAATCACAACCCTCTCATTATAAAGAAATTGTAAAAATCTGCTCTTTTTTAAAGATATCTTTTGTCGTCAATAACGCTCGCAATAGACTATAAATCAGTCACTTAAATACGAAAACAGCCCAAAACCTCCCCCGCCACCCCCTTGATTTTATTAACGAAATCTTATAAGATTATATTAAATATTATAAAAGGAGTAACTTATGATAACAAGAATAACAAATACACAGATTCCGAAAGAATTGTTAATGAGCTGGAAGGACCCAGTTAAGTCATCCCTATCCTCTAGAATAAGTAATTGTTGGGACACCTTCAAAAAAACAGTAACTAGCATATTCTCAAAAGCTCCAGCCAAAACGCAAGCACCTCTCAAATTCAGCGTATTAAAACAAAGGTCTAAAACAGACTCTAAGGCAATGCATATCTGTCGAATCCTATTCGGAGCATCTTACGAGAAACTACGCGGGCTCTAAAATAAGTAAGAACGAATAGACTTCTTTTACACCCTCATTCAGTCAGAAACTTGGAATTTTAACCTGCGCGAAGACTTTTGCGTAGGTCCAAATCCAAGCTTCTGACTGAATCTTTTATAACACACTCATTCCAAATACATTATAAATAAATTACCAGTTTTTTTAAAAAATTCGCTCATTTTATTTCCCCTAACAAACTCCAGATCAAATAGTTAAAAACAGATAATACCGGCTTAATATAAGCCAGCTTTGACTTTATTAATCAAATCTTATAAAATGGTATTAAATATTACAAAAGGTATAATGTATGACTAGTACGCCTGGTATCCCTAGCAAGACTCCCCAACATGACTCCAGTTCCCTGTCTGACAGATCGAAGCCAACAGGACTTCGAGCACTCTACGCAAAAGTAACATCTTGTGGGCAGAGTGCGATAAAAGCAGCTACTAAATTTTTTACAAAAACATCCATACAATCAGCTGATATGGCCATGAAAACACACAGAGTAGCGCCATTAGAAAACGAGCAAGAGAATAACGCCTCATCTCGCCCAACTAGTCCTAGTCTCTCGGAAAACAGCGAGGGACCAGCAGTCGACCTTGCGCCAAGTTCAGAGACCCCAACACCATCCACTCCCACGGCAAAAAAGTCCGATGAGCCTAAACCTCTAGAAGGCAAGATCCAAAGCATTAATACGGCATTTACATTTACCATGAAGGTTAATGGCAAAGAAATGACGCTAACTCCCAAGATGATGCAACATCTTCAACCTATTCTTGATACATTAGCAGCAACACCAGAAGGAAAATCAAAGCTTGCTCAAGGATTCACTCTTCTCATTAACTTGGATGATTTCAGTGACATACATGTTTACCAAGGCAGCCATGAAATTCTCACAAATGTATTCAAAGATTTCTTCACAAAAAATCAGAACCTTCTTACGAATATGCAAGAGTTTAAAAACATGCTCGAAGAAGAGAGGAAGAGGTTAGCGGCTGGACTGAATGAAGCAGAAAATAAGATTCCCGAAGTGGAAGTGGAAGCTAACCCTGCTGCTGAATCAGATCTCCCTAGTTATATGAAAAGAATTAAAGGCGATGGAGATTGCCTCTTGGCGGCTGCTCTTGAACACATAAAAAGAATAAAACCTAGCAGTTACGACCGCCTAACAGTTGACGAACTTAGAAAGGCAATAGCAAATAGTATTGAAAAGGAACATATAGATCTCATAATGCAGGATATACGTACCGAGCTAGAGGTAGCAAAAAAAAAAGGAAAGCTCAATGCACCGCCCTATGATAAGCTCAATATACCTCAAATAATGGACAGGATAAATGACGATAAGGACCCACCAGCAAATGACCATGAAGCCATAATAGGAGCCTATAGAAATTATATCTTAGACGATAGGCTTAATATGAAATCTTATCTGGGAAGATACGCCATATCCTATCTCAATAATACATATTTCAGAGAAAATCCTTTGCTTATTGTAACAGCAGACCAGGCGTTGTCAAACATAGCACAAGAAGATAAAAATGTTTTTAAACATCATCCAACATATTTTAATGGAGATTTTAATAATAGAAACCCATTAACCCTCGATATGAGAGATAGATCCAAAATCCCCGTTGTTTTTTATGATGGGGGGCATTACACATACGTCGACAGCTCAAAAGAAGAATTCTGGGCAGCCTATACTAGGTCTTCTCCTGAAGAGGTTGACTAAAACTGAACACAAAACTTGGGGTAGAGTAATCCCCCCTCCCCTAACCTTCATAGACACCATGAAGGCTATTGATTCTTAATCTTCTTCCATATACAAATAAGACAAAGCAAGGCGATTACCCCTATATGCCTCGTAAGGTCTTGGATGAAAATTTTATTTAAACTTCTTTTGTCTTGTTGTTTGCTCGTGCTATTTGTGCTGGGAGTAGCTCCCACAGTGCTGTCAACAGAGTGGGGCAAAGAAAAGTTTATTCAGGCGTTCAACTATGTCTCTAAAAGCTCTTTGAAAATAGAGGGGCTTCAAGTCAGCTGGATGGGACAGCAGAAAATTGAAAAGATTGAGTGGAGAGATGCAGGGGGAAAGCTCCGCCTTACCTGCCCAAAAATTGAAATAGACGCTCCTTTAAGCCAGATGCTCTTTCAGCATGATGTGGGCCATATGAAGATAGAGGCCCCTCAAATCACGCTTGTAGCAAAAAAGAAGCAAGAGCGCTCTTTACCACCTTTAGAGCCCATGGGCTTTATGCCTGCACAAAGCAGAGATGGAAAAGAGGCAAAGGGACCTACGCTTGCCTACCAGCCTTTATTTAAACTCAGCTGCTTTGATTGGATCAAGTACTCAGGTAAGCTCGATGTGCTGCAGGGAAATATAACATTTTTAAGTGAAAAGCCCGAGCTTAAGTTTGAAAAGCTAGATGTGCATTTAAGCAGGATGCAAAAAGATGAACTAGAAATCCAAACAGCTTGCGAGATTGTAGAAAAAGACTTTGCAGGAGTTGTGAATATCACAGGCGCTGTGACGCATATGGGAACAAATCTGCAAGATATCTCACTAGAGTCAAAACTTCAGAATTTTCCCATACGCAGTCTTGATCAGATAGCTTCTGTATTTCAGCCACAGCTAGAAGGGTTTTTCATCGATCTCATGGGAGAGTCTCTTTCTGCAGAGTTAAAGCTAAAGAGTTCTGCAGAAACACTTGCTATTGACATCGATGCAAACTCTTCCCAGTTTTCAGCCTATGCGCGCACAGATTCTAATCAAAGAGAGATCTCTTTACACTCGCCTGCTCTTTTCACATGGAATCTCTCTCCTGAAGTACTAAAAAAACTGACGGGAATAAGCTCTAAGCAAGATGTGACAGCCTTTGTAAAAATCGATCGCTTTCTTCTTCCGATTGCCAATCAACAGGCTTGCGCCTTTCAGGCAGAATTAAGAACCTCAGAAATCGTGCTAGAAGATGGAACTATCGAACCGATCGTGCTATCTCTTTCTACAGAAAACTTTCAGAAAGGGATTTTTACAGCAAAGCTACAATCAAACCAGGTGTCTTGCGAAGAGATCCTCTTTTCATGGAAAGAGGGCCTTGCGCTTTTAAAGCCAGCAACCTTTTCAGGAAATGTAGCAGGCACTCTTTCTGCTTTAGAAATACCTCCTAACTGGGAAGAGCTCTCTTTGAGTGCTGATCTCATGTTGAGTGTGGGGAAAATCGATCCTCTACATGCCGTATTCAAGTGCAGATCAATTCAAGAAATTTCTTTAATTTTACAGAATAAACACTTCGATGTTGCTCTCGGAGGCAAGCTGAGTACAAAAGAGCGCCTCTTCATAATCAAAGATCCTGTCGCGTTCACCTACCATTTAGATGCACTTCCAAGTGGACTACCTGCCTTAAGCGCGCCTGCAGATGTGCGCTTTAGCATCAACCCCTGCTCTATACCGCTTAGCACATCAGATCTCTACAAGCTGCGCTTCCAGGGCAAGGGGGAAGTAAAAGAGCTTGCCTTCAAAGACCATGCAGTCAAAGATCTTGCCTTTTCTTTTGAGGGCAAAAACAAAGCCCTTCACGTCCAAGCAAATGGCACTGTAGATGCAAGCGCTTTTACGTGCGATTTAGACATGCAAGAGGACGCTGTGAATGTTAAAGCCCAAGGAACAAAGCTTCCTACAGATTTTATTGCCCTATGGGTTCCTAAAGATATTCAGCCAGCTGCCCTTTTAGGTGACACCCTCACTTTTGAGCTAGATGCAGCAAACAATAAAGTAGCTCTAAAAGCAGATAGCCCTAATTTTACATGCGATCTTGCTATAAAGCTAAAAGACGATAAGCTACAGCTCGTAGAGCCTGGCAAAGCTTCTTTCAAACTCTCGAAAGAAAGCTATGCCGCTTTAGAAAAGTGGATAGGAGAGAGCCCCTTTGAGATAACAGATGGCACAACTCTTGAGCTTAACATCTCTGAGCTCACGCTTCCCACAAAAGCAAGTAATGGGCGATTCCCTTCTATTGTCTACGATATGCAAACCATGCAGCTCCAGGGAGATTGCCTAGTTGATAAGCTCTCATTTGTAAATAAAGAGAGCAAAGAAGTTACCCTGCTCAATCATCTCAAGGTTCACTTAAGCCAGCCTTCTAAGAAATCCCCTCTTGCCTTTCAGATCCATGGATCTGCAGATCAGCAAGGCATTCTTTCCATTCAGGGGCAGTTTGATCATGTGACATCTGCAACATCACTCAATTGTAATATCCAACAATTCCCCACAGCTCTTGTCGATGTTTTTACAAAATCTGCTTTTTCATGCGCAACTATTTTTGGGCCTACGTTGAACATGACAGCTATGGCAAAAATCCAAGATAGCTCAGGCCCCATCAAGATGTCTCTTCACTCTTCCAATGCAAGAGCATCTATTGATGGGGTGCTTACAAACGGCGCTCTCACACTCAATGATACAATTTATGCACAAGTTACATTGTCAAAAGAGCTCGGCAAGCTCCTACTGAAAGACATAAGTCCGCTCTCTGATCTGGCTATCAAAGCAGAATCCCCTCTTACTTTGGAAATACCCAAAGATGACTTCTCACTTCCTGTACTACCCTTTTCTCTTAAAACAGCCAATGTTCCCCACGTAAAAATAGAGCTCGGTAAACTCCTCTCTGAAAACAAAGGCAACTTATCTGACATTGTAGGGATTTTAAAACTCTCCTCTATTTCTAAAGAAAAGGAAGTAGGTATCTGGTTTTCCCCCATCAACCTAAGCCTCAAAGGTGGCATCATCACCTCAGAAAGAACAGAAGTGCTCATTGCAGATGCCTACCAGATCTGCAGCTGGGGAACCATTGACCTTATCCAAGATAATGTAGATCTTGTACTAGGGCTAACAGAAAGCTGCCTTAAAAAGGCCTT
>CANJJB010000061.1 GCA_947474635.1 Parachlamydiales bacterium | reverse complement strand
TAGGCAGATCTGCAGACGTTATGCTGGCGTTTTTTGTCGTCTTGATCGTGATGATGATCATCATTCCTATATCTCCTACTTTTCTTGATAACCTGATTGCTCTTAACTTAACCGTTTCGATCTCACTGCTGATGGTAGCTCTCTATATTCAAAAAGCAGTTAACCTCTCGATATTCCCCTCTCTTCTACTGATTACTACGATGTTTAGGCTGGGTATTGAGATTTCAGCAACACGCCAAATTCTTCTCCATGCCTATGCAGGTCACATCATTCAAACCTTCGGACAGTTTGTAGTCGGTGGTAGCTTCATTGTGGGTATCGTTGTCTTTCTTATCATCACGATTGTGCAGTTCATCGTTGTGACAAAGGGTGCTGAAAGGGTGGCTGAGGTAGCAGCTAGATTTACACTAGATGCGATGCCAGGTAAGCAGATGAGTATCGATGCCGACATGCGCAGCGGTGTCATCGATGCTAATCAAGCTAGAGAGCTACGCCTTGCTCTTACCAAAGAGAGTCAGCTATACGGAGCTATGGACGGTGCGATGAAGTTCGTCAAAGGGGACGTCATTGCAAGTATTGTGATTGCCGTCATCAACATCATCGGGGGCCTGATCATCGGGGTTGCGATACATGGTATGAGCGCTATGCAAGCTGCTAAAGTGTATACCCTGCTCTCTATCGGGGGCGGCCTTATCTCTCAGATCCCCTCACTCCTTATCTCTCTTACTGCTGGTATTGTCACAACACGCGTCTCAAGTGAGAAAAAAGATGCGAGCTTAGGAAAGGAAATTTCTTCTCAGTTGCTAGGTCAGCCTAAAGCGATCATGATCGCATCAGCCGTCCTCTTCCTGATGGCGCTCATACCTGGATTTCCAAAAACAATCTTTATCTGCCTTGCGCTTCTTTTACTCGGCATATCCCTATTTACGCAATATAAAGCCAAACAAGCGCTCCAAAAATCTATGGGAGGAGCTATTGGCGCATCTACCGATACAGACGTTGCAGGGCACTCTATGGTCAGAGGCCCGAGTGACGAATATGCGCTCACCCTACCTATTATTTTAGAAGTGGGCAAAAGCCTTTCAGTGCTGATAAAAAAAGACAAACAAGGGCACTCATTTGTTGAAGAAATGATCCCAAAAATGAGAAGCGCCCTCTACCAAGATTTAGGCGTGCGCTTTCCTGGCATTCACGTGCGTACGGATTCTCCCACATTAGAAAGTGATGAATATGCGATTTCCCTTAATGAAGTTCCCATCGTAAGAGGAAAAATTTTAGAAGGCGCTCTCCTTGTCAAAGAATCTCCTGAGATCCTCAAAAAGTATAACCTACCTTTTACGCAAGCCAAAACAACGTTTGGGCAACCCTCTTTATGGGTGGAAGTGAAGTACCAAGAAATCCTTCAAAAAGCTGGCATCAAATTTTGGAAACCTCTCGATGTGATGATTCTTCACCTCTCTCATTTTTATCGCACACATGCAGCAGATTTTATTGGTATCCAAGAAGTAAGAGGCATCTTAGAGTTTGTCGAAAAATCTTTCCCAGATCTTGTCAAAGAAGTTACAAGGCTCGTTCCTCTACAAAAACTCACAGAGATATTCAAACGCCTTGTGCAAGAACAAATTTCGATTAAAGATCTCCGCACGATTTTAGAAGCTCTCTCTGAATGGGCGCAGACAGAAAAAGACACCGTCTTATTAACCGAATATGTAAGATCCTCTCTTAAGCGTTATATCAGCTACAAATACTCCCAAGGGCAGTCAGTTCTTGCCGCTTATATCCTTGACCCTGAAATTGAAGACATGGTAAGAGGAGCAATTAAACAAACGTCTGCGGGCTCTTACCTAGCGCTGGATACGGATGCCACTCAGTTGATTCTGCATGCGATGCGATCAACGATTGTGCCTACTCCTCTTGGAGGGCAGCCTCCCGTTCTCTTTACCGCCATCGATGTTCGCAGGTTTGTGCGTAAATTAATTGAAGGGGAATTTCCAGATATGGCTGTTTTATCCTATCAAGAGCTTGTTCCAGAAATTCGCATCCAACCTTTAGGTAGAATTCAACTCTCTTAAGGATAGTAGATGTCTGAAAGATTTAGCAGTGAGCCCACGCAGCCCGTTCGCGCAGGTGATGCCATGCGAGCGCAACGAGCAGCTGAAAAACAGCGCCTTGCCCAATATGCCATTGCACTCGAAAGCTCAGTTGAGGAATTCAAAGACTGGAGCGATATGGCCGCCTGGAATCCACTGGCGATGTCTCGTAATTTTCAAACGCTAGAACGTAGAGTCAGAGACCGAGGAAAATCTGATGAAGCGGGCAAGTCCGGTGAAACAGATAAAGAAGAAGAAGAAGCTTTAGATGCCGTTGTTCCCATTGAAAAAGTCGAAGAGGTTTCGGAAGACTTTCATAGAAAAAATCAAGAGCTGCAACAACGCACTCTCCTTCTTTTACGCTCGCGCCTTTCTTCCAAAGATTCTGCAGAAGATGTCTTAAAAAAAGTTAGAGAATTTTACCAAGACGCTTCTCTTGCCGATGAAGCCCTTGACTTCTTGATTGAAACCTCCCGTGGCCGTATTCAAGATGTTGTGCGCGAGGCCAAAGAGAACCTCAACAAGTCCTTTCAAAGAGAAATTAAAGCCGGCAAAAACATCTTCACGCAGTCTCAAGCATTTGCTGCAAAAGGTATTGGAGAACCCACCTCTTTAAGAGACCTCTACCGAGATATTACAGGCAATCCAAGGGAAGCAGCCGCCCTCTTTGAAGAACTGACAAATAACTACCCTTTTGACAAGTTAAAAACAGTGATCAATTTTATTCTCCACTCTCTTGGTGCAGACATGAAAGCAAAAGGCTCTTCCATTTCACGCCCTGAGCTCTCCCGCCTTTTTACAGAAACCAAAAGCATGCAAGCAATACTCGGTGTTTTTAGATTCTTTCTATCACGCATGCGCATGATGACAAGTTCATTTGCAAGGGAAGGAATGGCTCTTCCCTCCACTATCACCTTTGAGGGATTAGCAAAAGCCTTCATGCGCTTTTTGCAAGAGAGATACCCATCTGTTGATAAAGCTTTGCAACTGGCCGCCCAATTTGGTTTAGATAAAAAGATTGCAGCTCAAATTATTCTCTATGTCCAGTTCCGTGACGCAATGCGCCAAATTTCCCTTAAACTCTTTAGAGATGAAAGGCAAAAGCAAGAATTTCTACTCTGCTTCATGGATACTTTAGAAGAACTTGAAGAGCAGCTCGAAAAGGAACTAGAAGAAGAAGAAGAAAAGGAGAAGAGTGATGGATAAGTTCTTACTCTTACTAGACGACTTAGGCACGCTGATTGGAATTCCTTTCCATGTCAATGCAAAGGGCCTCTGCCAAATCAACATCAACAATCAACTCCACGTCCAGATTGCCAATGAAAGCGATAAAGATAGAATACTTGTTGCTACCTTCATCTCCGATGTTCCCCCAGGGAAATTTAAGGAAAATATTTTCTTAGAAGCCCTAAAAGCAAATCAGCCTTTTCCCCGCCTTGGAACATTTGCCTATTCTGAAAAAAACAACCAGCTCGCTTTTTTCTCCCACGTTTATTATCGCAACTTAAATGGAGATACTTTGGCTGACTTTTTAGAAAAGTTTATCGAAAAAGCCCTCTCTTGGAAAATAGGCATTGAAACAGGCCACCTCCCCCAGCATGGTGAAAATATCCACAAAACAGGCCCTTCCATTTTTGACATCCATACAAAATGAATTTTGAACACTATCCCACGCATAAGCCCTGGAAAAAAATTGGACCTCGTCCCCGTCACGGGATTAATCTTCCCCTCTTCTCCTTACATAGCAAAAACAGCTCCGGCATTGGAGAGTTCTTTGACCTCATTCCCCTGATTGATTGGTGTGCATCTATTGGTTTTGAGGTGATCCAGCTACTTCCTTTGAATGACTCTGGCAGCGATCCTTCCCCTTACAATGCGATTTCTTCCTGCGCACTTAACCCCATTTACATCTCTCTTCATAAGCTACCCCATGCTAAAATCCCTCCCCTACCTCCGAACAGCTCCCCCCGTTTTGTGTATAACGAAGTGCAAAGCTTTAAACTCAACTTCCTCCGCAACTACTGTGAAGCCCATGGAGAAACGATCGTTAAGACACCCGCCTTTCAGACCTTTGTGAAAGATCACTCATGGCTTTCTTACTACTCTCTTTTCAAAGTTTTGAAAGACAGGTTAGGACAAAATAGTTGGACAAGTTGGCCTCCTGAGTTAAAAGAGCCCGATTACGAAGTGCTCTTTGAAAAACATGCACCTGAGATGCTCATCTACATCCTCATTCAATATCTTGCCTTCAAGCAACTCTCAGAAGTTAAAAAATACGCCTCTTCTAAAAATGTGCTAATCCAAGGAGATATCCCCGTTCTTATCAGCCCTGATAGCTCTGATACCTGGATGAAACCTGAGCTCTTTGACTTTTCTTTAGCAGCAGGAGCTCCTCCAGATGCTTACGCTCCCGATGGACAGTACTGGGGATTTCCGATCTTCAATTGGGATATCGTCAAAAAAGAAAATTTCAACTGGTGGAAAACCCGCCTTGAAGTTGCCTCCCACTATTACGACCTTTACCGCATCGATCACGTCGTGGGATTTTTTCGCATTTGGGCAATCCCCCTAAACGCCCCTGCAAGCGAAGGGAAGTTCATCCCAGAAAACCCCGCCCTCTGGATCCCTCAAGGGGAAGAAATCCTCCAAATGATGATAGGCGCCTCTCCCATGCTTCCAATTGCAGAAGATCTAGGAACCATCCCACCTTCTGTCCGTGCATGCCTGCTTAAACTTGGCATCTGCGGAACAAAAGTTATACGCTGGGAAAGAAATTATAACGACGACCACACTTTTATTCCCTTCGAAGATTACCCCGTTATCTCTCTTACAACGGTCTCTACGCACGATTCTGAAACACTCCAGCTCTGGTGGCATAACTCCCCTAACGAGGCTAAAGACTTTGCAGACTTTAAAGGATGGGAATACTCACCCGATCTTTCCTTCGATCAGAGACTAGAGATACTTCAAGATGCTCACCACACACCGAGCCTTTTCCACATCAACCTACTCCAAGAGTATTTAGCACTCTTCCCTGAGCTTACCTGGCCAAATCCCCTCGATGAGCGCATCAATGTTCCCGGCACTGTCCTTCCTACCAACTGGAGCTACCGCTTCTGCCCCAGCATAGAAGAGATCGTCTCCCACAAACCTCTCAAGGAAGCCCTTCAGAAAATCTTATTGGTTAGTTAGAATTTCAGGATCGACAATTGTTGTGGGATTCCCTGGTAAGCCTTGAGAACCCATCAAATATAGGTTGATTTTAGCTTCACTTGATTTCATGTCTTTACCCCAAAAAATATCGCCTGTTTCTTGAACCTGGATTGGACCGAATTGAGTAATCACCAAATACCTACCATCTGGAGAAAAAGCGATTCCATGAGGAAAAGAGAGCTGCGCTTCAGGATTGCGAAGCGTGTAACAGGGAGCGTTTTGCAAGATAGAATTTGAGTATCGATCGAAATTATAAAAAGTTACAGTATTCTGGTCGCTGTTTGTAACTGCACAATAACGACCGTCAGCAGAAATTTTCACATCTTCAGGCCTAGAAATGCTGACATTGGCTCCTTCAACTATTTGCTTCGGAACAGGACTGATAGTCTCATTCTCAATATTAAAAATGCTAAGACTATCTGGGCTGCCAAAAGTAACAAGAAGACATGTTCCATCTGGAGAAAATGTAATCCCCTTAGGAGTTCCAGTAAGAGCACCATTTTTTAAAACACTAATACATTCAAGATGCGCGCCACCACTTTGGAATAATGCAATTCCTCGCTCGTAATTATTCGATGCCCCATAGGCAATAGCTAAGTAATTTCCACAAGGAGAAAAAGCAATACCATGTGGCTTACACCCTTGAAGAGCTGACGGCGAAGAAATAATGGCAATAGGTTGTTCACAAAACAGTCCATTTTTCTCACGCTGGTACATATTAAGTGTTTGATTAGTCCAGTTAGCTACCACTACTTTTTCTCCATCTGGTGAAAACGCGGCATGTTGGGGCTCGCTAAGGCGTGCTACCGGATTATGGAAACTTTGCAAAAAATGGGGACGATGCTGATCATCTATCGAATAGAAAAAAATTTTATTATTATGAGTATACGTTACACAGAAAAGATTTTGTTGAGAATGAAAGTCTACACTATTGATAAGACTATACTCATGATCTATATTTGGTGCTACCGTCAATGGAATTGGATGGATCAAGGCATCTATGGTTGTGTTTTGGCTAATGCAAAATAAAGCAACTATTTTATTGATCCACGATAAACACAAAGAACTTATCTTACTTACCCACGTGCGAAAGACATTCTTTGAAAGTTGATCATGAAATTTACCTAAGCGCAACAATTGATCTTCTAGCAAGAAGTGTGTCTTATAAATGTTATGAGCCTTCTTAGCCATTTCCAGCGCCGTTGCTTTATGCGATTGAATCCAATTCATATGATCTTTTACCTGATTATAGATAGATTCTGCGCTTGCATCCATATTAATATAAAATACAGAATTCCCAAAATTTTCTCTTACAAAAGCATTTTTATCACAGATAATGACCGTAGATGCGGCAGCGGCTTCAAAAATTCTTCCTGAAGGCAGCCCATTAGCATTATGCATGTCGGAATGCAATATAAGCACCACCCCCGCATTACTAGCTATTTCAGATAATTTATCAGACTCATGCGGAATACTGGATTGATAGCTTCGTGGGTATAATGTCCTAAACATTTCCTTTCCGTAGAATCTCATAAATGGTTCTTGATCTAAAAGACATAACAACTTTTTATTTTTTTCATCCTCAAATCTATTTCCCCAAGCACAGCAAAGATGAAAAAGATACTTAGGATCAACCTGCCTATAATCTTGTATGTGGGAAGTAGGATACCACTTCATATAAGGAAATTTTCGGTTGTTAAAATATTTATCATCTGCATTCGGAACATATGTGAGCAGATATCCATCATACAGTCTATATTTTTTCATAAGCTGACCGTCTGCACGAAAATAATGATGCCCCAGACCAAAAATAGCCAAGTAGTTTTTACATTTCGGATGTTTATAAAAACCGGGCACAAGACTAATTATGAAATCATATTTGTTCTTTTTAAAATGCTTAAACTCCTTAATATTTATAATATCTGTATTCCATCCCAAGTTGTTACCAGCCCGTTGGACTCGGTAAGCAAGGGAGATTTCCCCTAAAAAATCAGGCCTAACAAGCACTGCAATCTTTCTTTCATATGAACAAGAAGCCGTTTCCTTACCAAAAACATGGTAACATAGTAAGAAAAACAAAAGACCCCACCTCATAAGCATAACTTGCTCCCTGATTTTTAATTTTAAAATAGATATTCTTCTAGCTCTCGATCTCTTATCATCAATAAATGTGATGTCATAATAGCCTCAACAACACATTTTTTTTATTCAAAAAACCAATAACCATAAACCCTGAGTTTTGCAATTACCTCAAAATATTAGGATCAACGATTGTCGTGGGATTCCATGGGAGTTGCAGTGTTCCTTGTCTACCCTTAGGATCTATAAAAATCAGCTGAAAGCCCACCGTTTCTAGATCTAGTATACCTGGTAAGTTCCTCACATTAATTGTAATGAATCGTGTAAGCGCTTCCCCTTCTGACAAGGAACCTAATTTGCACTTTGACTT
>CANJJB010000060.1 GCA_947474635.1 Parachlamydiales bacterium | reverse complement strand
CCCATCCAAACCCATCCCGGCAAGCAACAAGCCTCCCAAGAAACCTGGTCGTTCCACCATCCCCTTTCTGATTACACCCGCTTCCTAAAAGAAGCAGGCTTTGGAATAGAGCTCATTGAAGAATGGGTATCTGATAAGACAAGCACAGGCGGCCATGCTAAAATGGAGAATAGAAGTAGAGCGGAGTTCCCGCTCTTTTTGGCTATTTTAAGTCAAAAAGCCGGCTAATTAACAGTTTTCTTGCCAGCTATACAATCATTTATTTACTGTGCTTTTAAGATATTTTTATAGTATAATTGCTTTTAACATTTAACATTAGGATGGTAATTATGGCAGGATTTTGCACAAGAATTTCTCAAGATAGCCAAAGAATAGGCACTGTTGCAGCTGTTTTGCACAATGTGATAGACAGTTCTACCACAACGACTAAAGCTATCTGCGCCTCTGCGCTATCAGTGATAGCTGGAAGTGCTCTCTATGCCTTAGCAAAGAAATGCCTACCTGGTAAAGTCCAGCTTTTAATGCCTGATTCTTTTCTCAAAAAAATCCCTCTCATTGTTGCAGCAGGAGCAGGAGTCACTCTCATCTTTGCTTATCTAGTTCAAAGGCCTATTCAACACCTAGAAAAATCTTACCAACAGCGCCTGCACGATAGCATCATGCAAGATATGAAGACAGTCTGCGCAGAAAAAACATCAGGAGAGATGCATCAAGCTCTCGTTCCTCTCATCGAAGAGTTTTTCACTCTTCCTGAGCAAAACAAATCGAAAGAGATTCTAGATCTTCTAGCCACTTTAAACTACAGCCATAAGGGCTTTGAAGAGTTATTCTCTTACCTATTAGGATATTTTTCAGGCAATCGCTTGCCCTTTCTCAATGAATTGACAAATCGCTTCGTAGATGATTCAGAATTTGCCCAGAAAGGGGAAATGAAGAATGGGAAAAAAGACTACACCTTTATACGCGCTTATCTTCAAATTATAAAACCATATGTTGAGGGCGCTGCATTCCAAGCTTTACCTGATGAGGCAGCTCGTTACGTCAGGAGAGCGCATAATGATTCCTGGGCTGTATTCCAAAGCTTGCCCAGATCATAGCATCTAAGAGAATCTGCCTGACATACAGGAAAGGATTCCTAGCTGTTTTTTGCCTTTTTTAACGCTTTGCTATCTGGCTCTGATGTTCTCTTTGTTTGAGCAGAATGGCTTCTTAACACACGTTTTTCTTCCACAGGAGAAGCAACACTCGGAGATCCTTCTCTAGAAGGATTCTTCGCAAAATAGTCTGTTAATAAATCTACCACTTCCTGTCTGCCACTCTTTTGAGCTGCTGCAAGCCCTCTTTCTCTTGTATTTATTTTCCGCCCTGTAGTTAAAGTAAATGTTTCTGGAATTGTCTCATTTTTTAAAAAAGGAAGCAAGGCTGTTAAAGTCTCTACCAAACCTTTTGTTACTGCCATCTGAAATGCGAAAGCCGTGGCAGGAATGCCGTTTGCGTAAGCTGTTTCCTGAACTACCGTAGACTCTAATAAGATACTAACTGCACCCGCATGATTTCCTTGTACGGTTAATTCAAGAACAAATGTTTTTGCGTTGACAACCTCATCATCAGACAAAGTGAATGTTTCTGGAATTGTACCATCTTCTAAAAAAGGAAGTAAGGTTTTTAGGGTCTCTATATGACCATGCTTTCCAGCCCATAGCAATGCCCATGTTTTCATATTAACTTCAGAAGTAGCACCACAGACATTCATTGACATCCTTGTATCTGATTCTAGTAACCATCTCACCGCATCTAGGAGCTTGTGCTCTACGGCCAATTCAAAAGCAGCCATTTTTATATCTCCACTGAGAGCGACTTCCGGCATTAAGCCGGATTCTAGTAAAAACTTCAGCATATCTTTATTATTTGTATTTACAGCCTGCTGAAAAAGATATAATTTTAAGTTGGATGTCTCCCCGTTGAGCGCTTTAAATTCTTGCGGTATTTTACCTTCTTTGAACAAAGGAAGTAAAACTTCTAAAATTCCTATAAAGCCTTTCTTTGCCCCAAACGCACAAGCCCAAGAAGTAAAATTACTAAGAACTTCTTCTGGTATTAAGCCAGATTCTAGAAGGAGCTGCAGTATATCCGGGCGATTGCCCTTTACAGCCATTGTGAGAGCATATCCTTTTATGTCGATCTTCTTACCAGGATGCAAAATAAATTTTTCTGGCATTTTGAAACGAGAAACTAAGAGCTTTAAAATTTCTAAATAGCCCTTTTCTGCCGCTTGAAAATATGCAAAGCCTATACATTTAACACTTCCTGAAATTACATCAAGCTCTAGTAAAAGTTTTAATATGTCTGGATAATTTTGACTAACCGCTTCCTTAAAAGCTTCTAACACTATATCTATTTTATAGCCGTCACTTGTCTCATATTCTCTTAAAATTAAACCATTACGAAACAAAGTAAATAAGCATTTAAAAATCTCTATTCTGTTAGAGCGCGCAGACATGAAAAAAAGCCAAGAATTTATTTTTTTCATTAACAATGGATCATGTATGAGTCTTGCTCTAAATTCTGGCGACTCTTCAGCAGCATTTAGTATGCATTGAAATGTATCCCAATCTCCTTCTATAGATTGTAGCAATATAGACTCCCAGGTACCGATGGTAAAAGCATTTAAAATAGCCAAATGTGGCTCCTGAATCCGTCTTGACAGGCTTATTGATCGAGTAGAAGGCTTTAAACCCCTGGAGATGAAACCTAAAAACACTTCATGCGTATTATCCGCCTGAGCCCTACAAAATGGACATGTAAAGGAGGGGCCTTCTTCAGCACTTATAGAATGGAAAAAACTGTCAAACAGGCACTGTGGGTGAAACGTATGAAAAATAGAAGAAGCAGCAGCGACAGTCGTTTCTGCTTGGTGCTGGAGAAGGCTTTGACCCTGTTTATCCATTCTAACAAGACAAATACCACATTGTTCATGAGAAGGAACTGGTGTGAAGGTAAACGTAGTTTTTGTTTGATCTGGATAAATGGGGTGCATAAAAACTTCCTTTTTTTTAATATTAAAAAATAACAATACAAATATTATACACGATTATCGATAATTAGTCTATTATGCAAATTAATAATATTATTAATTAAATTTAAAATAGCTCACATCAATAAAAAAACGTGTTAATATTTTTTAATTAAAAAAATAGTTTTTTGTTGTAGCCTGACTTTGTACATTTTTAGCATCGAAGGCAACGAGGTATTTAAAGAGTTGTTCGCTCACCTATTAGAAGATTTTTCAGACAGTCGCTGGCTCTTTCTCGATGATTTGACATATCGCTTCATAAATGATGAAAAATTCGCCCAGAAAGGGGAAATGAAGGATAGGAAAAAAGACTACGCTTTTATACGCGCTTGTTTAGAAATTATAGAAAGATCTACTACAAGCCCTAGATTCCAAGCTATGCCTGATGGGGTAGCTCGTTACGTTAGCAGCGCGTATACTGATACCTGGGCTGTATTCCAAAGGTTGCCAAGAGAATAACGCCTAAGGGAATCTGCCTGACACACAGGAAAGAATTCCTAGCTGTTTTTTGCCTTTTTTGGTGCTTTGCTATCTGGCTCTGCTGTTCTCTTTGTTTGAGCAGAGTGACTCCTTAGAACGCGTTTTTCTTTCACAGCAGGAGCAATACTTGGCGATCCCTCTCTAGAAGGGTTCTTTGCAAAATAGTCTGTTAATAAATCTACCACTTCCTTCCTGCCACTTTCTTGAGCTGCTGCAAGTCCTCTTTCTCTTGTATTTATTTTCTTCCCTGTAGCCAAAATAAACTCCTCTGGAATTGTCTCATTTTTTAACAAAGGAAGCAAAGCTTTGAGGGTCTCTACAAGGCCTTCGGTAACTGCCAACTGAAAGGCTACCACTGTGAGAGGAACGCCGCTTGGAGCGGCCGCCTCCTTCACTGCTTTAGACTCTAATAAAAAACTGACTGCATCCGGATGATTCTCTCTTACAGCTATATAAAGAGCGACTGCTTTTGTGTTTAACACTTCACCATTGATGGACAAAGTGAATGTTACTGGAATTGTGCCATCTTCTAAAAAAGGAAGTAAGGTTTTTAGGATCTCTATGTGAGCATACTTTGCAGCCCATAGGAGCGCCCACGTTTTCATATTAACTTCAGAAGTAGTACCACAGATATCCATTGATATCCTTATATCTGACTCTAGCAACAATCTGACCACATCTAAGTGATTGTTCTTTACAGCCAATTCAAAAGCGGCCACTTTTGTACTTAGTACCTCATCACTTTCTAAGGTATATTTTTCTGCGATCAAGCCATCTTTTAATAGAGGTAGTAAGCATTCTAAGACCCCTACTTTACCCAACATTCCAGCTTGTGTAAATAGAAAGGCTCTTACTTCACTTCTGTCAAGTGACACTGGAGCCTTTTCAAAAGCCCCGAGTAAAGAGCGAAATGTCGCTAAGCATGTCCCTCTTAAGGCAATGTTCAACATAGCTTGCCAATCAAAGCTGCCAAAAGTCTGTAAAATCTCCGAGTGTGCTGCATCTATCTGCTCAAATGGCATCATACCTTCAAGAGGCGCTTTTAAGCCCCTGGTAATAATATCTCGAAATACCTGATGAGTATTTCCCGCTTTTGACTTACATAGCGGACAGATTAAGGTGTAGACAGATCTTTTTTCTATGATTCTTCGAGAATGCTTGAAATTCTGAAAAATACAATCGGCATGAAATGAGTGAAATACAGGAGTAGAGACAGCACTTGCACTTGCAGTTGTCGCTTGATGCTGGAGAAGTTCTGAGGCATCCATTTTCTCTAGACAAATAGAGCAATCATCTAAAGAAGGCTCTAATGTAAAGGTAAACTCTATCTTTTCTGGATTAATTGGTTGCATAAATGCCTCATTTTTAATATTAAATAATAATAGTATTATATACTGTTTTTGCTAATTAGTCTATTTATGAAATAAATTATGTTAATAATTAAAAAAACATGCATATTTTAATAAAATTAAGCCAATAATATATAATATTATATTTAACCCACTTTCAATCAATTTGTATACTAGAATGGCTTTCGATTTAATAAGAAATGGTGGTTATGTCAGGATTTTTTCAAGATAGACTAAGAATAGACGCTGGTGCAGCCTTAGGGATCGTTCAACAATAACTCTTACATTTCTGCAGGGAAAAATCGGTCCCTAGTTTTGAGAATTTTTTCGCAGCAGGTATCTTTGTTTATACCTGCAAGAAAAAATCCTCAATAGACGAATCGATTTTTCCCTGCAGAAATGTAAGAGTTATTGTTGCAGGATCCCTTATGTATATAATGCGATTCTTAGACTGAGCGAAAGCCCCGGGAACTTTGGCGCAGTCTAAGATGCGAAAGTTATTTCTTTACGAGCCCTAAGCATTTCTTGCTTTTTTTGATGCCTCATCTGAAACTGGATCTAGCGCCCTTTTTTCTCTAGAAGCTGGCGTATACGTATTTAATAATGCTACCAAGTGCTGCTGGCCCTTCTTTTGAGCTAAACCAAGTCCATACGCAATCACTCTGCCGACCATGCCAGGCTCTTCTAGAATGACTCCCTCTTTTAACAAAGATCCTAAAGTAGTAAGCGTATCTAAATGGCTTTTTTCTAAAGCAATGAAAAATGCCCACTTTCTTGTATTGGTAAGTTTAGGCGTGCCCATTTTAGCTATTCTTGGAACGACACCAGACTCTAATAAAAGCCTTACTACATCTGAACAATTCTTCTTTACAGCGATTTCAAAAGCAAAGGGCCCTGTTTCTACCGTCTCAACTTTATCACCATTTTGTATCTTATACTCTTGCGCTAGCGCGCCTTCTTTCAACAAACTCAATAAGTATTTTAAGATCTCCATCTTTTTAAATTGTGCCGCCTGCACAAAGAGCCCAGCTCCTATAATTTTTATAATGGATGGATCATTAAACCTTTTAAATGCTGCAGAATCCCCAGCAGCACTGAGTAGTTCCTTAAGCGCGCTTAAGCAATTTTCTTCCATAGCACTACTTAATGCCGATCTCCAGCCATCAAAAGTAAAAGTATTTAAAACAGAAAAATATGAAGGCTTTAAACCCCTAGAAAGAATGCCGACAAACACCTTATCAGTGTTATTTGCCTCCACATTGCAGCTTAAGCAGCTTAATCTATGGATAGATTGTTCTGATCCTTGAAAAGCCTTAAACATGCAGTGGAGGTGAAACCTGTGAAATATAGCAGAAGAAGCCCTGACTACAGCTTGCACTTGATGCTGCACAAAAGGCTCATCTTTTTTGATGCCCTTGCAACATTGATCACATTGTTTGCGAGAAGGAGAAGAAGTAAAAACAAAATCTTGATATTGATTAATTGGTTGCATAAAGACTCATTTTAAATATTAAAATATAATTAATTGCTTATATTATATCTGTATATAAAAAATGTGTCCATTTTTTAATAATTTAAACAATATTAGTTCTTTTTTTAACTCTAACTTCTGCATCTTTTTTACGACTTTCTCTCCGATCGCCTGCTTCTTCGTAACGTCTTTTTTCAAGAGGCGTTTCCGGCTCGACAGCAGGAACCTCTGTCGGCTTCTTGTGATCATCCAAAGCAATAAAGGTAAAATAGGCAGATACGATGTGCCTTTTTTCCCCCGTTTGAAACCTTTCTGCCTCAACACGTATCCCAATTTCCATAGAAGTTGTCCAAGAGCGATTGATCGCAGCGTTAAAAAGAAGGATATCCCCTTCTCCTGCAGGCCTTAGAAAATGCATCGAATCGACAGAAGCTGTCACGCACGTCTTCCTGCTATGCCTTTCTGCCACTACAAGCGCGATCCTATCGCAGATTGCCATGATCATCCCCCCAAAGGCCGTTCCGTAATGGTTTAAATCATTAGGAAAAATTTTATACGTATGATTGTCAACAGCTGATTCCCGGACTTTTTTAGATGGTTTTTTTGTCATTGTTTTTTTTGCATTCCCTACAGAAACATTTTATGTTACGATGTCCTTAAAATGGGATATAGCACATGTGTGGAATATTTGGGTATGTAGGTCCTGAGAATTCAGCCGAAAATTGTTTTGTAGGGTTAAAAAAACTCCAGTACCGAGGGTATGATTCTGCAGGCGTTGCCGGCATCGGGATCGACGATGGAGAGCTTCACTTCTGTAAACAAGTTGGCACAATCGACGCCCTTACAAACGCCTGGAATAGCAGACCTCCCGCTCATCTCGGACTTGCAATCGGCCACACGCGTTGGGCAACCCACGGCAAGCCATCCTATGAAAATGCCCACCCCCACTTCGATGAAAAGTTCAACATTGCAGTCGTCCATAACGGCATCATCGAAAATCACAACAACCTCCGCGACATGCTCAAAAGCTACGAAATCCCCTTCGAAACAGAGACCGATACAGAGGTGATTGCCAAGTTAATATCCTACTTCTATGAAGGCAATCTACTGGCAGCTGTTCGTAAAGCGCTCTCTTTGATGCATGGATTTTGGGCACTTGCCGTCATCCATAAAAGCCACCCCGATGTCATTATCGCAGCAGCAAGAGAAAACCCCCTTATCATTGCGCAACACGCGCGCAAGCAAGAAACCTACATCTCCTCTGACCCAAACGCCTTCCACCTACCTGATCTTGATCTTATTTTCCTCCGCAATGACGAAATTGCCCTCATTAAAGCCACATCCGTTGAAATCTTCGATGAGAGCCACCACCCTATTGTAAAAACAACAGAGCGCATTCTCTTAGACAATGAGACCCAAAGTAAAGGCTCCTTTGATCACTTCATG
>CANJJB010000059.1 GCA_947474635.1 Parachlamydiales bacterium | reverse complement strand
CGCCTTCGGGATCTGCTGCTGGAAGGTCCATTTTATTGATGATGGGAAGTATTTCTAAATCGCGCTCGATTGCCATGTGCACGTTAGCAAGCGTTTGGGCTTGTACGCCTTGTACGGCATCGACAATGAGTAGCGCTCCTTCGCAGGCAGATAAAGAGCGAGACACTTCGTAAGAAAAGTCGACGTGTCCAGGAGTATCGATGAAGTTCATCTGGTAGATGGTGTCGTCATCTGCTTTGTAATACATCGTGACGGGATGGGCCTTGATTGTGATGCCCTTCTCTCTTTCTAGGTCCATTGCATCCAAGACCTGTTCTTTCATCTCTCTTGCAGAGATGGCTCCTGTGAGCTCTAAAAGGCGGTCAGCAATCGTTGACTTGCCATGATCGATGTGAGCGATAATGGAAAAATTCCGTATGCGTATAAGATCGTATTTGAATTGTAGTTTGTTATCAGCTTCCAAAAAATTTCCCTATAATGCGTGCAATGTCCTGGTAGGTTACGTAAACAAAAAAGATGATGAGGAGCACAATAAATGGGATGATGAGTTTTTCCATTGTTTTGGCTTTGATCGGCTTTTTAGTAACAGCTTCGATAGCAGAAAATAAGATATGTCCTCCGTCTAAGACGGGTATCGGCAAAAGGTTGATGAAAGCAAGGTTTAAGCTTACAAATCCTAGCCAAAAAAGGGCGTCTTTGAGACCGCTCTGCCAACTATATTGAAGGGCTTGAACAATGCCTATAGGGCCTGCGAGATTTTTAGGACTGAGTGAGCCTGACACTAAACTGATGAGAGTTCTCCATGTCTGATCCACCACATCTCCAAATAAAACAAAAGGCGTGGGATTATAAGACACTAAACGATCTTGGAGTTCTACCCCTAGCATGAGTGTTTTTTGCGACTGAGCTAAAAGCTCGAGCTGCTGAGCTCTTACGGCAGGGTCTTCTATCTTTTCAATCTGTTTTTTGTAGGCTTGCAAACGCGCCTCTGATTGAGCTTTCATTTTGGGATCTAGTGGAAGCTCAGAGTAGGCTTTTAAAACAACAGGTGCAAGCAAATGAAAGTTGTCAAGAACAGGCTGCGGCGCAACTCCAGGAGTCTCCATCATCTGAGAGAGTTTATCAACTTGGAAAGAGTTTTCAAAAAATGCATCTGATTTTGTCCAAGACATGATGGGCGTTTTAGGAGATCTGTCAACGATGATGAGAGCTTTTCTACTTTGCAGTTTTGTAAATAGCTGAGCAGATGTCGTAACTGGTTCCCCATCGACTGCAAGGATCATATCTCCTGATTCAAGAGATAAGCTGAGCTTTTTGCGAGCCTCTGGTTTGTACTGAGCTGTTTCTAAATTTTTATCAACAAACGATAGGGAATTTTCTACGACGCAACGGTTGTTTAAGTTGTAGGGAATAAAATAGAGCTGGGAGTTTTTTGCCATAAGCCCTGCTTCATGCTGCCAGTCGCTGAGTTCTGCTTTTTGACTAGAATCCATTTGAAGGTCGGAGATTTTTAGCCTAGGTACGCGCGCAAAAAAAGTAGCATCTCCTCTTTTTACAGTTAAAAATGCGATGGGTTCATTCAGCACCTGCGTTAAGTAATTTCTTGAAAAAACGAGCTCGCCATCTGCCCATACAATACGGTCTCCTTTTTGGATGCCGCTTTTTTCCATGGGAGAGCCAGGAGCTGTCACCTTATCAAATACTAGGTACTCAGCCGGCATGACCCCTAAAGATCCAATCCCTTCCATGCCATGTGGAAGTGGATAAGTAAAAGGCTCCTGTGTTTTTGCAAAATAATTGAGCTCTTTTCCTTCAAGATGACGGGCGTTTTTATTCATCATCATCTCGATGAAGATGTCGGTAAATCCTTGCACAGGTTTGCCGTCAATAGCTGTGAACTGATCTCCTGGACGCACGCCAAACGTGTAGAGGCTAGATTGCCTGTCGATATTACCAATGATGTTTGTGTGTTCACGGAAAGGCTTTTCTTGGCCGCCGGTGATCCAAATGAGGGCGAAGACTAAAAAAGCAAAAAGGATGTTAGTGGCAGGTCCTGCAAGGGCAACTTTGATACGATCAAGAGGTCTTTTTCCATAGAAGCCATCGGGGATTTCATGGGGTTCTACAGTGCCTTTTTTTTCCATGCCGGCAATGCGGACGTATCCTCCAAAAGGAAGCCAGCAGATTTGCCATTTGACGCCTTTTGATTCCCAGCTGTAGATCGGTTTTCCAAAGCCAATGGAAAAAGCCTCAACTGTCATGCCGACGCGTCTTGCCATGATGTAGTGACCAAACTCATGGATAAAAACTAAAAAACCAAGACCTAAAATCGCAAGAAATAAATATAGTATATTTTCCATTATTCCATCTGCGCCTCCTCGCGCGCTGCAGCATCTACTTTCAGCAGAGAATCTAAATCAGATGGCTGCACGGAGTGTCTCAGTAAAAGAGACTCTAATTTGCTGCCGATCTCATGCCATCCGATCTCTTTCTGACAAAATCTTTCCACTAAAACTTCATTCGCTGCATTCAAATAACAAGGGGCGCTTCCGCCTTGCTCAAGCGCTTTAAACGCTAGATCAAGACATCGAAACTTACTCCTATCAGGTGTGAAAAACTCTAGTGAGCTATGTTTCGCAAATTCAAACGGCTTGATGGGAGATTGCCTCCTCTCCGGATAAGTTAATGCATACTGAATCGGCATCATCATATTAGGTTCTGACATTTGCGCCAAGATCGACCCGTCAACATACTCAACAAAACTGTGAATAATACTTTGAGGGTGGATAACAACTTCAATTTTATCTAAGGGAATACCAAATAAAAAGTGCGCTTCGATCACTTCGAAACCTTTATTCATGAGGGTTGAAGAGTCGATGGTAACTTTTGGGCCCATATTCCATGTGGGATGAGCAAGGGCTTTTTCTAAGGTGATTGCGCGCATCTCTTCCAGCGAGGTGTGCAAGAAGGGTCCACCGGAGGCTGTCAAAATTAATCTACGCACATCTTTAAGAGAGTTGCCTTGTAAGCACTGAAAAATGGCGCTGTGCTCGCTATCGATAGGAAGAATAGAGACGCCCTTTTCTTTGGCAAGCTGCATGATATAGGCGCCCGCAGAAACAAGGACTTCCTTGTTAGCAAGGCCGATGGTTTTTCCTTCTCTGATAGCTTCGGCTGTTGGCAGTATGCCTATAGAGCCTGTCATTGCAGAAACGACATAATTCACATCGGGGTGGGTAGCAACCTCTAAGAGGCCGTTCATTCCTGAAACAATTTTTAGATGGGGAAATATTTTTTTTAGCTCGAGGGCTTTTTCTTCTTCGTAGACAGCTACAATCTCAGGATGAAACTCCCTGATCTGGGGCTCTAGGGCCTCAATATTTGACTTTGCAGCCAAAGCTTTGACTTGAATTTCTGGATGTAGGGCCCGAGCGATATTGAGGGTGTTTTTTCCAATTGACCCCGTGCTTCCAAGGATAGCAATTTTTTTATTCATGATTGGAGCCAATTAAACCCTATACAGAGTCTAAAAGTCAAGATGTGTTCACGGGGAGACTATCCAAGAGAAGTCGCAACCGGAAGACATTCACAAAAAATTGTATCAGTACTCAGCTTCGCAACTAGGACATTTCGCTGCTCTTCAAGAGTTTGCTCACTTTGGCGCAGATCTTCAAGATCTGTAAGATGCGCATGCACGAGCTCCGGGGTATTTCCCGTATTTAAAGACGCAGTAGAAGCACTAAAATACTCAACTGTCATTTTTGCAAGAATCTGCGGACGCTCTTCTGAAGAACCATCTTTCAGATGTATAGCGTTAAGTGCGCGCAGCAACTGAACACTCTCTGCATGCAAGGGTGCCGGCACTATATCTGGACTTGTTGCTTCTTTAAGATTATATGCTTGCACAATTGCCCGGCATTCTGCAATTTTCTCTAGTGCCAACACTCGTCTTGAAGCATGAGCTGCTGGAACTGGGCGCTTTAAAGCGCATTGCACTATTTTGTATGCACCGTAGACAACATAGGAAAGTGCTAATTTATATCCACCTACGCCTAGAAAATTTACTTTGTGAATCAACGCAAGACCCTGACACCCTGCAATGGTTGGCAGTACGTAGAGGCAAAAAATTTTCTCTGCCGGGCCCCAAGAAGAAAACTTTTGTGAAAAAGAAGAAAAACATTTCCTGATAACCTGTTCAACAAGAACATCAGCGATGATCGGAATGGAAACTCCGAAAAAAGAAACTGCGAGACTAGGATAAGTGCTAATTTTCATAACCTTCCCCCTTGTGCATTACACACTAAAAGAGAGTGTAACACGCCAGGCGCATTTATACAATGGTGGTAGATTTCCTAGAAGAGCGTAAGAAAATAGCTAAAATTACAAGATAGGCAAGGCCCATCAACGTGACAACAAGTCCTGCTGTTGAAAGAGGAACATGGTAAAACGATAAGAAGTGTCTAGAAAGAGCAACACCTAATATGGAGCAAGCAATACCAAGAAAGCACGCAAGCCAGATGAGGGTTTTAAGATGATTGGTGCAGAGTCTTGCCATGAGCACAGGTCCTACAAGAAAGGCCAATACTAAAAGTACGCCAACTGCTCTAAAGGCTCCAATGCAGGTCGCAGCTGTAAGCAGCATGAGAAGGTGCCCGAAAATAGAAGGAGATATGCCCAAAGAACGTGCTAGGGCAGGATCAAAGGCTGTAATTTTAAATTCTTTAAAGCAAAGGACAATCACGAGAAGATCAAGACCTGCAACCATCCCGACTAATTTTAGATCGTGCGGATCTAGGGCATCGATGTTGCCCATGACAGCTTCTATCCCAATGTGGAGATTTCTTGTGAAAACGGTGACGAGCACAACGCCGATTGCAAAAAGTGTTGTGAACACAAGTCCAATGCTTGCATCTTCTTGGAGCTTGACAACGTTTGTAAATAATTGAGTGAGAAACGTCGTAAGAAAGGCCGTTAAAAGAGACGCCAGAAGAAGCGTTTGGATGTCGATATTAAATTCTGAAGAAAGTGAAAACGTAATCACATACGCAAGCACAATGCCGAGTAAAACAGTATGAGAGATGGAATTTGCAAGCATCGTCATCTTTTTCAAATTCAAAAAAACGCCAATGAGGGCGCATGCAAAAGAAATACCGATTAAAGCAAGGAGCTGCACTTCATCAGAGGGAAGTTTATCTAGAGGAAGAGAGCCTGTGATCCTCTTAAATAGTGTGATAAAAAATCCGAAAAAATCTTGTCCCCAATATGGATTAATCATAGAAGACCTTCCCTAGCAGGGATCGGCTGATGGTGAGGATCTTTTTTGGGATCGCGTAAAAGAGCTGTTAGTTCTCGCTCAAACTCAGGAGTAAAAAGATGCTCGAGCTCTTCTGCATTGCGGTGCACTTTTTCAACGGACTGTCCCATGTAGTCGACAAGATACACTTCCCAAAGTCTGTGCAATCTAATCACGCGTTCAGCTTTTTTCCTACCGATCTCTGTAAGCTCATAGCCTTCCTCTGCACGCTGAATCCACCCTCTGAGTTTTAGATGGCAGATGACCCAGAAAGATAAGGGGCTATTTTTTTTCTTCCACAAAGCTTTTAAACTGTTTTCTATTTTACATTGCCTGCGGAACATGAAGGCTCTTGAAAAGCGGATGAGAAGACCGTGTCTTGATGCAAAAAACATTCCAAATAAACAAATAGCTGCAGCAGATAGTAAAATCATCGGGCCTGTTGGAAGAGAGTACTGCCCTTGAGGAATCTTGATGGAAAGGTAATTACCTAAAAAACCGCTGAGGAGTCCAAAAAATCCTGCCAATAAAAAATGGGAAGAGAGCCTCTTTGTAAAAGGCCTTGCAGCAGCAGCTGGCGCAATGAGCATCCCTGCCATGAGAACAACACCTACGCTGCGTATACCAATGACAATTGCAAGCACAAGCAAACACATTGTCATACGATCAATAGCTCTCGATGAAAGTCCAATAGAGGAAGAAAACTCTGCATCAAAATTCACAGCTTTCAGATGGCGGTACATCACGATGATAAACACTGCGATAAGAAGAGAGAGCGTTCCATAAATAAGTATGTGAATATCGGTCATCGTAGCTGCCTGACCATAGAGAAATAGTTGCGCCTGTTTATACCACAGTGCATGCGTGATCTGGAGTCTACTTGCAAAGAGTACGCCTACTCCAAAAAAAAGTGAGAGAATAAATGAGAGCGCAGAATCGTTTTTTACTTTGAGTTTATTTTCTAGAAAATTCACCGCTTGAAGACCTAAAAAAGCTGTGATAAAAGCGCCTATTAGAACTGCAATACTTATGATTTCTTCAGAAAAAGGAAAGAGTAGTTCAGAAAAAAAAATGCTTAAGATCACTCCTGGATAAGCTGCATGTGAAAGGGTCTCTCCTACAAGAGAGCGCCTGCGCAAAAAGATAATTACGCCCACTAAAGAAGAGGCTAAACACATGAGCATGCATCCGACTGTGGGAGCTCTGAGCACTGGATCTGTAAAAAAAGAGAGCCAGGGTATCATCTATTTAAGGCCTTTGACTTTTTCTTGAGCCATTTTAGCAGCCTCATCAATCAGATGACTACTACGTCCATATGTACGGAGAATGGTTTCTTTATTATAAACTTCTTTGGTAGGGCCCGCTGCAATTAAGCACGTATTGAGCATGATTACCCCATCAAAATACGTTTCAACAGTTGCTAAGTCATGATGAACGATGATCAAGGTTTTACCTTGTTTTTTTAATTCTTCAAAAAGAGCAACGAGCGCCTTTTCTGTTCCCATATCAACGCCGGCAAAGGGCTCATCCATTAAATAAATATCGGCATCTTGCAAAAAAGCGCGCGCAATAAAGAGCCTTTGCTGCTGACCGCCGGATAGCTCGCCGATCTGGCGATCCTCAAAGGCTTCCATGCCAACCATAGCAAGTGCCTTTTTAGCAGCAAGCTTATCTTTTTTAGACACCCACTTAAAGAGTCCTAGTTTTCCATAACAGCCCATGAGAACAAGATCGATTGCTGTCATAGGAAAATCCCAATCAACAGATAGGCGTTGAGGAATATAGGCAACTCTTTTTCTTACTTGAGAAAGAGGTTTTCCGAAAAATAAAACACTGCCGCTGATGCCGCTTATAAAACCCATGCACGACTTAAGAAGGGTGCTTTTTCCTGCACCATTAGGGCCAATGACTCCCACACATGTGCCCGGAGGAATCGAGAAATTAATATCCCAGAGGACAGCTGTCTTATCGTAGTTAACGGTAAGTTGCTGCACTTCTAAAGCTGCATTATTATTGCCATTCATGAACAAGTAAACTCACATTATGTTCCATCATTTTAAGGTACGTGTCGGCATCAGAACCAGGCGCGCCTAAACTATCTGCATACAAGGGCCCTTTCGATAGTTTTATCGAAAAACCTTTTTCTGATGAAGCTGAAACAATTTTTCTAAGTGAATCTTTACTCACATTTGACTCAGGAAACACGACGTGAATATTATGCGCGTGCAAGTGATCGATGATCTGTTGAATATCAAAACATGACAGTTGCCCATCGGGCGCAAGCCCTTCGGGCGCTTGAAAGCGCAGGCTCCAATTCTCTTCTCCACCAGCCAAATATCTTTTGGTGAAATAATTAAACGCATCGTGACTTGTCACAAGAAATCTCTTCTCTTGCGGAACACATAAAATCTGCGCGCGTATTTTCTCATGTACTGCAAGCATTTCTTCTCTTAAAGCATTTCCATTTTGCTCGTAAAATAAGGCGCCTTCAGGATCTACTCTTGAGAGCTCCTTTACAATAGGATCAATCACTTCTTTCCATAAAAATATATCCATCCAGATATGAGGATCTTCTTGCCCTTTACGCATTAAAATGGAACCTGGCTGTTTCTCTTTGATGTAGTCCCCTAAATAAGTGACGCCCTCTGCATGCTGCAGTTTTAGGCGCAAGGAAGCTCCGTGCTCAAGACCCAGTCCATGACAGAAAATAAGCGTTGCTCTATTTATTTTCTCATCATCTCCTTTAACAAGCTCATAGCTATGAGGATCCATCTCCCCTGTTATCAAAGATAAATGGGCAATGCGCTCTTTGCCAATTTTGCCTACAACATCATCGATAATAGCTGTTGTAGAAAGCACTTTGATTTTTCCATCTGGTTGCATCCACTCATCAAGAGGTCCATCGCCCTTAGAGCAGCCAACACCTAAAATACATAATAAAGCGCAGAGTAAAATTCTTATGAACATATTTTCCTTAACATTGCAAAGGGATAGATGCCGCTTGAGCAGCCTCTAGAAAATTGTATTTTCAGCGCGTACTTTCCTACAGCTGTGACACTCTTCATCTCCACCTTCTCTTGTACATCATTATCTTTTATATCCCGGCATATAACGCACGGGCAATACCTCTGCACGTGCCTACCTTCATATTCACGCGTAAGACCATCTCTCCACTCAATCTTTATTTTACTGCCACTCTCCAAAAGAGAATACTCTACTGCAAGAGTATCTGTCATCTCTATCATCTTGGCTGCGAGTGCCAAAAACATCTCAGCGCTTGTCGATTGAGGAGCTTCTTTAAAGAGT
>CANJJB010000058.1 GCA_947474635.1 Parachlamydiales bacterium | reverse complement strand
GGTAGTGTAACATCGTTTCTGTAAATTCAGACTGGAAGGTTTTGGCTTTTAAGAAAAAGCTGGAATAAAAAAAGGTCTGAGATCAAATTCTTCTTTTCAACCTGCTTAAAGAAAGGAAAGGAGAATGACATGATATCAGACCAATTGAATGATACCTTAATCGAAGAAATCGTTAAAGGATTAATCGGTGGAGGAAGTGAAGGAATAAAGCTAGTTTTAGAACGACTATATAATGCATCTATGAAAATAGAGAGAGAACAGTTCTTGGGAGCAGCTTCCCATGAAAGAAGTAAAGAGAGACAAGGCTATGCCAATGGCTATAAACCCAAAGAGCTCCAAACAAGGATGGGAGCTCTGAGCTTAGAAGTGCCTCAAGTTAGAGGGCTTGGTTTTTATCCACAGAGCCTAGAAAAAGGAACTCGCTCCGAAAAAGCTTTAAAACTGGCGATAGCCCAGATGTACATAGAAGGTGTGTCAACCAGAAAAGTACAAGATATTACAGGGCAGCTGTGTGGCTATGATGTAAGTTCAACACAAGTATCTAGGCTTACCCAAGAACTTGATGAACAGTTTGGACAATTTAGGAATCGGCCAATAGGAGAAATTTGTTACCTGACCCTTGATGCCATTTACCTCAAGATCAGACATAATGGGTCTGTCATAGATATGGCTATTTTATTGGGATATGGAGTTAACACTGAAGGAAGGCGAGAGATTCTTGGAGTCTCAGCAAGTCTTTCAGAGGCTGAAGTGCATTGGAGAGAGTTTTTGCAGAGCCTACAGTCTCGAGGAATGAGAGGGCTCCGGCTCATAGTTAGTGACGACCATGCAGGTCTTAAGAAGGCGCGGATGACTGTTTTTCCATCTGTTCCCTGGCAAAGATGTCAATTTCATCTTTGCCAAAATGCTCAGAGCTATGCCCCCAAGAAATCGATGCGGCATGAAATAGCTGAAGTAATGAGAGAGATTTTACACAGTCCGACACTGGAGATCGCTCAAGAAATGAAAAAACAGGCAATAGAAAAATATCGGAAACGAGCTCCTGAATTTGCAAAATGGCTCGATGAAAATATTGACGAAGGGTTAACAGTTTTTCAGTTTCCTAAAGAGCATTGGAAGAAACTCAGAACATCCAATGGGATAGAAAGAGTTAATCGAGAAATTAAGCGGCGAACAAAAGTTGCTGTTCTGTTTCCGAATAAAGAATCAGCTCTGCGACTGGTAACAGGAGTGATAATAGAGATCCATGAAGACTGGATAACTGGAAGACCATATTTGGACATGAGCTGCTTACTAGGCGGGTGTTCAATAAGTGATTAAACTTGCAGGAGAAAAGAAGAAAAAGATCGAAATTACAGAAAAACAGTTGCGTTATCGGTTTTGGCCATAACTTGCCTGCGATGGATGTCACACAAGCATGAATTCTATCCCCTAACTTTGTAGTTACCACTGTAACAATGTGGCCAAAAGGATTCTCGCCAAATTCCTCTATATGTTTTGTATATATTGATTGAACCAGCGGAAGAATACCCCCGTCATCTACGTCGCCTAAATAAATCGCTTTAAACCCAGGCTGACCTTCAGCAAGAGGAGACAATTTAGGAAATCCACCACGCACCGCTCGTCCTTGCTCTAAATCATCTGCTTTCCCTCTCTCTAGAGCTTCATCTGCTTTAGCATACGCTTCATACGGCGCTAATCCTAAGCTATCTGGCTGACCTCTACTAAAAGCAACTATTCGAGTACTAATACTATCCATAAAAAAACTCCTTTTTAAGCACAGGTAGCGCTTGTTCGGAGAGGATTATTACTTATCGAAAAGATTATTTAAAACAAAAAAGATGATTGAAAAAATAACTTAAATGCTGTCTATTGAATATATGACAGATGCGCATAAAAAGCACCTTGAGGCAGCTCTCAAGAAACAATCAGAAAAATTCGAAGAGTATTATCTCTGGGTGCAAGAACATTTGCCTCCCTCTTTTTTTGAAGATGCCGATCCCGATACACTTGTATTTATCACACACAGTCTCATCGGTTTTGACCTGCAAGATTTTTTCACGCAGATCCATTTCAAAAATAGAGCAATTGCCCTATCGCTTGATAGCCCCGATGCCGATCTGCAAATTCTCAAACACTACCGCAACTACGGCATTAAAAATTACCGCACGTTTGTGTCAAACGTTCCCCCTCCCTTTCCTGGCGTCAAACAGTGCCTTAGAATCACCGTCATTTATTTCACAGAATTTGCTAAAGAGACATCCCCCATTCCTTTAGAAAAAGAGCGCGAGCTCTTTGCACAAATCACAAAAAATCATACTTCACTATCAGAACAAGAATTCCAACATTTACTCCAAGGAATGGACCCCAGGTTCGTGCGCTCCCTTACCAAAGAGCGCCTCTCTCTTGTGTTTGAAGTGCTTTTGCGCGCAAGACTGCAAGATCCTTGCCAGTATGAAATGAGATTCAACGAAGAGTGGGAAAAGAAAAAAGAGACCCCCTCTTTACAAGTCGTGCTTGCTTGGAAAAATGTTCCTAAATACGATTTTTTGCATCGCTTAGCTAAAGTTGTGCGCCGTCACGGCCTTGCCATGAAACGGATGGCAGCTACCTACATCGATCCGTACAGCAAGCAAAGCATTTTAGTCATGTCACTAGGACTGCACGGCATGAAAGGGCAAGCTGCGTGGAAAGAAGCAGACATCGAAGACTTTTTACAAGAACTTGTCACCGTCAAATATTTTTCCGGACAAGAAGTCATCGAATCTACTTTTGTAGATAGCGGACTCATAAGGGGAAATTTAGGCAACCTCGTTAAGTCAATGGCGTATTTTATCCACCAAGCACTTGTTCACTCCGACATGAACCTCTACTCTTTTCCCAATATTGAAGAAGCCCTCTGCAGACACCCAGAACTTACCATGATGCTCACCGAAGCCTTCGAATGGAAATTCCACCTAGAAAAAAACGATCTAAAAAAATATGCGGCAGTAAAAGAAAAACTCCTCTCTCTTGTAGAACAACTCGATACTGGACAACCTGCTAACGACATACGGCGCAAAAATGTTTTAAAACAAGGCCTTAACTTTGTTGACTTTGCACTCAAGACCAACTTTTACTGTAAAAATAAAACAGCTTTCTCTTTTAGGTTAGATCCAAGCTACCTCAATAACCTCCCTTACAACACCCAAGAAAAATTCCCTGAAGTTCCCTTCGGTCTTTTTTTCATCAAAGGGATGTATTACATGGGATTCCACATCCGCTTCCGCGACTTAGCAAGAGGCGGACTTAGAACCGTCTATCCTGAGCGCGTAGAACAACTCCTCTGGGAGCGCAACAACGTCTTTTCAGAGTGTTATAACCTAGCTTTTACGCAACAGAAAAAAAATAAAGACATACCCGAAGGCGGCGCAAAAGCAGTCATCCTCCTCGAGCCCTACGAAAGAATTAAATCTGAAGAAGAGATTTACAAAAACGAATTAGAAAGAGCAGGCACCACGCCAGAAGAAATCACAAATAAACTTAAAACTTTTACAATCGAACAAAAACTCGAATACCTCTACCAATCGCAACGCTCTTTTGTTGAAGCCCTACTTAAGATTGTCAACTGCAATCCCGACGGCACTCTCAAAACAAAACATCTCATCGATTATTACAAAAAACCAGAATACCTTTATCTCGGCCCCGATGAAAACATGCAAAACCCCATGATCACCTGGATCTCCAATTACGCTAAAGAAGTAGGGTATAAACCAGGCACTGCTTTCATGAGTAGCAAACCAGGAGCTGGCATCAACCACAAAGAGTTTGGAGTCACCTCCTGCGGCATCAACGTCTACATGGAAGAAGTCTTAAAACACCTCGGCATCGATCCTAAAGTAGCTGAATTTACCATTAAAATTTCTGGAGGCCCAGACGGAGATGTTGCCGGCAATCAGATGTACAACCTCTACCGCTACTACCCAAAAACAGCTAAGTTACTTGCCACCATCGATGCCTCAGGAACCATTTATGATCCTAAAGGACTTGATCTTGCCATCATTGCAGACCTCTTCAAAAATGATAAGCCTATCAACTGTTATCCCCCTGACAAGCTCTCTGACGGCGGCTTCCTTCTAGACACCAAAAGAAAAAGGGAAGAGAGCGCCTACGCCCAGCAAACCCTCTGCCTTCGCAAACAAAAAGGGAAAGTTGTCGAAGAGTGGTTATCCGGTAATGAGATGAACCACATCCTTCGCTTTACCATACTCCAAACAAAAACAGACATCTTTATCCCCGGCGGCGGACGCCCCCGCACACTTAATGAAACCAACTACAAAGATTTTCTAGACGAAACAGGCGCGCCCTCTTCCAAAGCAATCGTTGAAGGAGCCAACCTCTACCTCACACCTGCAGCAAGAGTTGCCCTCGAAGATCTCGGCGTTGTGATCATCAAAGACAGCTCCGCTAACAAGGGAGGCGTCATCTGCTCCTCTTTTGAAGTCTTATCAGGACTCATCCTCAGTGAAAAAGAGTTCATGGAAGAAAAATCCACCATCGTAGAAGAAATACTAGAAACGATCCGAAGCCGTTCCCAAGATGAAGCAAAACTCATGCTTGAGTCCCACGGCAAAGCCTACCTCACCAAACTCTCCGATGAAATCTCCACCAAAATCAACAAATTAGCAGACGAGCTCCTTGCCTACCTACTTCCCCTCACGCTCTCTTCCGATCCCAAAGACCCCCTCATCCACTGCCTTCTCAACTACGCGCTTCCCGTACTACGCAAGAAATACGCCTCCCGCCTCCTTACAGATGTTCCCGACGTCCACAAAAAAGCCATCATCGCAAGCTTCCTTGCCCAACGCCTTATCTATAGACAAGGCCTTGCCTGGGCCCCGTCCGTTGTCGAAGTTCTTCCTCTTATTGTTTCAGATCCCACGATTATAGATTAAGGGATCGTGCAATAATAACTCTTACATTTATGCAGGAGGAAAACGGTCCCTAGTTTTGAGAATTTTTTCGCAGCAGGTATCTTTATTCATACCTGCAAGAAAAAATCCTCAATAGACGAATCGATTTTTCCCTGCAGAAATGTAAGAGTTATTGCTGCACGATCCCTAAGCCTTAATTCTACCTAACTGGAGCGTCAGAATCTCAGCTCTCTTAACAAGTTCTACCTCTTCTTCCTCTTCGCAACCTTCTACCCCGCCAAGAACAATCAAACCTTCTAAGCAATCCATGAACAGCTTATTTATCTCCAGAGTCTTCTCCTCCGGCATCCCCACCGTCAGTTCTTTCGGCATATTCTTCGGCAACCATACCCCTTGATTATCTGCCAGCCATTGCCTTTGCGTCTCTAAATAAGTGAACAACGTCTTATCAGCTTTAACAATAGAACTTGCTAAAATTGTATTAATTTCACGAAAAATATTGGTATTGCCAGACGTGCCCATTGTGTACTTAGACCGATAAGGCTCAAGAGCAACAAAATTCCCACTGCTTGATACTGCTTCCATAAATCCATCCTTTTTTGTTTTATTTTTTTTACTCACTAATCCGAATACAAGACTGTTTCTCAGCAAGGAAGTCTATCATTGCTCTTCAAATATTTGCAATCCCCTAGAAAGGCAGTAATAACCTGTTACCGGAGAGTTCTGCAAGATTAGAGTCTTCAAAAGCATATGTTTCCAAAAGGGTTTTCTGCGCTTTTTTTATATCACTCCAATCGATAAGAGAGGTGTATTTTTGAGCAAAGTCAAGAACGCGAATAAGCGCATCTGGCTTAGCTTGATGCGTAAGAGCTTTAAGTGCAGAAAGATAATTGTTTCTAAACACAGTTGGAATAATAATGCGGGCCTGACCTGCTCCAACAAGCTCTGCATTCATCATGACCCTGGCACATCTGCCATTACCATCTACAAATGGATGAACTTCAGCAATCAATTTTTATAACACATATAAAATTCTAATTATTAGTCTATTATGTCATAAATCTGGCAATTGAATTGCTCAAGCGCTAATTTTTCTTGCCAATTCTTGTACTTTTGCATATAATTAGGCTTATGAAAAATTTACCCGTGAAAAAACCCCCTAAGAACCAGCGCGAGCGCCTTGTATTATTAGGGCTTGTCGAGCTCTACCTTGATACAGGTAAACCCATTGGGTCCAACACCTTACGTGATAACGGGTTCTCTCATTTGAGCTCTGCTACGATCCGGAACTATTTTGAGAAGTTAGAAGAAGAGGGCTTTTTAAAACAGCAACACTCCTCCGGCGGAAGAATCCCCACCCATCTAGCCTACCAGCTATATGCTACGACCAACCTAAAAAACCCCCTGATTACAGAAAAAGACAAAAAGCTCATTAGAGACAAAATCTCCAAAGAAACAAGAGAGATCATTTCTTACCTTCACCATGCAGCTGAGACCATTTCTGAGCTTACGCAGTGCGCCGTCTTCTTATCTGCCCCCCGGTTTGATCAGGATTTTGTCCTCGATATCAAGTTAATATCCATTGACCACCACCGCTGCCTGTGCGTCTTGATCACCGATTTTAGCCTTGTGCAAACAGAACTACTTTATACAGACAAGAAGCTCAGTAGCTTTACGCTAAAGCGCATCGAGTCTTTCTTTAGATGGAAACTCACGGGCCTTGATCGACCAAGCTTATCTGAGCAAGAAGAGGCCCTTGCCACTAAATTTTACAGTGAAGTGATGCTCCGCCATCTTGTGGGCAACACTCATTTTACTTCAGAAGACATCTATAAAACAGGCTTTTCTAGATTACTTGGTTACGAAGACTTTAATGATGCGAGTGCGCTCGCTGGAGGCCTTGGCTTTTTCGAAAATAAAGAAGCGCTATCTGCCCTACTCAATCAATGCTCACAGACCGGCTCATTAAATTTTTGGATTGGAGAAAACGTGCAGGGATGTTCTGTTATGGCAATACCCTATAAAATTAATCAAACCGTTGTGGGATCGATTGCTATTTTAGGACCTAACCGCGTTCCGTACAGAAAATTATTTGGCATTTTAGAAACAGTATCTGAAATACTTTCTGAGTGCCTAACTAAGAGCGTCTATAAATTTAAAATTACGTTCAGAAAGCCTGAAACGAGCTTAATTGGCATGCAACCTGAACAGAGTACATTAGCACTGGAGAACAAACATGGTAAACGATGATCCGCAAGCAGAACCTACTCCGAATGGAGAGCCCCTGCCTGCTCAAACTGAAGAGAAAGAGGATTACAAAGACAAGTATTTACGCCTACTTGCTGAATCAGAAAATATGCGTAAAAGAATGCAAAAAGACAAACAAGAGATGACCCGTTTTGCTATAGAAAATGTCTTAGCAGACGTGATCACTCCCATGGATAACTTAGAAAATGCACTGACGTCTGCAAAAAGCATGTCGCCTGATATCAAAAATTGGGCATTTGGATTTCAGATGATATTAGGACAGTTTCTTGATGTTTTGCAACAACACGGCGTTGCAAGTTTTAAATCGGAAGGAGAACAATTTGATCCGCGCAAGCATGAAGCTGTTGAATCGGAAGAGTCAGAGAGTGTTCCTACAGGAACCATACTGCAAGAATACATCAAAGGCTACCGCTGCGGAGATCGTATTATTCGTGTAGCTAGAGTGAAGGTAAGTGTTGATAAAAAACCTTCTACTACACCAGAAGAACTAACAAAAGGAGAGTAACCATATGACAACACAAAAGAAAAAAGGAAGAATCATCGGAATTGACTTGGGAACAACCAATTCCTGCGTAGCTATCATGGAAGGCGGAGCGCCTGTTGTGATAGCAAACGCCGAAGGAGCAAGAACAACTCCTTCGATTGTAGCTTATAAAAATGAAGAGCGCTTAGTTGGCGTTCCTGCAAAACGTCAGGCAATCACCAACCCCGAAAAGACGATCTATTCTGCAAAACGCTTCATTGGCCGTAAGTACAGTGAAGTCGAATCAGAAATTAAAACGGTTCCCTACAAAGTTACAAAAAATGCCAACGGCGATGTCGTTTTTGACATCGATGGCAAACTTGTAACTCCAGAAGAGATCGCAGCGCAAGTGCTCATCAAGATGAAAGAAACAGCAGAAGCCTATCTCGGCGAAAAAGTAACAGAAGCAATCATCACTGTGCCTGCTTACTTCAATGACTCCCAACGTCAATCTACAAAAGATGCTGGTAAGATCGCAGGTCTCGATGTAAAGCGCATCATCCCTGAGCCAACAGCAGCAGCTCTTGCCTATGGATTTGACAAGACGCAAGATAAAAAAATCGTCGTATTTGACTTAGGTGGCGGAACCTTTGACGTCTCTGTGCTAGAAATTGGTGGCGGTGTTTTCGAAGTATTATCTACAAATGGTGATACACATCTCGGAGGAGATGACTTTGACAATGCAATTCTTCACTGGTTGCTTGATCAATTTAAAAAAGAAACTGGCATCGAACTCTCAAAAGATAAGATGGCCCTCCAGAGACTCCGCGATGCTGCTGAAAAAGCAAAAATCGAGCTCTCAGGCAATCAGACAACAGAGATCAACCAACCGTTCATCACGATGGATGCAACAGGCCCTAAACACTTAGCCCTCACACTCACAAGAGCTAAGTTAGAAGAGCTCACGCACAGCCTCATCGAAAGAACAGTTGAGCCCTGCGTAAAAGCGCTCAAAGATGCTAATCTTACTAAAGAGCAGATCGGCGAAGTGATTCTCGTAGGTGGAATGACACGTATGCCAGCTGTCGAAAGAAAAGTGAAAGAGATCTTTGGGAAAGAGCCTCATAAAGGTGTGAACCCTGATGAAGTTGTAGCTGTCGGTGCTGCTATCCAAGGTGGCGTTCTTGCAGGAGATGTAAAAGACGTTCTCCTTCTCGATGTTATTCCTTTAACACTCGGTATTGAAACCTACGGCGGTATCTTAACTCCGCTTGTTGAAAGAAACACGACAATCCCGACACAGAAGAAACAAGTCTTCTCAACAGCTGCAGACAACCAACCAGCTGTAACCATTGTCGTTCTTCAAGGCGAGCGCAAAATGTCTAAAGACAACAAAGAAATTGGACGCTTTGACCTCACAGACATCCCTCCTGCACCACGTGGCTCGCCCCAAATCGAAGTCTGCTTTGACATCGATGCTGATGGGATTCTCCATGTGTCTGCCAAAGATGCTCAATCAGGTAAGTCTCAGAAAATCCGTATCGAAGCAAAATCGGGTCTTTCTGAAACTGAAATCAAACGCATGCTCAAAGATGCTGAAGATCACGCTGAAGAAGATAAACAGCGGAAAGAAGAAGTCGAAGTGCGCAACGAAGCAGACAGCTTAGCCTTCAGAGCCGAGAAGTCTCTTGCTGAGTACAAAGACAAACTTCCAGCAGACGTCGTCTCAAACATTCAATCCCGCAT
>CANJJB010000057.1 GCA_947474635.1 Parachlamydiales bacterium | reverse complement strand
GTCAGCGGCCCTATCATCACGACGATGACCTTCACGATACCTGCTGCCATCTTTGCTGAATCTTTCTTAAGTTTTTTAGGCCTTGGCATCCAAGCGCCGATTGCCAGCTGGGGAACGATGGCAAGCGATGGCCTTGCAGCTTTAAGCTATTACCCCTGGCGCCTTTTCTTTCCCTCTATCTTTATCAGCTTAACGATGTTTGCCTTTAATCTCATAGGAGATGGCTTAAGAGACGCCTTTGACCCGAGGCTCCATCTATGACAATCCTTGAAGTCAAAGATCTCCATCTCTCTTTCCAAAGTCACGGTAAAAAAGTTGCAGCTCTTTGCGGCGTAAACCTAACACTTAAAACCCACGAAACACTCGGCATCGTAGGAGAGTCAGGCTCTGGAAAAAGCGCTCTTGTAAAAGCGCTACTAAAGCTCCATCCCTCTGATGTTACCTGCCAAGGTGAAATCTGGTACAAAGGCGTCAACATCACAGGCTTTACAGATAAAGAGATGCAAAAGATCAGAGGAAAAGAAATCGGCATGATCTTCCAAGATCCTATGAGCTCTTTAAATCCAACACTCACAGTAGGCTTTCAAATTGCAGAGGGCTTTTTGCGCCACAACCCCAAAGCCACAAAAAAAGAAGGGCAAGAAAAAGCACTTAAGCTTCTTAACGCTGTCGGCATTGCAGATCCTGTCATGCGCCTTGGCTCCTACCCCCACACTTTAAGCGGAGGCATGAGGCAGCGCGTAATGATTGCTATTGCATTAGCTGCAAGCCCCTCTCTTCTCATTGCCGATGAAGCTACAACAGCTTTGGATGTCACCGTACAAGCGCAAATTCTAGACCTCATGCAAAAGTTGCAGAAAGATAAAAGCACCATCTTCATCACCCATGATTTAAGTGTAGCAGCAGGTTTTTGTGATAGAATCATCGTGATGTATGCAGGCCAAATTGTGGAAGATGCCCCGGCAAGGCAGCTCTTTTCTAATCCCCAACATTCCTACACAAAGCGCCTTTTACAGTCGATTCCTCCACTAGATGAAAAAGAGGAAGCAGCCACATGCCCCCTCTAATTGAAGTCAAAAACCTCACCAAACACTTCCCCTACAAGAAAAAAACTTATCTTAAGGCCCTCTCAGAAGTCTCTTTAGAAATCCATACCGGAGAAACTCTAGGCCTTGTAGGAGAAAGCGGCTCTGGCAAGTCTACACTCGGAAAACTCCTGCTCAGACTTCAAGAAGCAACTAGCGGGGCTATCTACTTTGCAAGCAGAAACATCATCTCACTCTCACCTCCTGAGCTAAAAGCCTGGAGAAAAGAAGCCCAGATGATTTTCCAAGACCCTTACGCCTCACTTAACCCTCGCATGACAGTAGAAACCATTATCTCAGAGCCTTTTCACATCCACAACTTACCGATTACAGAAGCAAGGCTTAAGGAGCTCTTCTCACAAGTAGATCTCAATTTCGAATACAGAAAACGCTTTCCCCATGAATTCTCCGCAGGACAAAGGCAGCGCATTGCCATTGCAAGAGCCCTTGCCTTAAATCCGAAGTTTATTGTGTGTGATGAAGCAATAGCCTCACTCGATGTCTCCATCCAAGCCCAGATCATCAACCTTCTCAAAGATTTGCAAAAAACCTTAGGTCTTACCTATCTTTTCATCTCCCATGACCTTCGCATGGTAAAATATATATCTCACCGCATAGCTGTCATGTACCTTGGCAGCATCGTAGAAATTGCCCCCTCATCTGAACTCTATAAAAACCCCCTCCATCCTTACACAGAGGCGCTCTTATCAGCCATTCCTAGCATTGAAAAGCTAGGCGCGCGCATCATGCTCAAAGGTGAAATCCCTCTCCCACTAAATCCTCCCAAAGGTTGCAAGTTTTGCACCCGTTGCCCCAAAGTGCACGACCTCTGCCATAAAGTTAACCCTCCCCTCCGTGAAATCTCCCCCGGCCATCTTGTCGCCTGCCACCTCTACAATGAGAAACCAACATGTACCTAATTGCAAAAAAACCCTCCCTTCAGGTTTCACTCATCTCCCACGAAGGTACTCTACTCTCAACCTCCCTCTCTTTAAACACATCGGGCTTTTCTCTTATCTCAGGTGATATTTCTCCTGCTCTTCTAAAACAGATTAAAGAGTGGCTCCATCTCTATGCAGAAAAAAAAGAGGGAGCAACTCTTCCTCTTGACTACTGCCTCTTTCCTCCTTTCACACATTCTGTTCTTACCCAGCTCAGGAGCATCCCTTTTGGACAAACAACTACCTACGGAACTATTGCTAACGCCCTAAACAATAAAAAAGCCGGAAGAGCTGTTGGCAACGCCTGTGGCTTAAATCCCTTTCCTCTCTTCATCCCCTGCCACCGAGTCCTTGCAGCTGGCAACCTACTTGGCGGCTTTTCTTGTGGTATTGACATCAAAAAAAAACTACTCACTTTTGAACATTCTACATAGAATGGTCTGTTTTTTATTCGACGGAAATCCCAAAAGTGTTACTTTTGTTAGATCTATTAGCAAAAGAACATGAAGAATTTATTCTTAAGTCTTGCCTTACTCTCTACGATTTCACTCGATTACGTCTATGCAGATGATGAGGCTAGCACCCCTAATTTTCTCACGTTTGTAGAGCCAGATAAGCTTGTAGAAGAGGCGCAAGATTTTAAGAAACTCCCGCGCAGACACCCAATGTGGAGGTCTGATCCCAATAAAAAAGAAGAGGGGCTCCAAGCTTTCTCTGAAGAGACAAGAGAGCATCTGAAGCAAGATCTAGAAGAAGTCACGATTAATCTAAAAGATCCTACGTTTAACCACGGCGTTATCTCAACAGATCAGGGTGGTATTATCTCAGCGAATAATCTGCGCATTCAAGCGCAGAAACTTCAGTACCTCAATAAAATTGAAAATGGCGTTGCTGTAAAAAAAGTTGTAGCAGAAGGAGATGTTCTCCTAGAGCGTAATGACAGCGTCTTTGTAGGGACCAAATTAGAATATGACTTTATATCTCATACGGGAACTCTATGGAATGGTAGAACATGCACCGACTATTGGTTTGTCGGCGGCGATGAGATCTTCTTGAACTCTGATGGTAGCTTTGCTGTTACAAATGCTTTTCTTACAACAGTGGAAGGACAAGATAACTGGTGGGAATTAAAATCCTCTAAAATTGGAATCTCAAACAACAGCATCTTATCTGCAAAAGGAATTAGCTTCCGTTTTTTTAAATTCCCTGTTCTGTGGCTGCCTTCTTTTAAAGCCAACCTGAAATGGGTCAAAGACTCCCCCATTCGCTTTAAGTTCCTATGGGAACAAATCCTGAAGCAAAAAATATCAATGCGCTATGAGCTTTACTCGACAGAAACTCTTGGTATTTATGCGCGGCTTGATTACCGCTTCAAATACGGCCCTGGAGCTGCCATTGAAACCGACTACCACTCGCCTGATCAAAAAACCGTTTTTCAAACAAAAACATACGGCGCCTTTGATAAAATTATTCCTCAAGAACGTGGTGACACGCGCTATAGACTGCAGGGGCTTTTAACAACTTATTCCGACAATGAAAAAACCCATTTCCATGCGCGCTACGACAAACTAAGCGATGATAAGATGGCACAACAGTTCAAAAGCGATGATTTTGAACTTAACACGCAAAAACGCACCATCTTATGGGTCACGCATCAAGAGACCAACTACTTTGCTAAGCTTAATTTTCAGCCACGCATTAACAACTTTCAAAGTATCAACCAACAACTCCCTCTTGTCAAGACAGGCCTACGCCCGTTTACATTAGGATCTTCGGGCATTATTTCTGACAATCAATTTAGCGCCGGCTACCTCGATTATGTCTTTTTAAAACAGATACAGGACTTTCTTCCCAGCCTCAAATCAGGCCGCTTTGCAACAGAGAACTCTCTTTACCGCCCGATACACCTAGGCCCCATTAACATCACCCCTGCAGTGGGCGTAATTGGCATTTTCTATACTAATACCCCTCAGAACAATACCGTAGGCCAAGGCATGGTAACCTATGGAGGGGAAATCAATACCCATTTCTCAAAAACTTATCCTTCTCTTAAACATGTTGTAGAACCCTATGTTAGCTATGAAGGACTCACAAAACCTTTAGCCTCGAACAATCGTCACTTTATCTTTAACCTCGAAGATGGATATACAACTCTCAACCAAGCGCGTTTCGGTCTTAATCAATCCTTCTACTCGATCAGAAACCCCCTATTTTTACCCGGCTTTTCTTGGGATCTCTACACCTACACATTCTTTGGCAAAACAGCTTTCCAGCAAACCTGCCCAAAAGGATATACAGACTTTACCCTTCGCAGGCCCTTCCTGACACTTAAAGCAGGCTTTGCTTACAACTTTCAAGAGCGTCTTGTTGATTACACAAATGGCAAAGCAGACATCACCATCAGTGAAAATGTTGCCTTCGGTATCGAAATGCGCCACCGCAGCAAATACGATTGGAGAAAAGCAGATCATAACAACTTCATATTAGATGTTGCAAAACCCATCGACCTACTTGTTCACTCACCTGTCTCCGACGGAAGAAATACCTTTCTCACACGCCTCCAACTCCGCCTTACGCCTCTTTGGACCTGCCACTTCGAATCCCATCAAGGCTGGGGAAGAAGAAATGAGCCGAACTACCAGGAGTTTAAGCTAAGAGTAACCACTCTTGTCACAGGCAAGTGGCATCTTGAGTTTGGCCTTGGCTACGACCCTGCAAACAAATGGGCAGGCGTTGTCCCTACCTTTAAACTGATCAGATAGCCATCATACATTCCCAAAAAATCTTATACCGCATCCAGTAGAACCTTGATCCACCTCCCCTACACTTAAGCAATAAAAAATAAATTTGACATTATGCCATTGCTTTTCATATTAGTTGATTAAAGAGAGCAAGTGTTCTTAAGTAGGAGTAATGGATGGAGCCAACAGACCCAATAAAAAGCAGCGGGAATCCTCCTCCTGGGAAAGAAAAAAAACCTTTATCGAAACAAGATACAGAAATTCAAGGAGTCGCTCTTCCAGCCATCAAGGCCTCATCTGCAGAACCAGCTTCTGGTGTACCATTAACGACTTCCGTGGAAGAAATAATCCAACAATGGAAAGATGCTGGTATTGCTGCTAACCCAGATGCACGAGCAGATTATGAAGCACTTGAACAAGCATTTCTGGATTTTTGTAACAATCCAGAACAAACTAATATAGACCTTACAGGAAACATCAAAAGTTTGCCTGATGTATGGCATCTTCCCCCTTTTTCAGATCGATTGCAACAGCTTTTTCTTTGCGGCTGTAACAATCTTACTAAGCTTCCAGAAAGTATCGTAAATTGCACAGCCTTAACAGTGCTTGGCGTTCAGGATTGCCAAAAGTTTGCTTGCTTTCCAGAAAGTATCGGAAAGTGTACGGCCTTAACAATACTTCACCTTACTGGCTTGCCAGAGTTTACTCACCTTCCAGAAAGTATCGGACATTGCAGAGCTTTAACAGAGCTTCGGATTACATACTGTAACAAGCTTGCTAACCTTCCAGAAAGTATCGTAAATTGCACAGCCTTGACACTGCTTAGCCTTTCTGACTGTAAAAAAGTTACTTGCCTTCCAGCAAATATCGGAAATTGCACGGCCTTAATAGCACTTGCCCTTTCTGACTGTGAAAACCTTACTAAGCTTCCAGACAGTATCGGACAGTGCACGGCCTTGATAGATCTTCTCCTTCAAGGCTGTAAAGTGCTTCCCAGCCTTCCAGAAAGTATCGGAAATTGCACGGCCTTGACATATCTTGAACTTTCCTCTTGTGACAAGCTGACTTACCTTCCAGAAAGTATCGGAAATTGCACGGCTCTGCAAACGCTTATCCTTACTTCCTGCCCATCTTTGCAAGGACCTATTCCTACACTTCCTCCTAACTGTAAAGTTAATGTAAGCTCTTGCCCCTTGCTACAATATCTCCTTATATTCGAACGTTTAAAGGCAGACTATAGATCCTTTAACTCTCTAACTCCTGAAGAAAAGGCAAACCCAGAAATTCAAAGATATTACCTTGAGGCAGTTCAAAGAGCCTGTGCTTATGAGCTTGACGGGAAAGGATTAACCCTGGCTCATGTTCCTGCAGCTATTAATGAGGAGCTAAAACAAGTCTCCCTGAAGCCATCCTCGGAAGGGAATTATAAGGAGACATTAGTTGGTTGTGCAGCTTTTATTGGTGCTCTAACTCCTGATAACCGGCCCCCATCCTTGCTTGCATATGATACAACGAAGAAATTGGAGGCGCACAAAGAGGCTTTAAAAGAAGCTCTTAAAAAACTAACAAATCGCATTGAAAAACAGGAAGCCTATTTAGGAACTCCGGGCCCGGGAACGCCTGAGCTAAAATTGTTTTATGATCAGGTTAAATACTATCTTAGCGATCTTCAAGAACATTTAGATCCCTCCAAGGATGCCGAAGAATACGTGCAACTTCTTGAAGCTGCAAGTGTATGTGGAGGCGGTCTCATAGCTCACCTAGATCAACTCCACACACGCCTGTGTTCCGCAGATAGCTCTTTATCTACAGAAGCTATATTGACCAAGCAGATAGGAGGAGAAGTAAAATCGTTTATTGAATCTAAAAATACAACGGTGGATGTTCACTTTAGTAACGCCTGTCAGTGGCTGCTCAGGGAGTACATTGGTGGCAACATTTTTTATGATCGCCTAGGAACAAAAATCAATGAAGTTGATATACTAAAGATGTTCTATGAGGAAATGACTGTAGCAAGGGCCCTTGCAGAATTAGCTAACGATCTTAAAAATAATGAACCACTACAAGATCGTCTTATCGAATATATTGAGACCCCACTTTACCAGGGCGATGAGCTTAAGGAGAAAGATGCTATGGCATTTGAAACAAAGTTTAAAGACCAGCTAAAAAACCTAATTACATTAAGACATCAGTACGAAAAAAGTCTTCCTCCTTTTGAAGTGTTACAGAAAGTGGCTCAGACTACGAATATAACAATTCTGCAGAAGCAATTCCCTAACTTGCAAAATCTAAAGGCTATTCTTGACAAACGAGATATAATAGTCCCACTCGTTGAAGTCATCACAGGTCTTCATGATCTAACAGGTCTATCTTCTCAAAAGTTGCTGACAATAGATAAGGAAAGCGCTCAGCGCGCTTTTGTAGATCATAGGCCCATGCTAGCACAAAGCTTTTATGCAGATAAGTTTTTAGAGAAATATCGTAATGCCGATGGCAGTTTTGAGCCAAATGGACTAGCTATCGTTCTAAATCACATAGGACTCATTCGAGCAATTGACTAAAACTGAATACAAGCTTGGAGCTAAATTACCTCTTTATCCTTAAAGATGCGTTTGCTAGACTCCGATTTTAAGGGAGTACCTACTCTATGCGTGTGCTGCGTTTTTTTTCTTACTTAGCTATTTTTTCTTTTTGCTTTAGCAGTTGCTCGCATAAACAAGAAGGGTCTGCCACCTCTTTTCAGACTGATCAAAAAAAGCCGCGCGTAGCCATAGCTCCCCTCATTGATGAGTCTCACCACAGACTCAAATGGAATGTTTCCAAAGAAATCACCTATGGCATCTATGACACTCTCTTACAAAAAAACCACTGCACGCTAGCTCAACTTCACAAAACTCAAGAAGTGACAAAAAAACTCAGCAAAACTAAAGATCCCTTTAGCTCAGATATTGCTTGGATAAAAGACTCCTTTCCAGATCAAGAGTTTGTCATCTTTACAATCCTCTTAGAACACTCAGAAAAGCCCTCTTACCCAACAGAAAAGGTTGCGATTTCTGATTCCCCTACCGATCTAAAAATCGTATGTCAAGTCAGAGTCTTTGACTTAAGAGAAGAATTACCAAAAGTGATACTGCAAGAATAGATTGCAAAAACGCAGCACATACCCCGTCAATTTACCTGCTTTAACTTCCCGCAAGTTGCCTTTGGCGATCCCCTCTATACATTTTCCCCAATGGGCATTTTCCACGCAGAGCTCATCCATGAAATTGCCCTTCACATCGAAGATTATATTCTTTTAGGAGACACAAAATGATTGGAGATTCTTTAGAACTCATCCTGATTTTCGGACTCATGGGTTTTTTGATCAACTACTTTGCATTTACTAAAGGGTTTTACAAGATACCCCTGAGAAAAGAAGGTGTAGAAGTCTCTCTGAAACAACTCCTCTCTACATTTGGAATTTATCTGGGCTTTGTCATCTTCGTGATCCCATTTTTTGTAAGGCTCCTTCAATACCTATCAAGCCCCCTCTTTCCCTCAATGACCCTTCTAAACATCGTGCAGATCCTCCTACTTCTTGCCATGGCATTCTGGATTGCGCGCTTTTTTAACTCTCAAAAACAAAACCTCTTTGGCAAAATATGGAAGAGCTCCCCTTATCCCATTGTCCAAGATGTCGGTGTTGGCGCTCTTACGTGGACACTTAGCTTCCCCATCGTCGTTCTAGTCGGACAATTTTTTGACCTATTTATCTACCTTCTCTTTGGCGTAGAAAACTACGAACAAGTACCCGTCCGCTACTTTAAAGAGTCTCTCGGCTCTTTCCCCCAAGTCGTTATGGCAGCTTTTACCATACTTATTTTAGCGCCCGTCATCGAAGAGTTTTTGTTCCGAGGCTGCCTGCAAAACTACTTTAAAAAAATCTTCGGCGTAAGATTTGCCATTTTCTTAACTGCACTTTGCTTTGCCCTATTCCACTTCTCTTTCTCTCAAGGTCTTGGCAACATAGCGCTGATTGCTTCTCTCTTTGTTCTTGCCTGCTTCCTTGGCTTCATATATGAAAAAAGGCAGTCCCTCTATGCCTCCATCGGCCTCCACATGACCTTTAACCTCATCAGCACCCTGCGTATTCTTCTTTTTCCCGATTGAACCTAGGAGAACCTAAAAGGTCAAAACTACTAGGTTCGTAAAGTACCGTGTCTATGTCCAGTACAACTCACCAAACGGCAGCCCCTCATTAAGAGGTTATTTACATAGAACGTAACCTGTTCATTTTAAATAACTTATTATACCCAATAAAGCACAAGGTATATTAAAAAACATAAATAAGACAAAATTCGGCTTTTTCATTGACTGTGATATACCAATAAGGTATAAAGAAATACAGATAAAAGACAAAATCCGTCTTAAAAACATCACAGGACATATCATGGCGTCTATCCTAGGCAATGAAGCAGGTGGAATCAGTAAAAAAGCTCGGTCTATGCTTACAAAAGTCATCAATCAATCAAAAGGATGTTTTAATGCTCAAGTAGTTCAAGAAGTTCTCCAGATATCACGTTCATTAGCTCTGAAATATTTATCTAGATGGGCCAAAAACGGATGGATACAAAGAGTACATCAAGGAACATATTTACCCCTTGAACTGACAACAGAAGATGGCTCAGCACCAAACCAAGATCCCTGGGTGGTTGCAGAAGGACTGTTTGCTCCTTGCTATATGGGCGGCTGGACAGGAGCGCATTATTGGGGATTTACAGACCAGATTTTT
>CANJJB010000056.1 GCA_947474635.1 Parachlamydiales bacterium | reverse complement strand
TTCAATTGGTCTGATATCATGTCATTCTCCTTTCCTTTCTTTAAGCAGGTTGAAAAGAAGAATTTGATCTCAGACCTTTTTTTATTCCAGCTTTTTCTTAAAAGCCAAAACCTTCCAGTCTGAATTTACAGAAACGATGTTACACTACCCCAAAACCTGCCACTGCCGTTGATATGTCGATGTTTTTTAAAGGGGTTTCTGCTGATGGAAAAGAAGTTGTTTTTAGCGGGTTCATTAAACGCGGTGCAGCTCCTGGAAAGGGGTGCCTTGCTACTGTCGGCGGTATTAAAAATGTGGACATTGCACAGGATGGTATAGAAGTTTTAGATTCTCCTTTTTACACAATTTTAAAAGAAGCTAAAGAAGAAGTTCGCTCTAGATTTGTCATAAGTGAAGAAGAGCTTGAGCGTTTGAGAACGGATTATGACTTGGCTGAGCTAGAGCTTGGAATCAAATTCACAGTTGGTGGAAAAGAAGAGACTTTTCCTTGCATTCTTTCTAAGTCGGCAACTATTCCTACAAGTAGAGAATTCATGCCTGAAGGTGGAGAGCGTATTCCAGGAACCAATAGACTTCGTATACATACGGCAACGGTTGTTACTTTGACGGTTGATCTCGGGACTACAGTATTAACGGAGAGCGATCTCAAAGCGTCTTTCCATGCGGGCGATGATGCTAAATCTGTACATTTTATCAATATGATAGACAAAGTTACAGACTCTCAGACTGTTGAAGGTGCTCAAGCTGTTGCTCGGGTATTTCATAAAGCTGAAAAGATGGGCATTTTGCACCATGCACAAGTTGTTGGGCATAGTCTTTACACAGCTTATCAGAAGTTTTATGGAGTTTCTCAAGTTAAACGTAGACCTAGAATAGACATTCCTCAAGAACCTAAAAGGGATAGACGCATTACCGTTGCTGCTTTGTTTGCAATAGTCACAATTGGTTTGGTTGTCTTAAGAAGATTGCGCTTATTTTCTTAGGAGTCTAAGAGAGTTAAGTCCCACGAGGACGGTGCCCCCTTCGTGGAGAATGACTGCAAGCCAGAGGGGCACCCAGCCTAGAAGTGCGGGCGTTGTAACGCAGCAGATGACAGCAAGGGCAAGTGTGAGGTTTTCTTTCACGATGCGCATTGTTTTATGAGCTTTTCTGTAGAGCCAGTCTAAGAGATTCAGATCGTCATTTAAGAAGACAATATCTGAGGCGTCAACAGCTGTTGAGCTGCCAATTTTTCCCATCGATATTCCGATGGTAGCTCTAGCAAGAGCCGGCGCATCATTGATTCCATCTCCAATCATCATGAGGCCTTTTGTTTTGGAGAGAAGCTCTACTTTAGCAAGCTTATCTTCAGGGCGCAGATCTGCGTAGACTTCATCGATGCCAAGTTCTTTACCAACGGTAGTGGCATTGATGGTGTGGTCACCGGAGAGCATGACCACTTGGAGATTTTTTTGTTTGAGAAGAGAGATCACTTTTTTGATGTTGGATCTGATTTCATCTGTGAAGTGAAACGCAAAGAGGGCTTCATCTACAAGAAGGTATGTGACAAGTTGGGAAGATGAGGGAATGGGCGGTGGATTTTTCATCTTGGTGAAGATGAAGTCTTGGCTCCCGATAAAGGAGGGGTAGTTTAACACGACGCCTTCAAGTCCTGAGCCTGCAATCGATTTAAAGTGCTCGATAGAGGAAGAGGGAAGGTTTCTTTTTTGCGCGTAGAGAACGAGCGCTTCAGCAATGGGGTGGACGGCGTGGCGCTCGAGTGTTGCTGCAATTGAAATGGCAGTATCAGGGTTAAATGAGGGTCCTGCGATTTGCTCGAAAGATGTGCAGGTAAGTTTTCCGGTTGTGAGCGTGCCTGTTTTGTCAAAGGCAACGACTTTGCAGGAGGCAACGCCATCGAGGGTGATGCCACCTTTGAGGAGTATTCCTTTTTTTGCGCAAGAGGAGATGGCGCCTAGGTAAGCGGTTGGAACGGCAATGATGAGCGCGCACGGTGAGGCTGCAATCAGAAAAGTAAGCGCTCTATAGATGGAGCCTTCAATGCCAAGGTACGGAATATGAAATATCCACGGGAGTGTGCAAGCAAAGAGGGCAGAGAGCAAGATGATGGAAGAGGCGTACCACTTGCCAAAGCGGTCGAGAAACTGCTGGAGTTTGGGTTTGGCTTCTTGTGCTTGCGTAATGAGTTTGATGATGCGGCTTAAGGTGGAATCAGAGCTTGTGCGGATAACGCGTAGGGTAAGCGTGCCATCGAGGTTGCCAGCACCTGCGGGGACTTCATCGCCTATTTTTTTTGCAAGCGGCTGGCTCTCGCCAGTGAGATGGACGAGGTTGACAAGTGATTGTCCTTCTACTACTTCTCCATCGAGCGGGATGATTTCACCGGCTTTGATCAAAAGAAGGGTGCCAACGGTGATGTCTCTCAAGGCTTTTTCATAGATAATTCCATTTTCTCCGATGACATAGGCAGCTCTCGGAGAGAGTTCATGGAGACTAACGAGCGTGCCGCGTGTTTTGTGCGCGACTGTCTCTTCCATGGCAGCTGATATTTCAAAAAGCACGAGGAGGAGGCCTCCTTCAAGGCCGCTACCGATGAGTACAGAAAGTAAAGCCGCAAGCGTCATGAGAACGTCAATGTTGATCTCAAAGTTGCGGATATCATGGAGAGAGCTTATGAGGGCGCTTGTTCCTGATAGAAAATACACAAAGATTAAAAATAGGTGGGAAAGGGGTGGGGATATAAAGGAAAAAGCAAAGGATAGGGCTAAACAGAAAGCAGAAAAAAAAGATGTTCTAAGAGAGAGGTTTTTGCCCCACTTGCGCGATGTGGGTGTAAGAAAGGGGCTGATTGTTTCTTCTTTTCCTGATGCAAAAAACTCATCGAAGTAAACAGGGGTTGTCATTTGATTAGCTGGGTTAAAAAGTAGAGAGTGCCTCCTGCAAGGGCAGCTGCAGAGAGGTTCCAGATAAGGGCTTCTAAAGTTCTGCTACGATCTTGTTTAGCTGCAATGTAAGAGGATATGCCGATGATACACGCAGAAATAATGAGGGGACCATATAGAGGGAAGAAAATGAAAGTAGAAATAAAAAGGCTCGATGAAGCAAGGACGCCGATTGCGGCTCCTGAGCTTTGTTTCAGGGGGTGTTCAAAAACCTCAAGGGTAAGGCCCATCTCTTCTTCCAACATAATGCTGAGAAGGCGGTTATCATCTGCCATAAAGACAGAGATCACATCTTCGAGGAGTTTACCACTTAAGCCTTTTGTTTTATAAAGAGCTGTCAGCTCCTGCCTTTCTTCTTCTCTATTGTGCTCAATTTCCCATTTCTCTTCTTGGATGAGTCTGTGCAGGCGCTCAATTCGGGCCCACCCTAAAAGCGCGCTTCTACCTGTTTTCCATAAAAACCAGGCAATTGAAAAAAGAATAAGGGTCGTGGGAGATACTGGGTGAAATAAGATCGAGATGAGGAGAAGTACAAAGGCGGTTTCTTTTGCGCTGTCTGATCCTGCTGAAATGCAGCCAGGAGCTTCTGTTCCATGTGTCTCAGCAGAGGCAAAGGCGCCGCGCGATCTTGCTTCTTTGAGGTGTTCAAGGACTGATTTTCCTTCGAAGTGGCCTGTCATGATTGCAAGAGCCTTGTTAAGAGTTTACACATGTCAAGGTGGTCTTGGGCTGCCATCACTTCCCGTGCAGAGTGCATCGAGAGAATAGGGCAGCCAATATCAACAGTAGGTATGCCAAGGTTTTGAGCAACAATCGGGCCAACCGTGCTTCCAGACGAGATGTTAGAGTGGGAAGTGAAGGATTGGCAGGGGATTTTTTCTTGCTCGCACACGTGGTGAATGATGGCAGCTGTTTTAGCATCTGTTGCGTACTTGCGGTTTGCGTTGTATTTGAGCGCAATTCCTTTTCCTAAAAGACATTTATGTTCAGGGTCGTACTTAGCAGAAAAATTGGGGTTGAAGGCGTGAGCAACATCGACAGAGACGCATAGAGAAAAATTTTTTAAACGGATCATTTCTTCTTCAGGAAGTGATATGCCAATAGAGATGCGCTTTAAAATATCTGCAAGAGCAGGAGATTCAGCGCCATCTACTGTGTTTGATCCAATTTCTTCATGGTCCCAAAAAAGCGCCATCTGGAGAGTATCTCCTAAAGTGGCGGATGCAAGGGCAGCGCAGCAGGCGTGGGCAGAGGCAAGGTTATCGAGTCTATAAGAGCTGATCATCTCTCCTTGCAGTCCTACAAATCTTGCTTCTTCCATCGGAACAAGGAGGAGATCAAAAGAAAAAAGAGTGCTCACTCCTAATTGTTTTTTTATCAGTTCTTCTAAGATGTTTTTTTGATCGGAGTTAAGGGTAAAGATAGGTTTTAGGTGTTCTTGCTTGTCGATGACAAGCCCTTTTTCTTGAGCTTCTTTATCTAGGTGGAGCGCAAGTTGTGGAATAAAGAGGGGATACTGATCTAGCCAAATGAGTTTTTCTTCGATCGTATTGCTAGGGGTTTTAAATAGGACTCTACCTGCTAAGGCAAGGTCTCTATTGAACCAGGAACTTAAAATAGGAGAGCCGTACACTTCTGTTTCAAAAAGAGTCATGTTATCTTTTTGGATTTCAGGGCGGGGTTTTAATTTCAGAGCAGGACTGTCTGTGTGGGAAGCGAGTATGACGATTTTTTTGGGAAGAGTTTTAGGAAGAGTAAAGGCGCACACAAAACCATCTCTTTGTACAAAGTATCTTTTGCCGGGCTCTAAGTTCCACTTCTCTCCTTCTTCGAGAGGTGTAAAATCGACAGCAGCAAGCCTGTTGCCAATTTCTTGCGCTGCATGCCAAGAAGTGGGAGAGTGGTCGAGAAACTTTTTAAAATCCTCTAAGAGGTGGGACATAGTTCTTTGAGTCCGTTTAAATATTTATGTAACACAATCGGCAATTCTACGGAGCCATCTTTTCTTTGATTATTTTCTAAAAGGGCAACCATGAGACGAGAAGTTGCAAGGCCAGAGCCATTTAATGTATGGATAAATTCAGGTTTTTCATCTTTGCTTTTATGACGAATAAGGGATCTGCGCGCTTGGAAATCTCCGCAGTGGGAAACAGAAGAGACTTCATAGTATCTATTTTGTCCAGGGAGCCAAACTTCGATGTCAATTGTTTTTGTAGCTGCAAAAGACATATCACCTGTTACAAGAAACATGCTGCGGTAGTGGATGTTAAGTCCTTCTAATATTTTTTCAGCGCTTTGCGTTAGTAGTTTAAACATCTCTTCACTTTGATCGGGTGTTGTGAAAGCAAACATCTCTACTTTGTTGAATTGATGCATGCGGATAAGGCCGCGCTCTTGGCTTCCGGCAGCGCCTGCTTCCCTTCTAAAACAAGGTGTGTAGGCAACGTATTTTTTAGGAAGATCTTCACTTGCAAAAATTTCATCGTAGTGGAGGCCGTTGAGAGCAACTTCAGCAGTCGGGATAATGTAGAGGTTGTAGTCGTCATCTTTAATCTTGAAAAGTTGGTGGTCAAACTTCGGGAGTTGCCCAGAGCCGTACATCATTTCAGGTCTGACAAGTAAAGGTGGCATCCACATTTCAAAGCCATTGTCTAGATGGGTGTCTAGCATGTAGTTGAGAAGTGCCCATTCAAGTCTTGCTCCTAAACCTCTGTAGGCAGGCCATCCGCTACCGGATACTTTTGCTGCGCGTTTAAAGTCAAAAAGGTTCAGGCGTTCGTTGAGTTCAACATGGTTTTTGAAGGGAAAGTCGAAGGCTTTTTTTTCTCCCCATGTTTTGATGCAAACGTTGTCTTTGGGATCTGGAGATATTTTAGCATCGTTGCTGGGAAGGTTCGGTATAGAGGCAAGAGCGTGCGTTAATTGATTTTCTAATTCAGAGCGTTGGTGGTTCAGCGTAGAGACAAGGTCACCGAGTCCTGCTACTTCTGACATGAGATCTGCTACGTCCTCTTTGACTCTCTTTTTCTCACCGATTTCTTTGGAAAGGGCATTGCGCTTTGCTTGTATTTCTTCGAGCTTACCAATGAGGTGGCGGATTTTTTCATCTAGAATAAGAACAGGTCCTAAATCAATAGAGGGTTCTTTTGTCTTTAATTTAGCTTCAAATGCGGCGGGATCTTTTCTTAATAGCTTGATGTCTAACATATCAGTAGAGCTCCATGAAATAGTCGATTATAGGAGCCCTTACTGAAAAAGTCGATAGTCAATTTTACTTATTGGGGGCTATCCCAGTTTTTTATATGTGTCTTGTACGCAATCGCTCTTGTGTTTAAAGCTTTCATTAGGCAGCAAATTCCGCCAGACATAAATGAAAATGCAAGAGAAGAAATAGGTTTCCATTTTTCAGTTTTGTACAGGTAAAATAGGGCTGCTATTCCCGTAAGGCTCGCATACACGACGTTTCTTATTGACTGCATTTTGTAGACGTTGGTTCGCCAAGTATCGCCTTCTTGTGGTAAACAACACTGATCCAGCTCACGAGCTTTCCTTTCTAAAAATCCAGGCAGTAAACTTTTCATAACGAATCCTACTTCCATGGGACCTCCCCTTTTTTGTTGAACCTTACTTTAAGTTTGTAAGGTTCAAAGTTTAAAAATATGCTCGTGTTATAACATTAAACACAGTTATTTGCACATGATTTTGCGTTAAGTATTTTATAAACTAAAAATTTTAACATGCTGACGTGCAGCTCGATTGTTCTTGAACTGGGAATTTCAGATATGATATCCTTAAGGATTACATGTGAGAACAAAAAATTATGGCTACAACTAAATACCCCGTCGCTCATAACCCATTACTCCTTAGGTTTCATAGGCTTATGGATGCTTTTTCGAAGTCTGATGACGAAAGGGACTTCTATCTCGATAAGATAGAAGGGTTCATTCTTTATGGAGATTTAGACAAAGGGATCAAGGAATTAGAAGAACTAGAGACAGAGCTGCTTACCCATGAAAGCAGGTACTGCATACTTCCTAAGATGACTTTCTATGAAACTAAGAAATTTATGGAAGGCTTTGTCAACGAAAAAGTTTACGATATCGATACGAAGGAAAAACTGCTCGATATCATCCAATCCAAAGAAGCGCGGGAGAACTTTTTAGAGTTCATCTACGACCATTTGACTGAACTTGAAAAATGGCAACAATATTATCTCGAAAGAATGAGAATCCGTATTATCGAGTGGTTGAGATCGCAGCAAATCCAATTCGTTTTTGAAGAAGATTTAGAACTACCAAAAAACGTTGTCGAAAAATTAAAACGCCATCTCTTTGATGCAAAAGTTAGCAAAGATGTTGCTCAATCACGAGAAGTGCTCGTGAGTAAATCTAAGACTTATTATTCGAATGAAGCGTTAAATCCACGGCCTAAGAGAGGAAGACCTCCTAAGCAACAGGTCAAGATAGAGCTAGAACCTCAGCTCACAGGAGACATCTACACAACTGTGCCTCCAACATGCAGATTATTTCTCTATTTACCTGATATTGCAAATGCTACGTCGATTACCTTTTCTTCAAGATATGCGACGATGGATCAGTTCCTGGCAAGCTTGCGTGGAAGTGCGGGTATTAAAGTTAATAAAGAACTTGAAGCTCTATCTCAACGCCTTGAGTCTCTTAGACACTTGTCATCGCGTTTAAGTAATATCGATGGTGAAGTAATTGGAGAGAAGGAAACAAAACTGCTCAATGCAGTGAGCCAAGGAGAGGTTCTTAAAGAAGATGGTGGTAAGAGAGGTATTTTAGATGTTGTGAAAGGTTTTCTTCCTGGTGGGAAGAAAGAGAAAAAACCATCGCAAGATCAGGTTCCTCAAAAACAGCCTTCCTCTAAGAGCGTTACACCCATTCACTATAAGAAAAAACCATCATGACTGTAACAAGTGAGCCCCATCATCAGATGTTAGAAAAAGAACTTTCATTAAAAGCATTAGAAGCTATGTACTTAACGCGCTTTATGGATGATAAGTGCTTTAAGCTCTCTCGCCAAAATAAAGGCGGCACGTTTCAATTGTCTGTAGCTGGCCACGAGATGATCGGCGTTATTTCTGCGCTTAGCTTAATACCAGGAAAAGATTGGGGCCTTCCTTACTACCGTGATAGAGGCTTTGTTGTAGGGTTAGGATCTTCTTTAACCGATTTATTAGGCGCCTTTTTAGCAAGAGATGGAGAGCATCACTCTGGCGGCCGGATGATGCCTGAACACTTTGTGCATAAACAGCTCCATATTCCTTGCCAATCAAGTTGCGTAGGCTCTCAATTTTTACAAGCAGTAGGTGTTGCTAAAGGTTTGCAAATTGCAGGTTTAGATGAAGTGGTTTATGTCTCTGGGGGAGATGGATCGACATCTCAAGGAGATTTTCATGAAGCTGTCAATTTTGCGTGTATCCATAATTTAGCGACTATTTTTGTCATACAAGATAATGGCCTTGCTATTTCTGTTCCATCGGAGGAGCAGACAGCTGGTAAATCAATTGTGAAAATGGCAAGAGGCTATGACGGCCTTGCTGTTTTTGATATTGATGGATGTGATTTTGAACAAACAACGAAAGCACTCACTGAAGCGGTGAATAAGGCGCGCTCTGGAAAAGGTCCTAGCCTTGTTGTTGCTAAAGTTCCTCGCATGGGGCCTCATAGTAACAGTGATGATCCAGCTAAGTATCAAGAAAAACACCTCCTCGAATTAGAAAAAGCCAAAGATCCTATTCCGCGTCTTGAGCAGTGGATCATGCAAATGGGTCTTGCAACGCAGGATGAGATCGATGAGATGAGGAAAGTAGCTTTTACTCAAATTGAAATGGCGTCAGCAGAGGCAGAACAATTACCCTTCCCAGATCCTAAAACAGCCGGGGATAAAGTCTTTGCTCCCGTAGCTGACATTCCTTACTCAGATGATAACTATTCTAACACCGGAGAATCCGTTGTTATTGTCGATGCTCTTAACCACGCGATCGATGAAGAGATGCAAAGAGATCCTCAAGTTGTAAATTTTGGAGAAGATGTTGCCCATGGAAAAGGGGGAGTTTTTGGAGTTACGCGTAATCTGACTGCCAAGTACGGTGTTGACAGATGTTTTAATACGCCCCTTGCTGAATCCACTGTCATTGGTATTGCAATTGGCATGTCGCTTGTCCAAGGGATCAAACCCGTTGCTGAAATCCAGTTTGCCGATTACGTGTGGACAGGGATCAATCAACTCTTTAATGAACTTGCGAGCTTTTATTATAGATCAAATGGTGAGTGGAATTGCCCTGTTGTGATCCGTATGCCTTGTGGAGGCTACATCCAAGGTGGGCCTTACCATTCTCAAAGCATTGAAGCATTTCTAGCTCACTGCCCAGGTCTTAAAGTGGTCATTCCAAGTAATGCAGCGGATGCTAAAAGACTTTTAAAAGCGGCTATCAGAGATCCTAACCCTGTTGTTTTTCTAGAACATAAAGCGCTCTACAGACAACGCCTTGTCTGCGCGCGTCTAGAGCCTACAGAAGAAGAGCTCCTTCCCATTGGAAAAGCGAAAGTTGTGCGTGAAGGAAGAGATGTTACTTTTATCGGTTGGGGCATGATGATTGTCATGGT
>CANJJB010000055.1 GCA_947474635.1 Parachlamydiales bacterium | reverse complement strand
TCCTAAAGCAAGCAGGCGCTTCATGGCATATTCAGGAGATGTGTGGAGAAAGCCTCTTTCTCCACCTTGCAGAGGTATTGACATCACATCGATGTGCGTGTCGATAGGAGCTGCTTTTCCCAGCATAGGGACATCGACTTCCATGACATTTTTTTCTGCAAAAAAATGGCGCACTTCCTGAAACATGCGCGCTCTATCTCGCAATATATTTAGCTTAGACGCGGGAGACATACTCGCCCGTGCGGGTATCGATTTTGACTTTATCGCCTTCTTCGACAAAAATAGGGACTTGAATTTTGGATCCACTTTCTGTGATTGCAGATTTTAATACTCTACCAGAGGCAGTATCACCACGCACTCCAGGTGCAGTATCAACCACTTTCATTTCCATGAATGTAGGAGGAACGATTTCAATTGGACTTCCTTTGTAGAAGATCACGCTGTAGAGAATCTCTTCCATGAGCCATTGTTCTTTATCATCAATGACAGAAAAAGGAATCGTGATCTGTTCGTACGTCTCTTCATCCATGAAGACGACCCCGCCTTGCTCTTTATAAACCATGCGCATTTTGTGCTCTTCGATATCAGCAATCTCTAGCTTGTCGCCTGATTTATACGTTCTTTCAATCACTCGCGAGCTCAAAAGATTTTTGAGTTTTACGCGGTTAAACGGTTGCCCCTTACCCGGTTTCACAAATTCATTTGAAATAATTTCATACGGTTCACCGTCGACTTCTACTTTTATTCCGCCTTTAAATTCATTTGTGCTGACTTGGGCCATAATGATTTTCCTTTTAAAAATAAGAGTCCTGATGGTCTCATATTTTGGAAGCTCTTGTCAATAGACATCTTGCCCAATTTGCTTTGCTTGGAAAAATTGATGGCAATAAAAACTAGGAACTGGCAGGGGAGGGAGCCGCATGGCTAGCAATAGCCCGAGATTTTAGAAAGCGCATACGGGCCCAGTACAGGACAACATTGCTAAGATGCATAATGCTAAGAACTATCCAAAAAGAGTCCGCTGCTATAGAGACTTTATTAAGCATGACATACATGAAAAGAGCACCATTAATCCAGGCTATAAAACCCATGAAAAGAGAAAACTTAGTATCTTTAAAGGCTAAAATATAACTAATGGGTAAGCCGCTAAAAGTAAAGAAAGCAAAAGAGAGCCAAATTCCTCCAAATATTTTTTGAATATCCATAGACCCGATTTGAATAGTGGGAAATAACCAATTAAAAAGCACAGACGGAAAGAAAAGGAAAGGGATGCCCATAATTACAATCGTAATAGCCGCAAGCGTAGCTCCAGAGCGTAATGCTCTATTCAAGTAAGAAAAGTTGTGAGCGCCCAGAATTTGGGAAACGACTGTTGTCTGCGCTTGGCAAAGTGCATCGCCTACAAAAGGAAGGAAAAGACAAAGGGAACCGCCAATAGAAAGGCATAAAAGGTGGTCGCCGCCTTTTTCTGCAACAAGCCTTGCAATGACAACCCAACAAGTAAAGTTTAAAACTCGATTCATAGCTCTTAATAGGCCTGGCTGGATACAATGCCAAAATAACTTTAATTGAAAATGCCAGTGATGAGAGCCAAATAAGTGCCTGTGTTTGTGAGCAAGAAAGGTGATCAGTAAAAAAAGACAAAATGCTCCTTGAGCAATCAATGTGCTGAGTACGCCTCCAGTTAATCCTAGGCAAGGAATCCATCCTCCCCATCCAAATATAAGTAAATAAGCAGATAAAAGTTTAAGAGCCTGGGAGGCTATTGTTGCTATAACAACAAGAAGAGTTTTCCCTTGCCCCAGGTAAAAGCAAGATAAGGCTGCACCTAAAGGATATAAAAAATTGATAGCTATTAAAAAGCGAGCATAAGGTACTCCAGCTGCACTAAGAGCCGTACCATGAAAATATAACTCGCTGCACACCCACCCAATAGGAAGGGTAATGCATGTCGACAAGACAGAAAACCAAATGAACTGCCAAATACCAGGTCCAATAGACTTGTAATCTTGTGCTCCAATCCATCTTCCTACATATACCTGTGCCATCATAGCTAGAGCAATGCAGGGGACTTGAAAAATTTGAGCTACATAAGCCGAAGTGACAGCAATTTCCATTGCTTCCTGAGATAACCGGGCAAGCAGAAGCTTTTCGATCAAGACAAGAAAATAAGTGGAAAAACTCATAAGCAAGACAGAAAAGAAGAGAGTTAAGAGCTCCCTTATCTTTCCCGTCCGGCTTATAGTCTGCGGCCTTGCTAGGTCCATTCTTAGCTTTCCAACACTTTTGGAGTATTAGCACCTTTATTGCAGTGCATGATCAAATGTAAAACATCATCGATCGATGCAGTTGTAAAAGGTCCGCCAAAGCCTCCATTGCTGTAATGCCAGCCTTCTGCAGTTATAGAAATAACAAAAGGGCGATGTTGTATAGATAAGTCAGGAAGAACATAGGTGACATAGTAATCCATCTCATGTTCTCCGGCTCTTAACAGATAGAGATAAGGGGTTTGTTTCCCTCTTATCAGCTTTTCTGCAGCTAACCCAGGCATGTAACCATGCCATGCTGGGTGGTTGGTTATCTCTTGCTCTATAGAGCTTAAGCTGTTAGTTTCTTCTTTTAACATAATAGACATATCGATTCTCCTTGTTTTGTTCCCATTTCCTGGGGTGAAGACACCCACAAGAAAACATATATTGTAGTCTTTATTTTACAAAGACTTTGGGGGTATTAGCGCCTTTATTGCAATGCATGATTAGATGTATAACATCATCGATCGATGCACTTGTAAAAGGTCCACCGAACCCTCCATTTCCATAATGCCAGCCTTCTGGAGTTACCCAAATGATAAAAGGTCGATGCTGTATGGATAAATCAGGAAGAACGTAAGTGACGTAGTAGTCCATTGCGTTCTCTCCAGCTCTTAGCAGATACAGATAAGGGGTTTTTCTACCTCTTATAAGTTTTTCTGCGGCTAACCCAGACATGTGGCCATGCCATGCTGGATGATTTGCTATCTCTTGTTCGATAGCACTCAAGTGATTAGTCTTTTCTTTCAATAAAGCAGACATATTAAAACTCCTGTTTTTTTTTGTTAAAACTTCTTGCTAGGTCAAATGGTCCGCAAGGAGACCTGTAAAATATATTCAAATCCTTTCTTACAAGTGCCTGGTAAGGTTGATAAAAAATAGGAACGATCGGCATCTCTTCCGAAAGAATTTTTTCAGCTTGTAGTAGATAGGAAGAGCGCTGAAAGGGGTTTGCTTCGTAATCGCTTAGTTCTAGAAATCTCTGAAAAGAAGCATCTTCCCATTTTGAAAAGTTAATTTTTTCACTTTCGCATTTAAATGAGTTAAGGGTATCAATGGGGTCATCAACCCAGGAATGCCAATGGAGAAGTGCTATTTGAAAAGCTCCATCAGCGAGCTTATTCATTAATTCTCCTCCTACTAAGGGTTTAAGGGTGCATTCAATTCCTAAGTAGTCTTTAAATTGCTTTTTCAAACAGCAGGCCGTATGCTCTCCGACCCCCTTGTGATAGAAAACCAAACTAATCGGGGGCAAACTTTCCAGCGATACCCCTAACTCTTCAAGAGCTTCATGAAGCAGGAGACGTGCCTTTTGTACATCATGTGAAGGAAAAAGAGCGTGATTATCATTAGGATAGGAAGAGATGAGGGGTGAGTAAGCGGGTTCCAGTGGAAGAAAAGAATTAGCAACAATCTCAGGGCGATTCATGGCAAATGCGAAAGCTTGACGTAATTTTTTATGGGCAAAAAGTGTATCCTTGGTATTAAAAACGCACCAATAGACCCAACTGTTAGGAAAGGATAAAAGATTGTCATCCTTGCTCGCAACATAAGAAGGGTGCCAAGCTCCAAAAGGGTTACCAATCCAGTCAATTTCTTGTTTCTGAAAGGCTTGAACGGCTTGCAAGGGAGTAACGCGGGTCATAATAATCTGATCCCACGAGATATGGTTCTGATCCCAGTAAAAGGGATTTCGTATCAAGTGATACCCTTGACTAGGGTGGTTGATCTTTAGTTGGAAAGGGCCGTTGCAGGGATAATTTCTTTGAGATTGATAAGGCCATTGAGGATGTTCTTGATCGATTAGGCGATGAACTGGAGAGTACACAGGTTGCGATGTATATTGAAGAAAATGAAGGGTAGGATGCTCAAGAGTGACTTTCAGTGTACGGTCATCAATGACATGAATTCCCACTTGGTCTAAAGGAATTTTGCCTTCTTTGGCTTTTTTAGCGTTGTGAATGGGATAAAAGACGTAAGCGAAAGAAGTTTTAAAATCAGGAGAGAGAATTTTTTTCCATGCATATTCAAAATCATACGCGGAAATAAGAGATCCATCATTCCACTGAGAATGGCGAATCTTAAATGTATATTCTTTTAAGTTTGGAGAGATAGTAATAGCTTCAGCTAGTGCATTTTCAATAGCACCATGTTGATCAAGGCGTGTAAGACCTTCAAAAAGAAGTCTTAGTATATTTTCAGATCTATCGTCTCCCCCAATGCGAGGGTCTAAGGCTCCAACTAATTCATCTAGGCCAATTCTAAGGATTTGCTGAGCTTTTATTTTTTGATGCCACTTGTGGAGAGATTGTTGCAATGCTTGAACGAAAAGTTCTACCGCTTCCTGAGGAGCCAACAGCACGCAGTTAAAATAAATCTTATTTTCTATATCTATGATATTGTAAACAAGATCTGGTAAACGGAGGATTTCATCTTGTAATACCGTCGCAATAATATCCTTAATAGAAGACTCTTGTCCATGAATACACAGAAAAATTTCTGTCTCTTTTCGGAGGAGGTTAAATGAGTAAGGATTGGTAATAGAAGATTCTTCAACGCGGTTATCTATGAAGTGTGTGAAAAGAGAAAAAAGCACGCGCTCCTGGATAAAGACTTGTTTTTCTAATGGCACTAATCCATAAAAAAAAGTTTCCATCAACTCAGTATCACAATTAGCAAGATATGCAAAACGATCCTTAAAATGCTGAAACAGCTCTTGTTGTTTAATAAGGATGCCACCGTTATAATCACGGAATTCCCCCATAGCAGAGGCTAATAAGGAAACCACTTTTTTCCTCGCGGCATGAAAATCCAAAGACCCATCTGATCTTAGTAAATTACCTGTGCGGTGAAGATGAAGACGAAAAACATGTCCTTCTACTGGACGACCTTCAAGATGTTTAACAATAAGAATACGCTCAGATATAAAAGAACAATCAAAAAACCGCTCTTTGAGCGAAAATCGATGAAAAGGGGTGACATGTACAAGTGCTACTCGGAAAATAATTTCTTCTCCCGTCTGCTGGTCGAGGGTAATATAAGCCTGAGGCAGGTCTTGGATCGATTGAATCTCTTGGTTTAACACAAGAATATTCTTGTAAATTTCTTCTTCGTTAAGTCCCCTAAACACACCAGGGGAAAGGGATTCGATGCTTTTTTTGATGTTTTTTTCTAAGATGCCCTTCAATAATTTTTGTTCGTGAAGGGAAAAGATAGCCCCCTCTTTTTTTTCAATTTCAAGGTAGAACATTCTAAGGTTTTTATGCTGTCCTGTATGGCAGTAAGAGCTTTCTTTTACCAGTCTGCATTCAGGAAGATGTTTTTGGAGAGCTAACTTGATGTTCTCCTCGTCAAAAATCTCGTACCGACCCATGACATTGCATCCAATGAGACATCCCCAAACGGGTTTAGAGAAAAAAGGAAAAGATAGACTGGTTGGAAGCCATCTAATTTCGATGCGGCGCACATGTGGAGAAAAAGTTACTGTGCGAAGAAGTTTTTTTTGCATGAGATGGATCGACAAAACAAGACGCACAAGATGAGCAGAACTGCGATGATCAAGAAACTCTTTGGTTCCAAGCAAATAGAGAAGGAATAGATCGTTAGAGACAGCACTATCTACAACAGACGGAAAGCGATCTAACCACTTCTGTATTTTTTTGTAAACAAGACGAAAGGAAGGATGGAAGTCGAGCAAACCCGCGCTGCCCGCCATCCCCGGTATCAACTCTTCATCTTGTTGTAACACGATCATAAACTTACCTGTCTATGGACTCTTTATTGCCTTCACATATTACCAACATGATAAAAATAAAATCTATAAAAAAGTTTAGCGGGGCAAGGAAGATTTTAATGCTAGCGTGTTGATTTTTATAGACAACATGGCACGGATATTTGTGAGAAAAATTTAAAGTTTGGAGGTAATGGATGGAGGTTTTTCTGTATAAGCCTGCATAATTGTTTTAAGCAATACATCTTCTGCTTTACGAGCTGTAATGGTGATATTGCCAGATGTGTCAGAAATGGTCACCAGAGTGTCATCGCTTGTAGGTTTGGTGAATGTTCGTTTGGGAGATCCATCAAATGGTTTAAAAGAGATGGTGGATTTATTAAGAGGATAAGCAAAGGTTTTAGATTCACCCCAACGGAGATCAAACGGAGCGTCTCTAGTAACGACAGAGTAGGCAACATCTTGAAACTCTTCGTAAGCTATCTTGAATCTAATGTTGTTAGTTGTATCGTTCCTTCTGCCATTCTGCTTAGTTTTCACTTCGAATGTTACAGATGTGTTAGTGCGACTTTTTTCTTTATAACAAGGTTGTCCGGAGAAAGAGTTATAATCGATGTCAAGCCGAGCATTAAATATTTTCCAGCCAGGTGTAGCCATTACGGTGTAGTCTCTAGTAATATCTCTTCTGTCTCCCCTAGAGGATTGATGGTATACCGGGGATTCTCTGCGCTGTAGAGGTCCGGGCTTTGTTTGTATATCTGTATGTTCAATGGTCACTCTTCCTGTAAGAGAAGGAAGTTTTCCAATGGGAATCGGGTAAGCATGCGGAGGCTCAGAGGGTATTTGTAAGCGCCCAACAACAACCGGATCTTTTGATGTTGCAGGAAAAAGCAGAGAACTCGGAACTGAAAATGTTAAAGCGTTCAGTTGGGCTTGTAAGAGTGTTACTTCAGATTCACGAAAAATGAGTACAGGAATAGGCCTATCTGTACTAGGAAAATAGCCTTTAATTTCTAACACGATGTTCGTTGAGGCTGATGGTATCACTACGCATCTGGGAGAGATCGATAACACTTGAGGTGCAGTAGCAGGAATAATATCTGCAAGAGGTGGCCATAGATTTATTACTCCAGTTTCTTGGATTTTTTTAATAATAGTAGCAGCTGTTTTTGTAATGCGATTAATTAACTGGAGCGTTGCGGAATCTACTTGATCAAGCGGTGTATCAAGCATATGTCGATATATGTTATTTGCATATTCGATGCATCGGATGCAGCCTTCTGTAGATTCTAGTGCAAGGCGCGAATGGGTTGTGTGTATGTTCTTTAGAAGGTGTGCGGATGTTGTGTCAAGAGCGTATCTTATAGTTATCATATTGGTACTCATAGTTTGGAGATAATATAGCGAACAACTTTTTCACCCTGTTTTTTACCCGCTACTCCAACAGCTACGCCACCTACAAGTGCAGCAATTATACTTTTTTTGCCATATGCAGCTGGTGCTTGTGGCTCATCTGAGGGGGGAGCGCTTATCATATGCGCTCGCACAATTGTGTTAAGCAGTACCTCTTCTGCCTTACGTGCAGTAATAGTGATGCTGTCAGAAGTGTTAGAAATTATCAGAAAAGAATCATCGGATGTAGCTTTCATGAACTTTCTGATTGGAGAACCATCAAATGGTTCAAAAGAGATAGCGGATTTTTCGAGGGGATGTTTAAAGGTTCGAGACTCTCCCCAGGCTAGTTCAACAGGAGTATCTACAACCAAACCAGGAATGGCTATATCTTGACATTCGTGATGAGCAATCGTGAATCTTATTTTTTTTGTTATATCGTTGTCGCCGCCTTTCTTTTTGGTTCTTACTTCATACGTTGCAGATGTGGGAGTGGTGGATTTCAAGTCGTAATTAGGATTGCCTGCTAGATATGAAAAATCTGGGTCAAGCTGAGAATTTAGTATTTTCCAACCGGGGGTAGCATGTACGGTATATTCTTGGGTGATGTCTCTTCCTGCATCGCGAGAATTTTGAACATATAACTGCGATACTTTGCGCTGAGTCGGTCCCTGCGTTATTGCTGTTGCTCCATGTGAAATTGTTACTCTTCCGGCAATAGGAGGAAGTTTTCCAATAGGAATAGGATAGGAGTGCTCTGTTTTTCGAATACAGAAAAATGGATGTGAAAATCTTCCTAGAGAGTGCATTTTTAACATTCCCACAATAAGAGAATCTTGTGATGTTGGCGGAAAAAGAAGCTCGCTAGGCACTGAAAATGTTAAAACGGCCATTGTGCTTGTAAGGGGAGGTAATGCAGTTTTGCGAAAGATTAATACGGGGGGGAGCTGTCCTATCTGGGGGAAATGACCCTTAATTTCTATCATAACATTTGGCTGTCCGGATGACATTACCACGCACTTAGGCGATGTCGATAATACTTGGGGTGTTTTTTCAATGCTAAAGAAGTTCTGCCCAAGTAGTTGTATCTGTGATCCTAGACTGATCCCGTCTTCTCCTTGGATTTGTTTAATTATAGCAAAAGCAGCTCCTGTTATTTTTTCAATCTGATCACGTATTTTCTGATCTACTTTATCAAGAGTTTTATCAAGTATTTCTTCATATGTGTGTTTTGCATATTCAATGCATCGGATACAGTTTTCTGCGGCGTCTAGCGCAAGGCGTGAATTGGTATTGTTTATTTGCTCTAAAAGATGTCTGGATGCTCTGTCCAGAGAATGTCTGACCGTTAACATAGAAACTCCTGTAAAGGTAAGCATTCTGCGAGTTTTACAATAATTTTTGCAAACTTATTTTGAATGAAAACATGCGATAGATCATGCTGCATAGACAAAATATTCTGATGTTTTTTTGAAGAGGGGGAAATGTTGCGCGCTGGACTGCCTATTTTAACATCCAAAATCACGACTGGTGAAGAATACTGCTTTTGCTTGTCAGCAGCGGCGTATTCGCATGTTTAACTTTCGACTAGAGAAGTTATAGATTCCCGTGATCGTTCGCCCTGAGGTGAATGTTGTTGAGAACGACTGGTTCTATTTGGTAAGAGTAAGGTAGCAACTATGTTGCGGACGAGATGTTCTAGCTGCTGCGGTTGGCTCATTTCATCTACTCGATCAGCTGCCATGCCTAGTTGAAGATTAACTCCATCTACTCGATCAGCTGCCATGCCTAGTTGACCGGCTAGATTATGTGTTGTTGTAGCTAGAAGGCCTTGTACTGATGTGAGTTGTTGGGTTGTGTGTGCCAATTGACGTTGTCTCTCATCTAATATTGCTGAGTTTTCATGAATTGCTAATTTTGCCTCATGTAATTGACGTGTAACATCACCCCATGCATTTTGATTGCCTTGCACTACGCCAATAAAGATATCTGCTACTTCTTTGAACTGTTGTATGTCATCCACTGTCGCCTCTCTGTCTTCTGCTACCCTAGAAATACTGCTAAGTAAACTAGTGGTAGCTGACGTAAGCTCTGCTAGCTGCTCTTCAAAGCCATCTTTTGTTGCTTGCAAGTCGGTGTTTGTGGCCTTCAAGTCGGTGTTTGTGGCCTTCAAGTCGGTGTTTGTGGCCTTCAAGTCGGTGTTTGTGGCCTTCAAGTCGGTGTTTGTGGCCTTCAAGTCGGTGTTTGTGGCCTTCAAGTCGGTGTT
>CANJJB010000054.1 GCA_947474635.1 Parachlamydiales bacterium | reverse complement strand
TCAGGTCGCTTAATTTTTCTAAGGACGGGCTACTATATGTTTTGCAATAAGTCTTTTGCTTTTTCAAAGGCTTGTTCGATCCCTTCAGGCTGTTTTCCTCCGGCTTGTGCAGAGTCAGCTTTGCCTCCACCTGAGCCTCCGATGAGCGGTGCTATTTGTTTAATGATTTGTACGGCCTCGATTCCTTTTTTGACAAGATCGGGACTCACTTTTACAAGCAGTTGGCAGCGATCTGCTGTTTTAGTCGCAAGAATAAGCACTCCACTTTCTTTTTTGCTCATGAGGTCTTCAGAAAGAGCTGGCAGCTCATCTCCAGAGGCTGCAACAATTGCTGCAAGAAAGGGGATAGAGCCTATAGAGATTGTTTGCTGAGAGAGCGTGTGAGACAGCTCTTTGAGAGCAAGGCGTCTTGCTGCTTTAAATTGCTGAAGCAGCTCTTTATATCGCTCTTGTTCTTCAAGGAGTTTTTTTTCAAATTCTTGTTCTTTTTGTCTTGTGAGATCTTCTGCGCCTTTTCCTGTGACAGCTTCAATTCTGCGAACGCCTGCTGCGATGCTAGCTTCTTTGGCAATACGGAAATAGCCAATCGTTCCTGTTCTTAGAGTGTGAGTGCCTCCGCAGAGCTCTTTACAAAAAGAGATGTCCACAACGCGGACATGGGCGCCATATTTGTCTCCGAAAAACTGCTTGATGTCAGGACGCTTTTGGGCATCTTCATAGGAGAGCTCATACGATTCTACAGGTAGATCTTCTCTAATTTTTGCATTGACAAGATCTTCAATTTTTTGGATCTCTTCATGAGATAAAGACTTATGGTGGTTGAAATCAAATCTCAAACGTCCTCTTTCTACAAGAGAGCCTGCTTGTTGGATGTGAGGGCCGAGCACGGTGTGAAGAGCCCAGTGGAGAAGGTGCGTTGCTGTGTGATGGTTTTGGATTTCTTGCCGTCTTACGCCTTCTACTTGAGCATGCGAGTTAAGAGAGATGGTAAAAGAGCCTTTTAAGCATTTGCCTTGGTGGAGTGTAAGGCCGGGGTAGGGAGATGTGCAGTCTAAGACGGTAAAGAGATTGTCTTTAGAAGAGATGGTGCCTGTATCTCCTACTTGCCCCCCTTTTTCTGCATAGAAAGGAGTAGTCTTTAAGATGAGCGCGCCTTCTTCCCCTTCTTTGATGGTATCTACAAAAGATCCACCTACTAAAATTCCTAAAATGGGGGAGTCAGATGTTAGTTTATTATAGCCTACAAACTCTGATACGCCGTGTTTGCTCGCAAACTCTTTGTAGACGTTATCTTTAACTTCCTGCGTGTGCGTCACGTGGGCTGCTTTGGAAGTTTGCTTGGCTTTTTCTTCAAGGAGCTTGTAAGCATCTAAATTGACAAGCAGACCTGTATCTTTTGCAATGAGCATGATCTCTTCTAGGGGAAAGCCGTAGGTGTCTTTTAATTTAAAGGCTTCTTCACCTGAGATTTCTTTTAGGGGACTTGCATTTGCTTTTTCAATCACATGGCTTAAGATGTTGCCCCCACGCTTCAGCGTGCGCAAAAAGGATTCTTCTTCTAGTGTGAGAATTTCAGCGATTCTATTTTGAGAAGCGCGCAGTTCTGGATAATCATCTCCCATGGTCTCTACTAGGCGTGGCAGGACATCTGCTAGAAAAGGATCATGGAGTCCTAGCATTTTTCCATAGCGGACAGCTCTGCGGAGAAGTTTTCTAAGGACGTAACCTCTTTCGATGTTGCTTGGCTGGGCGCCATCTGCGATTGCAAAAGAAAGAGACCTAATGTGATCTGCAATCACATGGAAGGCAGGAGACAAAACAGGGTCTTTAAGGTCGTATTTTTTCCCGCTGACGTGTTCAATTTGCGCAATTAAGCTTTTTAAGATGTCGGTTTCGAAAACAGAATTCACACCCATCTTAAGGGAGACAACACGCTCAAGGCCTGATCCCGTATCAATTGATTGGCTAGGGAGCGGTGTCATTTTTCCTGAGCTGTCGCGGTTAAATTGCATGAAGACAAGATTCCAGAATTCAAAAAAGCGCTCGCCGGTTAAGTCTTCTTTAGGAGAGAGAGCTGTTCCAAAGGCAGGGCCTTTGTCATAGAGTAGCTCAGAGCAAGGTCCGCAGGGGCCTGTTTCTCCCATTGCCCAGAAGTTGTCTTTTTCACCTAGTCTTACAATCCTTTTTTCGGGAACAATTTGTTTCCAAATCTCAAAGGCTTCATCATCTGTTTCAAAAATCGTTGGCCAAATCTTGTCAGGGTCAAGTCCAAAGACTTGTGTGGAGACTTCCCACGCATAGGAAATGGCCTCTTTTTTAAAATAATCTCCAAAAGAGAAATTGCCGAGCATTTCAAAAAAGGTTAGGTGGCGGCTTGTGTGTCCTACGTTATCGAGGTCATTGTGTTTACCTCCCACACGGATGCACTTTTGAGAAGTGGTAGCTCTCTTGTAATCTCTCGGGCTTGTGCCAAGAAAGACATCCTTGAATTGATTCATGCCTGCATTGGTAAAGAGCAATGTAGGATCATCATGAGGGACAACAGAAGATGAAGGGAGAACGGTGTGTCCCTTATCTTTGAAGTACTGTAAAAACTTACGACGAATTTCTTGTGAAAGCATGTGCAGAGAGTCTCCTTTTAGAGTCTGTCGAAAGCTACGCATGCATTGAGCATGCTCAATGCGGCTGTTGCTACGTTCACTTCAGCTTGAGGAAACCAAGATTTTCTTATGAGGGCAATGGTACATGCTGCAGCGCCAGCTGCAATAAGGTAATCTCTAGGTTTTTCGGGAAAGTTTTCGGGGTGTTCATTTAGTACGCCTTTAACAATCCTAGCACCTACTGCACTCGCTATCGCAGCACCCACAAGAACACATAAAGCTCCGCCTGTTTGTTTCCAGGTGCCGATATTTCTGAATGCAGTATAGGCTACAGCCGTATAGGCTATAACAGATAGTCCATTTCCAATTCTTTCTAATGCACGACCAGCAATGTGATTCCGAGACGCTGTCTGTTTGCCTGCGCGAATTTCAGAGGCGATATCATAGATATGTCTTGTTGTTTGCACGCCTGCTATGATAAGTAAAACGATATGTGACAATGATAAGGATCGTATAACAGGAAGTCCTGCGACTTTGCTAAAAAATGGTATAGAAAAAGCTATAGTTTTTAATCTGGTAGGGATTGAAATGGGTGTTAATGAAAAAGCCATGGATACTGTTGCATATCTAATGAAATTTCCAGCTAGAGCTTGAAGAAATGCGGATAGAGGAGAATCGGTTTTATTTTGCTGTTTCACCTTAGTAGAGGGTCGATAGGCATCTATCAACTTCCGGCGTTTAAGAGTTATATTAGCACTTGTAGGTTCATATAGTATTGTAGCAGCAAATACAGAAGATACAAGTAAACGGGAAACGTGCTCTTGAGCAACAAAGCGATAAGCTGACTGAACTAAGGGACGAGCAAATAAACTAGAACCTGTGGCGTAAATAGAATGCATATAGCCTCCAATAATGGAAAAGGATTTTACTAAAAGGTGTCTTAAAGAACTAGAAAAATGGATGTACTGGCATGATTAAAATTTTAGTTATGCTGTAGGGAAAGCTTTCATATGTGCACAAGAATATAAAAAACTTGCTAGCCCGACTCCAGTAGTTACTAAACGGACTTCTGATTTGGGAAGCCAGGATAAGCTTTTGACAGTTCTTCCAAGAATCGCAACGATACATCCCGAGAGGCTCATTGTAATATATCCGTGAGTTTTATCGGTGAGGTCGCGTGTAAAAATAGCTTTTGCAACACCAATGATAGGTTTGCTGATGAAGGTAACAGTTGCAAAAATTGCCGCAGCTGCTACTGTTTGCTTCCAGCTACCGATGTTTTTGAAAGCAACGTAGGTGATAATTCCAAAGGCTATGCTAGATAAACCATGTGCTAATTTTTTTATCTTAGCCTTCGGCTTTATTGTTTGTATCACTGCTATGAGAGCAGTTGTGGCAGCAAGAACGTGGGGCATGTGCAAAGCGGGTGTTTCAGCTATTTTTTTTAAAAATGGGATTGCAATGGCTGCTGTTTTTAATTTTACAGGCACGGATAGGGAGATCGTTAAAAAAGCGATAGCTGTGATGAGTTGTCCGGGAAGCGGGCTGTTAAGAACAGGAGAGAAGATGTGCGGCTTTTGTGGTTGATTGTCAGCTGCTCTCCACCAAATAGCTTGTGCAAAGATAGAGGACACAAGGAAATGGGAAATATGCTCTTGCTTGATAAATTGGTAGGCAAACTGAGCAAGGACTCTGGAATTAGCAGCATAAACAGCAAACATATGGGAAGTGATTTTATTCAAAATGTATTAAAAAAACTAGAAAAATGAGTTTGCATCTCACAAAATCCTTGCTGAATTATCTATCTTGGGTTCAAAATCGACAACAATTCTAAATTTAGGGGCCAAAAATGGATGCTGAAGTCAAAAAAGAGCTAGGGAAAATTGCAAATACTATAAGGGAATTGTCAATGGAAGCGGTGCAAAAGGCTAACTCTGGCCATCCTGGCCTTCCTATGGGATGTGCTGAGTTTGGAGCTTATCTGTATGGCTGCCTTCTCCAGTATAATCCAAAAAATCCTAAGTGGTTAAATAGAGACAGATTTGTGCTATCAGCAGGACATGGTTCGATGTTTCTTTATTCTTGCTTGCACTTAGCAGGATACGCTCTTTCAATGGATGATATTAAAAAGTTTCGTCAGCTTCATTCTAAGACGCCGGGTCATCCAGAATTTGGCTTAACAGAAGGGGTGGAGGCGACAACAGGTCCTTTAGGACAGGGTGTTGGCAACGCAGTGGGGCAAGCGCTTGGTCTTAAGATTTTGGCTAAAAAATTCAATACAAGAGAATTTGAGCTTTTAAATAGTAAAGTGTACTGCCTTGCAGGTGATGGATGTATCATGGAAGGTGTTGCTGCAGAAGCCTCTTCACTCGCAGGTCATCTCCAGTTAAATAACCTTGTCCTCATTTATGATTCTAACAAGATTACGTTGGATGGGCATCTCAATGAGTCTTGTTCAGAAGATACAAAGATGCGGTATAAAGCGTATGATTGGGATGTCTATGAAGTGGACGGTTATGATTTTGATAAGATGGATGAGGTGTTTAAACTCATCCGAGAAACGCAAAAAAAACCTTGCCTTGTAATTTTACACACGATCATCGGTAAAGGATCTCCCAATAAAGCAGGAACATCGAAGGTGCATGGATCTCCTCTTGGAGCAGAAGAAGTAGAAGCAACGAAAAAAGCACTTGGGCTTCCTGAAGAAGCATTTTACGTACCGCAGACAGTGCGTACTTTTTTCAATGAACAATGCAGCAAAAATCTTGCAAAAGAAGAAAGATGGAGTGAGCTTTTTAGAATATGGGCAAAAGCAAATCCTCTACTCGAAAAAGACTTTAATCAAATGGTGAAAAAAGAACTTCCTGCCGATATAGAAGCAAAACTGCGAGCTATTCCCATGAAGACGCCTTTAGCAGGAAGAAGTGCATCTCAAGCAGTTGTAGAATTTTTGGGGGCAGAGCTTCCACAAATTTACGGAGGGTCTGCAGATCTTTCCTGTTCTGATTTAACGATGATGAAAAAGTTTGATACGATTAGTCCAGGAGAATTTAAAGGACGTAATATTAAATACGGCGTTAGAGAATTTGCTATGGGAACCATTGCAACAGGACTCTATGATACGCAGATGATCACGCCGTTTGTTGGAACGTTTTTTACATTTTCTGACTACATGAAAAATGCGATTAGACTCGCTGCTCTTTCTAAAGTACAAGTGATTTATCAGTTCACGCATGATTCTGTTTTTCTAGGAGAAGATGGTCCTACGCATCAACCGATTGAACAATTAGCAGGATTAAGGGCGATGCCAAGACTTCAGGTGATTAGACCTGCGGATAATAACGAAGTTAAAATGGCGTGGCTTGCTGCCTTGAAATACAAAGGCCCGACAGCGATTGTCTTATCAAGACAAGCGCTGCCAGAGCTTCCAGAGACAGCCGTTTCCTACGGCGAAGGAATGGGAAGAGGGGCTTACATCGTCAAAAGAGAAAAGGCACCTGCACACTTCACAATTTTTGCAACAGGATCTGAAGTTTCTTTAGCCCTAGAAGTAGCTTCAGCTCTTGATAAAAGAGGAAAGTCGGTGCGCGTGATTTCTATGCCGTGCTGGAAGCTTTTTGAAGAGCAAGATCAAGCTTATAAAGATTCTGTGATCGGCCCGAAAGTCGGCATCAAAGTTAGCATTGAAGCTGCAGCAACTTTTGGGTGGCACAAGTGGGTGGGATGTCAGGGAGTGGCAATCGGGATTGATATGTTTGGAGAGTCTGCTCCTCAAAGTGATCTTGAATCAGAATTTGGTTTCACAGTGGATGCTATTTCAGATCGCTTGTTCATGCTTGCGAGAAGCTAATGAGCGCTCAAAAGTTGCTCCTAAGAGCTCTTAGGTGTGAAAACACTTCTCGTCCACCTGTTTGGTTCATGCGCCAAGCAGGGCGCTTTCTTCCAGAGTATAGAGCAATGCGTAAGGCTTATTCTCTCACTGATCTTTTTCATACACCCGAGCTTGCTGCACAAGTTACATGTCTTCCTGTAGATATTTTGCATGTTGATGCAGCCATTTTATTTTCTGATATTTTAGTGATCACAGAAGTGTTTGGATATGAAGTTATTTTCCCCGCGCAGGGAGGAATTGAGATGAGACCTCCTTCTAGCAAGATCCGTCTGAATACGGAAGAGACATTGCATTATGTGGATAGCACGATTAGGCTTTTGAAGCCGGCTTTAAATGTTCCTCTGATTGGATTTTGTGGAGGACCTTACACCGTTGCAAAATACATGGGACAAATCAACCCTCCGATGCTAAAACAAATCACAGAGGCAACGATTGAATATTTATTCATGCAAATTAAAGCAGGTGTAGATGCTCTTCAGATTTTTGATTCATGGGCAGGGCTTTTAGATCACGAATCATTTATACGTTTAGCTTTGCCTTATCTGAAGGAAATTGTAGAGGCGATTCGTCCAACAGGCGTTCCTGTGATTCTTTTTTCTAGAGGATCGTGCAAGTTTAAAAAAGAGCTGATCTCTCTTAATCCTCAAGCCATTAGTTTTGATTGGGAAGAGGATATGGCCTCTTTAAGAAAACAAACACCTTCTCATATTGCGATTCAAGGTAATCTTGACCCTGATATTTTTAAAGGCCCTCAGGCGCCACTCAAAGAAAAGATTTTGGAGATGCTAGAGTCGATGAAAGGGGAGAAGGGTTTTATCTTTAACTTAGGTCACGGAGTTCTTCCGGAGACGCCGGTTGAGAATGCTTTACTGACGATTGAAACTGTGCAACATGCGTATGATGGTGTTCTTTGAAGCATGCTAAAAATTAGAGTCTGTTTTCCTGTACAATTAGGGGTGTTTACTGTAAAATCCTCCCTTTAACCAAAGGAGAAGTGTATGTTGCCCATTATTCGTGAAGTAGGAAGTGTGGCGTCTTTTGCTATGCTCCAGACGTTCAAGTATGAAATGTGTGTGTTTGCTGATGGGGATTTAAAAAGGATCACAGATGCATACAGAAAAATATTCAAGCCCTATCCAAATGCTACTCAGTTAGCGCTTTCTCCAGTGCGCCGGGCCTTTTCAGTTATAGGGACACTTCCTGCTTTGTTTCTTTATTCTATTCAGCTTCCAAAGTTCACATATAGTCCATTCCTAGTTTTACAGATGTGTAAAATTTCTATTAAAAAATGCTCTAATACTAAACTTGCTCTAATTGCGTTTACGTGTTTGGGTATCTACTCTCAAATTAAACATCAGTTACTTGATGAAAGCAGAGTGAGTTGGTGTGTAGAGAAAGCAACAAAATCCGTTGGAATAGGAGCTCTTTTAGGCATGCTACATAATGTTCATCCAGTTTTGGGCTTTCTCTCTTTATTTCCCCTACACGTAGTAGAGTTCTTGCAAAGGCAGAAAGTGTCAGAAGAGGAAACTATGGAAATTATAGAGGGAAAGTACGACGAGAGTAATGTGAATGAGCGTATTACATATCTTAGAGAACGGATAGATAGATATTTGCCAGAAGAGGGAAAAGATGAGGGAATGGGCTTTGAAGAAGAATTCGAAGGAACAGATAAATTGCCTCATCTAGCATGTTTGAGCCCGGATGCGGTAACTATGAATACTGAAGAATTTACTGCTTTGCGAGCACAGTTATCTAAAGAGGATTTTTCACGTCTATTACCTAATAGAACAGTTAATGAGTGGAAAGAATTAACAAGAGATGAAAAAATCAATATGGCCTTCTTAGCCATTGGAATGCGTATACTTAGCAGCGACCCCAAGGATTTAGAAAAATGCTGGCTAGAGCGGTTCCAAAAGCTGTTACCTCAACAAGAAGGTTCGGTTCTTGAAGATCGACAGCAGTTTGTCATTGATCATATTTCTCGCCGGCGCCGGTAAAAAAAAGGCCCTTTCCCCCGAAGGAGAAAGAGCCTTTGTATCCAACTAATAAACTAAATCATTAGCTTTGTTGAACAGTTTCTTTAGCAATAACAACGGGACTTTCAGCTTTAGCAAGAGCTGCAGCTTTTGCTTGTTCATCTTTCTCGGCAGACAGTTTTGTGAACTGCTTGCTAAGAGATTTCGCGGCTGCAAGCCAAGCGAAAATGATAAAGAAGGAAATGGCTGCTACGTAAGGCGTAATAGCTGCTAAAGAGCCAAGACCGATGATGAGGCCTTGGTTGATGACGGCGCCGCCTGATTTACCGAGGCGAGCTCCTACAACGTCAATAGCTGCTTTTCCTTTTACTTTAGATTCTTGATCGAGCGGAATGTACGCCATCTCTTTTGTTGGGTCAAATAAAGAATATTTAGTTGACTTGCTCATGATGTTTTGAATCATCCCGAAGACAACAGCTAGCATGAGAGGTGTTGTTCCTAACATACTGATCATTCCAGTTAAGTTATCTCTAAAGATCACGAAGGCAAAGAATCCTACGCCTGTCACAAGAAGGACAATCGGTGTGATAGACGCTGCTGTTCCCCATCCAAATCTTCGGATGATTGGACCAGAAAGAAGCAGTAATATCAGCGTTGCAGCTCCTGTGAATGTGGAGAGATAGCCCATGAAACCCATGTAATCACTTGAATCAGGGTATTGGAGCTTCAGCTGTCCTTTCCAGGTTACTTCTACGAGCTGAATCGCAATGCCGTATGCAAGAACAAGTGTTGCTATGCATAGAACATATTTTGATCTAGCAAGGAAGGCAAAGCTTTCTTTGAGAGATAGAGAAGGCTTTTCTTTCTTCGCTTTTTTAACTTCATTAGGATCGAAGAAGCGTGGGTCTGTGAGAACGTTTTTGTTCATCCAGCGGTAAATTGCCATCACGAGTAAGCCTGATGTTACAACGCCAATGAGCAAATAGTTAAGAGAAACAGCCCAATGGTCGACGCCCGGGGCTACTCTGTCTTTCATACCGCAGAGGTAAATAATAGCAGGACCAGACGCTAACATCGCGATGTTGGCGCCAATTCCAAATAAAGAGTAGAAACGTTTAGATTCAGATACTTTTGTGATGTCGTTTGCAAATCCCCAGAAAAGAAGGGAGGTTGCAACGCTACCCCAAAGCTCAGACATGATGTAAAAGAGCGCAAAAGTCCAGTTTCTAATGATAGAAATCAGGCCACTAAACCCTTGTGGAAGGTAAGCTTGGAGTTGGTCTGCAAAAGCATTTGGATGCAGTGCATCATGGTAAGGGTAAAGAACAAGACCAAAGATAGCAAAGAACGCAAGGAATGTGCTGATCATGACATAAAACAGGCGCGGCTTGCTTAGAAAGTTACTGAGCTTAGAATACACAAGCATGAAGACAACGGCCATTGGCAATACGCCCCAAAGCTTGAGGAAGGGAATTGCTTCAGCACCGGCAGATCCGGAAGCAGTTGCAACAATCAAGGTATCTTTCATGTCCCTTAAAATGGTGTAGTTAAAGTTGATGAAAAAGAACATGAGAAGCATAGGGATGATTTTCTTTAGTTCGAAGTTATGGAC
>CANJJB010000053.1 GCA_947474635.1 Parachlamydiales bacterium | reverse complement strand
TCTACAGACAATCCCAGAGGCTCTTCTCCCTCCAGTCTTTCTTGCACCCACTTTTCCAGTTCAGGGCCCCTGATTCCCATGTACTCAATTCCCATCGATCCCGCATAAATTCTTTGGAGCTTTTCAACAATCACCCTCAAAGGCGCCACCTTCTCTTTCAAAAGCCCGCACGTAGGAAATAATCCATCTAAACTCCCCACCCCTTCCAGTGACAGCTCCGCTACCTTATCCACCCCAACCTTCAAAGGATTCACATCCGCTGCCAAGTGGCCATACATTCTATAACTCTGAATCAAATGATCGATCTTTAAAGAGTTATCCCCTCCCTGAGGAGCCAGACTCAAAGCCAGATCCCACCCTGCAAAGAACTGCCCCCAAGAGGTTCCCACACTCGCAGGATCCCCTAAGTACTGCTCATACAGTCTATCTAGCCATTCAAGATTAGAAAAAGAAATTCCATTCATCCTTTCCACTTAACATATCAATAATTTTTTTAGCCATATTATAAGCACCTGCTCTGCAAAAAATCGCTCTAAGCATGAGATTATTAGCTACTTAAGACTATTCAATGGACTTCTTTGTTAAATTTGTTTTTTAGTTAAAGATAAACAAAAAATATGGTAAGATCGCTCTGATTTATACCTAATAAGAGGGGTTTTTTATGGTAGATTCTTCTATTCCAATCTCACCCCAACCCGAACTTCCTTGTACGCCTTACGAGCTTTCCGATATACTTTTACGCCCAGGGTTAAAAGAATATGTTAATGAGTCTATGGAACGTTATAAACCCCTTTTCGGCAACTATTTTTGGGTGTTTCCGGTATTTGCGAATAAGCTAGATCTCTCAAGACGCGAACTATTAGACAACCATGACAATTTCAATCGTTCTGCACAAGCATATCATAATGAGCCTGATAAAAAAAACGATTGGAGTAAGCTTGAGGATTTTTCTAGCACAGATAAAAAGCTTTTGTTAATACGGCTCGAATATTCTTATACTAAATACGCTCGTTGTGCATTGCAAGGATTTGCTTTTATGTGCTCTGTTGCGCTCGTTGTGCAGGTGTTATATTTTAAGCTTCGCGCGCAGAAGTTACTAGCTAGGGCTTTGGTATCGCCATCTGCTAAGCTATTTGTTATTATAGCCATAGGGACTGGATCTATAGGAGCTCTTGTGGCTGTAACAAAAATGTTTTTGGATAAGGCCAAGGAGGCTACTGGCCCAGTAGCTAATTTAAGCTTACATGGAAGGAAGGTTCTTGAGCTCTGCGAGAAAGCAATCAAGCCTTCTGAAAAAACTTGAGGGCGGGAATAACTCTCTGTCATACCATTATTTTTAACTCTTTCCCATTAAAAAAAATTTCCTTGAAAATAATCGCTTTATCAGACAATATCTGCCAATTCCTGTAGGAATCAACGGTTTTATTGAAAATAAATAAAGCCTTGAGTAAAGAGAAGATTCCTAAACGAGAAAGCGGGGTTGTATGAACATCAAAAGCGAAAGACTAAAAAAATTAGAATCAGAGCTTCAAGATTTAGATCAGTGGCTAAGACTTGGTCTTGTTCCTAAGAAAGATCTTGAAAAACACAAAAGCGAAATTCTCAATCTCAAAGAAAAGATCGAAGAGGAAAAAGAGCGCATCCGCTTCTTAAAAGAGAGCAATGCAATCGAGCAATACACCCCGCCCAAAAGACCCCTCCACGCTCGCCAAGGATTTCCAGATGCTAATAGCATGCCCGACATCGATGTTCCCGAAGAAAACATGACAGATACGGAAGTTGATATTGAATCAGAGTCCTTCGAAGCAGAAACAGTCCATGCGGAAGAAACTGACAGCGGAGCTTCTACATCTGCCGGAGAAGAAGAAGTCGTGGCTGTTGAAGAAGACGAGGAAGAAGACGATCCTTTCAGCGATCGCAACCGCTGGAAACGCGGTGTTATGGAAGATCCGGATGCCGACAACTGGTGAGATCAGCCTTTACTTTCATATCCCCTTCTGCACGCGTAAATGCCCCTACTGCCATTTTTATGTCACGCCTGATAAGCAGTCTTCTAAAGACCTGCTCTTAGAAGCTTTGAAGCAAGAGTGGAACCTCCAGAAAGAAAAAATCAAAGATAAGAAAGTCGTCTCTATTTATTTTGGTGGAGGAACGCCTGCTCTTTTTGGCCCCGGCCCCATCCAAACTATCTTAAGCTGGATCAGGGTCCCACCGGGCTGTGAGATCACTCTAGAGGCCAACCCCGAAGAGATCACCCTAGAGCTGATGCAATCCTACAAAGCCTCCGGCATTAACCGTGTCAGCATTGGCGTGCAATCCCTCGATGACAACCTCTTAAAAATCTTAGGAAGAGGCCATACAGCAGAAAAAGCTCTTCAAGGCATTAAAGCTACCTATGAGGCCGGCCTTACCAACATCTCCATTGATCTCATGTATGAAATACCCTATCAAACACTTCCTGTTTGGCAAAGCACTCTCTCCCAACTAGCAGATCTTCCCATCAAACATCTCTCACTCTACAACCTTACCATCGAGCCTCAGACACTATTTTTTAAAAAAAGTAAGCAGCTCTCACCCCACCTACCCTCACCCGATACCTGCTTAGAGATGTTGAATGCGGCTGTAGAAGCCTTTGAAACAATTGGTCTTAAGCGCTATGAGATCTCTGCCTTTTCACAATCAGGCTATGAGTCCTGTCACAATACAGGCTATTGGAAAGGTAGACCCTTCCTAGGCTTTGGGCCTTCTGCTTTTAGCTACTGGGAAGGAAAGCGCTTTCGCAACATTGCCAATCTCCAAAAGTATGCCCAGAAGTTAAAAGAGACCCTTTCTCCCATTGACTTCGAAGAGACCCTTTCTCCCACAGCTCAAAAGAGAGAGCTTTTAGCTATTGCTCTTCGCAGATTAGAAGGCGTTTCTATACAAGACTACCCCGTTGATTCCTCACTCTACCAAGAGCTCCTCTCAAAAGGCTGGATCTCGATAGAAAAGAAAAGAGCTAAGCTCACGCCAGAAGGTCTTTTATTTTATGATTTGGTTGGAGAGACTCTTGTGGAAGTGTAAAAGCAAATGGATTTAAGCCTCTTCTATTGCTGCATAAATGGCATCGAGCATTTTCTTAGCTAGGTCATCGTCCAACAACAAAGAAGATATGGAAATTGTCTTAAAATCGTATTCTGTCAATAAAGGAGACGCCAGTAATTGAGAGATTAATTCCGGATCAGAGCTATTATACTCTTCTTGAAGGTGTGTAAACCACAATGCATAATGAGGATTTATCCAACTGAGTCTATTTTTTTCTATTTCTAGCGCCTTTATAGCAGCGAGACGGATTCCGACAGTTTTATCAGGAGCAGTGATGAGGTAGTCGGTATTTACATTTGCCAAGATGATCGGCTTCAGAATGCTTTTTAAGTCATCTTTTTGTTCTGTATTGCCAATGCTTTCGAGCAGATGGGCTCCCAAGCGTAAGCAGGCTGCATAATTATCACCGTGATATTCTTTTATGTAGTTACCTACTTCTATGGGATTGTCTTTAAGTAGACCTTTCATATCTTCCAAAGAGTTTATATGCGCGCGCACATGTTGTTGGTCTTCTTCAGAATATAGAGTCAATAACGCTGTTAATCTTTCTTGTATATCCGTTATCGATAAATCGCAGAAATGTGCTAGCACACGACACAATTGATATTCAGCGGGCAGATCAAAGATCCCAGATTTGTATAAGGCTACATCTGAAACAGGAATTTCTGTTCCATAGATCTTATTATAAATGTCGGTAATCTTTTTCTGTATTTTTGATGAGTAGATCTCCTCAAGAGCTATTATTGTAAGCAAGCCCCCTGCAAACCAAATACCCATTACAAAACAGATACGTTTTAAGATGGACAAATGAGAGAGTTTCATGGCTGCAATAACGCCACAAAGACTAGCTACAAGGTGACTGCATAGATTTTTCACTTCTTGTTCACACAGAATAATTCGTTTTGCTGAAGGAAAAGTGGTAATTTTAGTGCGTAGTTCACAGCGTAGGTGGCATGTGAACTCTGTTTCTTCTGGTTTTTCTCTATAAATATGGTCTGCGCATTGAATAAAACAGGCCTGATGTAACTGATGACCGCAGCCTAATATTTGTACTCTGCTAAAAAGGCCCAAGATCGCTGTTTGAGCTCTGCTAAAAAAGCCTAGGTTAGTATCTGGCTGGCTAACTAGAGGCGCTTGGCAGAGCGTACAGTTGCCTACATCCATAAATAACTCCATTAAAAAAATTTAATAAATTTATTATAACGCAGTATATGCCTTTTATCCAATGCAAACAAATTTTGACAGAAAGCTGAATTGTTTCAGGCTTAACCAGTTAAGGATTAATCTTTCAGCCTATTATTTCTTAGAATCAAACGGACTTACAGCCACCTGTCCTTGCCTTGAAATATTTGTAAGAGAAGCTTGCGCCTGAGGAAACACAATGATCTCAGCTATGTTGACATGAGGAGGGCGGGTTGCGCAGTAGACAACTGTATCTGCAATATCGTCTGCTGTGAGTGCCATAAAGCCTTCATACATCTTGGTTGCTTTTTCTTTGTCTTTCCATCTAACTTCGCTGAATTCTGTATGTACAGCGCCCGGATCAATCTCACTTACTCGAATGGCAGTTCCCATGAGATCTAAGCGGAGCGACTGGCTAATAGCTCTTACAGCATGTTTTGTTGCGCAATAAACATTACCAGAGGCATAGCATCCATGTCCTGAAATCGATCCAATGTTGATGATGTGTCCGGAGTTTCTTGCAATCATAGAGCCCATAAAAGCTCTTGTCACATAGAGAAGACCTTTAACATTCGTATCGATCATGATATCCCAGTTTTCTACTTTTGCGTCTTGTAGCAAATCAGTCCCAAGAGCGAGGCCCGCATTGTTGATCAGAATATCGACTTCAATGTTTTCACTTTTTAGTTTTTTTTGAACCGCTTCCACTTCTTGATTATTTTGCACATCCAATTGGATAGGGATGACCTTAATGCCGTATTGGGAAAAAAGCTCCTTTGCACTCTTTTCTATTCTATCAAATCTTCTTGCAGTGATCACTAAATGAACGCCAATAGCTGCTAGTTGCTCTGTACAAGCTTTGCCTATGCCGCTAGAGGCTCCCGTGATAAGTGCGGTTTTTCCTGCAATCGATGGTTTTTTTCATAAATTTCCCTTTTTAGCTACAAATCTTATTACTCTTAGCTCGCCGACTTCAATTGCCTTTGCAATCGACTCATATCCCTCAATCGAAGCTTGCATAGCAGCTCTATCTTCGTGTCCTGTAAGTAGTTCTAGACGTGCCGTGCGAAGCGACTCTGCAATGCCCATATTATAGTCTCGGTATAATGTACTATCATCTCGTACAGACACAATCTTAAATCTACTTTTTTCTAAACAAGAGACGTAGTCTTTTTCACTTTCAGGATAAATAGAAAGGTGTTCAAGCTCGATGAGTTTGCCCATATGGCTACCCCATTTTCCTATATCTGAACTTAACCAATCGGTGATCACAAGTAAGCCATCATCTTTCAGCAGGCGGTAGCACTCATTAAACAGCTCTTCTTTTGATTCAAGGTGCGTTAAGACTCCCTTGCTGTATATCACATCAAAGTGGTTATCTGAAAAAGGCAAACTGCCATTATTCGTATTGAAGACAAAATTGATTTTACCTTTTAGCGCATCTTGTGTCCGCTTTTCTGACTCTGCGACCATCCAAGGGTTAATCTCAAGACCCGTAATCTGCATGCTGTGACGCTCTGCTAGATAAAACGCTACGCCTCCAAGTCCTGAGCCAATGTCTAAAGCAACTTTGTTATCTAAAGAAATATCAGAAAACATGTGGCAGATGCCATCTGCACCGCCCTCTGACATCATGTTTTTGCCATAAGCGTCTTCTAGCATGGAACAATATGCAGGCGTGTATTCTTCCTCTAATGTCTCTGATGGATAAATGATTGAGGTGTATAGACTGAGTGCAATATAGGCACAGGTTATGATTTTCATTTTTTCTGTTGTTCTAAACTAGAATATATCTTCCAAAGTGTTAGGTGATCAGCGAGGTGTCCGCCGTTGTCAGCTGTTATTACAATATTTGTTCCTTTGGAGTTAGCTTCGAGCAAATATTTTGCAAAATTGGCATCTTCACTATTTGAAAAAAATTCATTATTGGCATCAAAAAACACAACAAATGTCATATTGAGATCACTTAACTTGCTTAGTGTATCAATCGGATTCAAGAGTTTATAGGTTGCCATACGCTCTTTATACATCAAAAGTGTTTCTTGAGGGCCCCGCAAATTGATAATTTCATCGATGCTTTTGAAAGGAACATCTAATAGAATTTTGCCGTTTCTGAGCGCAGCTAGAATGCGCTTCTTGTCAGATAGCGTAATGTTATATTTTTTTTCCAATTCACTTTGCTCTTCTTTGGTAAGCAAATCGATTGCATAGATAATATCTGCAGCACCCAAAGCAAATCCATATAAAGAAATGGAGGGCATATTGCTCTCTATAACACATCCTTTTAACATATAGATAAGAGGCATGATCTCAAGAGGTGTTGCCATAGTAGTTGCTTGATCATCGCCTGTCTCATGGCTAAAACCATGGTCAAAGTAATTAAAGCCAATAACCGTATCTGCAGTGTGGGGCTTTACTCGATCAATAACTGACTGGCTATTTCCTCCAAATCCATGGTTACAAAGCAAAATGTTTTTATTTGTTCCTAGTGAGTATCTAACATCCAACTTATAATCAAAGGGATTTTGAGCCTCAATAGATGTCATTGCACGTTCAAATTCAGAATTTTGCGAGCAAGATACTAGCAATAAGCTAGCAAGTATCGCGCAGAATGATTTGGAAAGCATGATTTTATTCCTTGAGGGCTTCTAGCTCTTCTTCTGGAATAGCTGAGAAAGTAACAATAGACTTAACTTCGAGCTGAGACTCTGCAATTAGTGTTTGCTTCTCCCCTATTTCTACAAGGTAGAGCATTGTTTTAGGGCTTAAGGCCCTTTTTTCTAGAATTTTGATAGCTCTATTGGCATTCATGTTCTTGAAATGGCCGCGAGAAAGGCGCTTTAAGATCCAGACAGTAAAAAAGATACCAACTAGCAAGGCTATGAAAGTAAGAGCCATCTTGAGGAAAGCTCCTTCATACCCCTTCATCATCTCAGGAGAAGTGGGCATAGGGGGCGCTAAAGGCTCTGCTGCTGGGGTGTCTTCTGCAAAGGAAAAGGGAGCGTAGATAAAGGATATACCTAGGATTAAAAAGAAAAATACTCTGTTTAATAATGTCTTCATAGGCTGGAGTTTGAATTATTCTCGTTTTATTTGCAAGAAAGTCTTATACTTCCTCTTCTATGAAACTGACCAATTTAGCATTAATAGCCGCAAGAAAAAGGCAAAGCCGTGAAACGGGGTTTGTTCATTACTGTTATGAACACCCAGAATCGCGTGATACGATACCCCTCTTTGAAAACTTTTGCTTTGTTTTGGCACTTTTTAAAACCCGTATGGCAGACCATGTTTTGGAAGGGAAAGCTCTTTTAAATAAGCTGCTCTCTTTTCAAGTGGGAAACAACTTTCCTATCTACCTGCATGAGTTTCCTCTATGTAAAAATCCTAACTTAAGCAAACACATTTACCCGGTGATCTTTTGGCTCTTAAAAGATTTTCATGTAGTGTTAGGAGAAGATTTAAGAACAGCTCTAGAAAGTCTCTTAAAAGTCTTACCAAAACCCTTTCTTTCTAAAGAGCCCTCTTCTCCAGAAGAGTGGGCAGAATTTTTAATCCTAGCTCAGATCGAAGGCAGCTCCCTTGAGCCTGCTCTTCAAAAATGGCACCCGACACTTCTTTCTTACCTTGGTCATCAAAAACAAGAGAAGTTTGAGCCCGCACTCACCCTCTATGATCTTTTTCTAGGAGAGTTAACGGGCAATTTTTCTGCAAGGGCGCTCCAAAATCATCCCATCCATCTACGTGCCTCTATTGTTCAATCAAGTGCCCTACCGGCATTTAAGCCTCTACCAGATATCTATGAGCTTTCTCAACCTTTATCCCTATTGTGGGGAGGAAAAGAAAAGCTGCACTCTCTTGTTTTAGATACAAAAAAAAGCGTGGATGGCAGCACGATCTATCTTGAAGAGGGCTTGGTGGAAGAAGAGATAGAACTTGCCTTTTTCTTAAGCGCGCATCCAGAAAACACCGTCCGCGTAAACAACCAAAAGTCAAACACTTTTCAGCTAGGTGACACCCTTGAGATCTTTTCACAAGATATCAAGTTTACTCTCACGCTCTCTCTCCTATCGGGTGAAGGAAGGTTCTTTGGGCATATTTTTCAAGCAAATAGACCCGGTCAGCTCCTCTCTAGAAAAGACTCCTTTGACTGCTATGACTGGAAGCTTTCTCTGCGTACAGTTAAGCGCGCAGGCCCCTGCCAGATTAGATTTGCTTTAGAGAATGTAGTACAAAAGGAACTTGTTCATAAGTAACTAATATACAGCTAGCTTCGTTATTCATTAGGCCCATCCATAAATATCTCTTGTCTTTATGTTGTAAAATAGACTAGACTAAGGTTAGTCCGTCATAAACCCTAAGGAGGTATAAAATGCGAGTAGTAAATATTCATGAAGCTAAAACCCACTTTTCCAAACTTATAGATTCAGTTCTTCATGGACACGAAGTGTTAATTGCTATGGCGGGGAAGCCCGTTGCTAAGTTAGGGCCAATCGAGAAAAAACCGCAAAGAAAACCCGGCAGCCTTAAGGGGAAAATTAAAATTAGTAAAGACTTTGACGCTCCTCTCCCCGATGAGATTCTTGAAGATTTTGAGGGGTAATTATGCGCTTATTATTAGATACTCATATCTTTTTGTGGTGGGTGACAGATAATCGTAAGCTATCTAAGGCGGTGCGATCTAGAATTGTAGAAGCAACTGAAGTGTATGTTAGCAGCTCCTCTATTTGGGAACTGGCTATTAAAGTTAAACTTAAAAAACTTGATGCTGATATAAATCAGCTAGCAGAAGAGATTTCAAATAATGGGTTTTCTGAGCTTCCCATCACAGCGCGGCATGCTGCATATATCTATCATTTACCGCTTATCCATCGAGATCCTTTTGATCGGATCATGATTGCCCAAGCCATTTGCGAACCGCTTACATTTATAACGTGTGATTCCCTACTGCAAAAATATTCAGAACTTGTTGAGCTTGCTGATTAGTTTGCAACGTAATGCAAACACCCAATTGATATATTTAGGGTGTTTTGCATTACACTGTAGGAATACAACAATCAAACTTTAACTGCTATGAGTATTTCTAAAGCTTTTCCAAAGTAGTATCGCACACCTAGAACTTTTTCACTAAACAAATGCCGTCGGACTCGCGGACGCCGCAGTAGTCGCACACGTCGAGACCTTCCGAAGTGAAGCTCCCGACGGCAATAGGCTGTTGAGAAGCTCCGGCGACAGGAGGTTCTACACATAGCGCGTAAGTGCTCGGACTATCTGAGCAAAATCGTCTCCCTGCTTGGGCATACTCTAAAAGAAGACTTGCAACTACATCTATCAAAGAAGGCAGTTCGTAGCCTTGTGATCGATACTGACTAGCCAAGGCTTGCTGGGCTTGCCAACTTGTGTTGCGACTGTTTGGAATAACATCATTCGTGATAAGAGCCCAATAGGTTTTCACGGCGGGAGTTTTGTTGTGGTATCCCCAATCCTTTTCTTCATATCTGAATCCGTTACACTGGCTGGGATTCTTGACAAGTATTCCTACCCTTTGAGGAGTCATTCCTTCGGGAATAAGAGTCAACAAGTGGGTCTCCATTACCTTTTTGCCTGGAAAAAAGGGGCAAGGCCCTGCGAGGATTTGCTCGATGTCAGGGGGAAGAGGCGTTTCTACGACTTGGATCCCTAAATGCTGTGCCCATTTGAGAGCTCCAAAAGCAAAAGGAGGAGCTGGGGGAATCGGCAGTTGTGATGAGGATGTTTGCTCTAAGGCAGAAGACGGCACGACAGTTTGTACATCTGTAGTTTTTGCGTCTGGATGCGTGCGAGTGATTTCTGCGAGATTTCGAATGGTGTAATTAGGAATGTGTCTTTCGATGACACGTCTGTCGTTGGGACAGAGGCTGTCCCTAGCAAGAATTGCAATAATGGTGTCTTCATTGAACGCGTGACCGCAAGGGAGGAGCGTAACTGCTCGAGTCATAAGCTCTCCACTCACGCCATCGGCAAGTGCTTCTGCAATTTGAGCTCTGTA
>CANJJB010000052.1 GCA_947474635.1 Parachlamydiales bacterium | reverse complement strand
TATTTTTGAGTATGTAGAAGTATTCTACAACCGAAAAAGGATTCATTCTACATTGGGATATTTATCGCCTTTGGAGTTTGAAAATGTGTGGACAGAGAAAGAAAAGAAAAAATGTATTCTTAGTGTCTAAGAAAAGCTTGCAAGATCAGAGAATAGGTCAGTTCGATTTTTGTTATTTCCTAGAGAATATCCCGAAGGCAACATCATCGGCCTTTGCAATTTTTCTCAAATTTTTCGAGGCCCCTTCCAGGCCTGTTACTTAGGGTATCAAATAGATGCTGCTTATGAAGGACTGGGGCTCATGTCAGAAGCCGTTAAAAGAACCATAGAATACATGTTTGAAGAACAGAACATTCATCGGATTATGGCCAACTATATGCCATCAAACACAAGAAGTGCCAAGCTATTGCAAACACTTGGATTTACTATTGAAGGCCTAGCAAAAAAATATCTCCTCATTAACGGGCAATGGGAAGATCATATTTTAACTTCCCTAACAAATCAAAAATGGAAATCTTCTTAGCAATCACTTTTTTATTACTTGCATATTCTCAACTTTTCTTGTGCGCAATTAGAGAGCATCTTTTTACAATCCATTTTTCAAATGCAACAATTGGCAAAATAGAGAAGGCTATTGCAACTGAAACGAGCCATCCTTCTAAATTTATTGGGGATGAGCTGAAAAGTCTATTCATAAACGGTAAATAGACAAATCCAATTTGAGCCAACACTACAAATCCAATTCCGAGCAGAATATAAGGATTGGAGAAAACCCCCATTCTAAAGAGAGAAAAACGAAAAGAGCGACAATTTAATAAGTAAAAGACTTGAAAAAACATCAGAGATGTTACTGACATGGTCTGAGCTTCTGCAAGGACTGTTTTTTCTGCTATTCCTCTTCCCAGCTCGGTGAAGTATTCCCAAAAAAACAATCCAATCGTTCCAGCAGCCATGATTGCTCCTACCATCAATGTCCGAGTGACCATGAATTTGCTTAAAATAGGAGCATCTGGTTTGCGAGGAAGTCGTTGCATGATATCAGGTTCCATCGCTTCAAAAGCTAATGAAAGAGCAAGGGCAACAGCTACAACAAGATTGATCCAGAGAATTTGAACGGGCAGTATAGGTAATATTAAAGCATTTCCTTGAATGGGAAAAAAAAGAATAGCAATTAAAATGACCAAGGCTTGTGCAAGACTAGTAGGAAATATGAAAGCGATCGATTTTATCAAATTATCATAAACTCTTCTTCCTTCTTCAACAGCAGCCTTGATGCTGGTAAAGTTATCATCTGCCAAAACCATATCAGAGGCTTCTTTTGCTACAGCAGTCCCACTAATTCCCATAGCTACTCCAATATTTGCTCTTTTTAACGCGGGGGCATCATTTACGCCATCTCCTGTCATTGCAACGACATGGCCATTTGCTTGGAGTGCTTCAACTATTTTTAGCTTATGCTCAGGGAGTGCGCGAGCAAAAATATTGTTTTGATCGATAACCTCTTTCAATTCATTTGTATTGAGTTGATTCAGTTCTGTTCCTGTAATGACTTTTCCATTGCCCTGCAAACCAAGCTCAAGGCCAATAACACTAGCTGTTAAAGGATGATCCCCCGTGATCATTTTTACTGTAATACCCGCTTCTTGACACGCTTTAATTGCTTCAGAAACTTCCTTACGTGGTGGGTCTATCATTCCTAGGAGTCCTAATAAGACAAAATCGTTTTTGATATCGTCTTCTTCAATCGAAGTGCAATCAGAATTGACATCTTTCTTTGCAACAGCAATCACACGCATTCCCTGCTTTGCCATGTTGGCAACTTGTTCGTAAATAAAAGACTCAGAATGAAGAGATTTTCCGTTAGAATCTATTCGCGATAAACTGATAACGACTTCTGGAGCTCCTTTGAGGAAAATAATTTTTCCATTTAACGGGGTATTATTTAGTGTCGCCATTATTCTTTTTTCAGAATCAAAGGGGATAACATCAATCTTTGACCACTCTTGTTTTAATTGAGCCTCATGTAGCCCCCTTTTTCTTCCTGCAACAATCAAAGCCAGTTCAGTTGGATCTCCATGCGGGATCCATTTATTTCCTCTTTCTTCGATAGAAGCGTCATTACAAAGCATCACAGCTTGTAAAAGTTCATCCACCTCTTGCTCACTTGTTAACTCATCAGAAGAACCTGGATTTTCTATTACAACCTTACCCTCTGGGGAGTAGCCAATTCCTGTTACAAAAAAAGACTTTAGCGGGGTCCAGATTGATTGTACTGTCATCTCATTTTGCGTCAGAGTTCCTGTTTTGTCTGTACAAATAACCGTTGTGCTTCCCAGTGTTTCAACTGCAAGTAAATGGCGTATTATTGCCTTTCTTCGCGCCATCCGCCGTACGCCAATAGCAGCGGCAATAGTAATTGTCGCTGGCAACCCTTCGGGAATTGCAGCAACGGCTAAGGCAATACTAGCAATCCCTGCATCTAACATGCTATAGCCTCGAAAATATCCAACTGCAAAAAGTCCGATCCCCATGAGACAAACTACACCTGTGATCAATCTAGCCAATCGCTTTAAAGTTTTTGTCAGAGGGGTTTCTAGTGCGGTGACTTGTTCTAGTAGTTCAGAAATTTTTCCAAATTCTGTATGGACACCTGTTGCAACGACTACTCCGATGCCGGTTCCTGAAATGACGAGTGTTCCGTTATATGCCATACATTTTCGATCAGCAATTGTAGCTTCAACTGAGGTTAAATCGATTCTTTTAAGAACAGGAACAGACTCTCCTGTTAGGGCTGATTCATCGCATCCTAAATTTTTTACAGAAAATAATCGAATGTCTGCAGCTACACGATCCCCCGCTTGTAACACTAAAATGTCTCCAGGCACAATTTGATAGGATGGAATAGATGAAAGGACTCCATTACGAATCACGCTGCTTGTCTGAGGAATCATTTGCAAAAGTGCTTGAATTGTTCTGCTCGATCGATATTCCTGAATAAAGCCAATTAATGTATTGAGTATCACTACGCTAAGAACAACTGCAGCATCGGTTATTTTGCCAAGTAAGGTAGCTAATACTGTTGAAGCAAGAAGGATATATATTAAAGGATTATTTAACTGTCGAAAAATAATCCACAGAATATTTTCACTAGATCTAACTGTTAATTGATTCAATCCGAATTTTTTTAATCGGAGCACCGCTTCTTCACGACTAAGACCTTCTTTAGAGCTTTGCAAATTCTGAAGGACCGTTTCATGAGGGCAAGCATGCCAATGCATCTCTTGCTTTTCGATTTTTTTTTCCATGATTCTAAAATTAATTCCTTTAGTAAAACATGCAGATCGTCAGTCTTTCTGGAATTCTTTATTATGTAGAGGTAGTTGCAAAACTACCAAAAAGAGAGAATTTTTCTTGGCCTAATTATGTCAGACATACGTTAGATTCGAACAATTATCTCTTCTTGTTATACCGCGCCCGTTTAGATTTTGTGAATTTAAACGGGCGTGGTATACCTTGTAACTACACATAACTTGATCCTCGTTTTTTTGAATTTTCCTATAAGAAAAGACCTCCATCTGGCAGGCTGTTTGGTTACCAAAAAAACACACAAACATAACGAGGAGTAACCCATGAACCAACTGAAGTCCAGGCTATCAGAATACTGGAATAGAATTCAAGGAACACTTTGACTTTTGAAATCACATATAAAATAATGTATGCGTATGAGAGGTCTTTGACGTGCCGTCAATGAGATGACAAAGTTCTATCCAGATATTTCTTAAAACCTCTGCACTCTCCTATGACAATATGGCTCTTGACCTGTCTGGTCGTAGTAATCTTGATGGAAGGGTTCTGCGGGATAGAAAACACTCGATGGAATAACTTCTGTTATAGCAGCAAGTCCTTGTTTTTTAAGAAGACCGATTAGCGTCTCGATGGTTTCTTTTTGTTTTTCAGTGAGATAAAAGATAGCAGAGCGGTATTGGGGACCTATGTCAGGACCTTGTCCTGCTTTTTGAGTAGGATCGTGGATTTCGAAAAAAAGCTTAGCAAGGGTCTCATAGGAGACAACTTTTGGATCAAATACGATTTCAACAGCTTCTGCATGCCCTGTTTTTTTTGTGCACACTTCTTCATAGGTGGGATTAACGACGTGGCCTCCGATGAATCCAACAGTTGTCTCGATAACGCCTGAGAGCTCCTTCATAAGATGCTCAACACCCCAAAAGCAGCCCCCTCCAAAGAGCGCGCGCTCATATCCCTCTTTTGTTAAAGCAGGAACAAAACGTAAAGCAAGAGAGTTTACGCAATGCCGCGTGTTCTTAGATGTCAATTCCTCTCCTATAAAAACATGTCCCAAGTGGGCATCACATCTTTTGCATCTGATCTCAATGCGCACTCCATCTTGATCTGGAAGGCGCTTAATTGCCGATGGAATCTCTTCATCAAAGCTGGGCCAGCCACATCCTGAAGAAAACTTATCCTTGGAAAGGTATAAGGGAGCATCGCACCTTTTGCAGACAAAAACACCATCGCTTTTTAAGTGCTCATACTCTCCACTTCCAGGCGGCTCTGTTCTCCCCTGACAAATGATCCCTTCCTCATCTGATGAAAGCGTGTGGTAGCGGCGCATAGCTTATCTCCTTAAGGAATTATTAAACTCTGTGGAAGCGTCCAGTTTCTTAAGGCGCAACCACAACACAAAAATAATAGCAAAAAACACAATAAAGCTAAGCGGCATAAGAAGTGCTGACTCTGGATAGATAAATTCCAAAAGCAAAACAGCTACTACTGTCGTGCTTAGATTGATAAAATTTAAAATGGCTGAGCCATTCGACTTGTTTGTTGCATGCGATAGCCCAAATGCTGAAATGTTTGCAAAGACAAGAGACTCGGCAAGATAAATAAAAACAATGGGAAGAAACAAAGACCAAACACTCACCGCCCCTGCTACGAAAGGAACTAACATGATGCAACTAAATACAAAAGAGCCGACGATGCCCATTAAAAGAAGGGTAAGTAGAGAAAAACGCCCTGCCAGCTTAGCAGCAAGAAGGGCTCCCAAAAGCATCCCTATTAAAGGAATCAAGTTGTAATTGCCAAATACATCAGGAGTTAGTCCTATAAGATCAATACCAATAAAAGGAGCTTTTGTAGCAAACACATATATCACCGCAGATCCAAGTCCCATCATGAATCCGGAAGTTACAAGGCGCTTATTCTTAAATGTCTCTTTATATCCACGCACCAGCGAAAAAAATTGTAGTGCATGCAGGTCAAGAGATTTTGCTGTCTCTGGCAAACGCCTTGCCAGCCACAGGATAAACACTCCGAACATCGCAAGAAAATAGAAACAGCTCTCCCAATTAAACAACGCCGTCATCCAACCGCCTATCGCTACAGCCATACCCGGCATGATAGCAAACGCCATCATGATACGAGAGATCTTCTTTGTGGCATCAACTTGATTGTAGACATCGGCGATCATCGTAAAGCTAATCTTGAGTCCCACACAGGCGCCCAATGCCTGCAAAAACCGCGCAGACACTAAAAGACCAAAAGATTCAAAAGGAGCAGAAAGAGCGCAGAGTAAAGAGCCAACAATAGATAAAGATATGCCTATGTACAAAGTTGTTTTTCTTCCATAGCGGTTTGCCAAGGGACCATACGGAAGTTGCCCTAAAGCATAACCAAGCAGGTAAGAGGTGATTGTCAATTGCGTTTCTCCCACAGAAAGATCAAAAAATGATCTAATGCTAGGAAGAGCGGGTGTAAATAAAACTGCGCCCACTGACGCAAAAGAGACGAGCAGAAGCAAAATGATAAATTGCGGCTCAGGTGATTTCTCTAAACGCATTGATTCTCCTTGCCTATTCTCATCCTTTTTACTTATAAAATAAGTTATAAACAAGAGGCAAATATAGATGCAACAATTGATTCTCTGCTAAAATTGCTTAAAAACAACTCTTGCTTGTGAAAAATCCCTACCTACTGCATTTATAAAAATAAGAGTTTGCAATGTAGGGCACATTATGTCTCAACTCATCCCCGTGACGTTCAATAAGATCATGCAGTCAAGAGCGTATACTGTGATTATTTTGGGAACTGAGACAAAGAAGTTTGCCATCTACACAGACCCACAGGTTGGCAATAACATCCAAATCCACTTAACGCATGTGCATAAACCCCGCCCGTATACGCACGATCTCATGAGCGGCATCTTCACCGGATTTAACATTAAGATACTCCAGATTGTGATCAACAACATCGAAGATACGATCTACTTTGCTAGACTCTTTCTTGAGCAAGGTCTTGGAGAAAAAAAGCAAATCATTGAAATCGATGCAAGACCCTCCGACTGCATTACGCTTGCTCTCATGCACAATGTACCCGTCTTTTGTAGAGCAGATATTTTAGATAAGGCACTTCCCATCCAAGATTAAAACTTGTGTCTCAAGCTAATTTCTTATATATTTTTCCTATCAGGAAGGCCTATGAGAACATTATTTTTTAAATTATTGCTCTGTTTTGTCTATTGCTCATTTGCAAATGCTGATTTCAATCAAGATACCATTCCCGTTACCTATGAACTGATAGATAGAAAAGCATTTGGGACAGTGGTTGTTGGTAACACAGTCGTTGGCATAACACGTCAAAGCCATAGTCTATACATGGTATACTTTGCTCCAGAGGGCCATTGCACCTTGTGGAAGCAAGATCAAGTATACAAAGGCACATGGTGGATAGAAAAAGATACTCGTGAAAGAGATTTTGTGCGCGCTATCTGGCCAGAATATACCTCTTCACATGCCCAGTCTTTATTTTCTAAAGAACATCCCCACTATGGAAAAGCAACATCTGTCTGGTACTATACCGATACTACAGTGCCAGGGACCCTTTATGTCGCAAACAAAAGATTCAGGGCGCCTGTTATCTTAGTCCCAGGAAAAGCATTTCCACAGCTCAAAGAATAGGCCTTCCAACGAATAGATATTTAGGATTTTCCATGACCTTCCTAATGTTTGTCAACCTGCGCTCGTAGAACTCTTCTGGAAAATGTTGCTCTGCCATGCTCTTTGCTATCCCTAAAATACATCTACCAATTACAAGTTCTCGAATCCCGACAAATACGTTTATCAAATTAGGGGAAATATTAAGCGATGCACAAATTTCTTTAGCAAAATTCTGATGAAATAAATGGGCACACTTTTGAATCCATTCTATGGACATCTCCCGACTTCCTACACAAACTTTTTGCTTTTCAAATGTCATGATGCGTTTTCCTTCCCACTCTAATCGCATATTGGGGACAGGCTCATTTCTACTAGCAGTAGCAAGGGCCTGAGTAAATGCCTCTTCAAAAGTCATCTTGTAACAGGATAAGGTATATCCGCCTTCAGAATCCGTAAGTAAATAGAGCCTCTCTCGACTAGCTTCTTTGCGGGAATCCTGAACTTTAGCAAAAACACCTGAAAAAGCCCGAAAAATCTCTAAGACATGAAATAAATCAACCGTTTTCTCCTCGCCTTGAAAGCATGTAATAAGACGATTGTCAAAAAAATCGATACGTATGCTTGCAACTACTTCCCCAGATGCGCCACTTCTGAGCACCTGAATACTACGAGCAAGCCAAGCAAAATCAAATTTCTTACCAATCCCAGCAAAAAACTTATCTGTATCTTGTTTATCAATTTGGCAGAATATTTCTGATGCCAAAATATAGTCCGTTGATGAATCTTGAGCAAATGTTGCCGGCTGCTGCAATCTAGCTACTTCTGTTACACTGGACATACCTCTCCTAAATTAGAAAGCGCCATTCTACTGATCACCTAAAAAAAACAACAAGCACAATTTAGTTGCTAAAAGACGCTGTAGAATTTAAAATACAAGTTTTTTTAAGGTTTATCTATGCACATGCAAAACACTCCCGAGCAAGAACGCCCACGTGAGAGACTCGTGCAGTACGGAGTCAATGCCCTTTCACTTGCAGAATTGATTGCAATTGTGCTGACAACAGGGACTAAGGGAAGATCTGTCATAGAAGTTGCCCATGAAATGGTGGGCCATTTCGGAGGAATTGATGGACTTCTTGATGCCACTGTAGAAGAGCTCATGGAAATCAGAGGTGTAGGAAAAGCTAAAGCGATCCAACTCAAAGCCGCCTTTGGTATTGCGATCAAAAGCTCTGGAGCGCACTTGCCCCGTTTAGATAAAGTGTGGGGAAGAGAGGCCTACGAACTTGTTAAGAAAGATCTCTCCTCAGAAAAACAAGAGATCTTGATGGTTGTTTTAAAAGATGTGAAAGGAAGACTGATCTCTTATGAAAAAGTATCTGTAGGAACGCTCTCTCAGGTGCTGATCCATCCGAGAGAAGTTTTTTATCCTGCTGTGCGCCATAAAGCTAATAGTCTGATCTTAGCACACAATCACCCGAGTGGTGATCCTACTCCTTCTATAGAGGATCTTGCTCTCACGCGCCATTTAGTGCGCTCAAGCAAAGTCATGGGCATACATCTTGATGATCATATCATTGTAGGCAAGCATGCCTTTATTTCACTTAGGGATGTAGGCCTTCTTGAATAACTATCATTAGACCGTGCGTGAACATTTGCACTGCAATTAAACAAATGAGCATACCACCTAGTTTTTCACAGGCAAGAAGTCCTTTCTGTCCTAAAAATAGCTTAATGTTAGAGGAAGCTAAAAGAATGAGAGAAGAAAAAAACCAGGCTATAAAAACAGCAATGCATACAGCAAACGAACTCGATACTTGTTGAGAATAAATCATGACAGCTGTGATAGCTCCAGGACCTGCTACAACAGGAATAGCTAAAGGAAAAATAAACGGCTCTTTGCGATGAACTTGGTGCGCATTTTCTTTAGGGAAAATCATGGTAAGAGAAATCAAAAAGAGAAGCGTTCCGCCTGCAATGCCGATGGTGCCATGACTAATACCTAACATGATTAAGAACTCTTTCCCAAAAAAAGTAAAGAGGATCAAGATGGCAAGTGCAACCAGGAGTTCTCGCAAGATAATTCTTCTTTGTCTTTTGACGGGAAACTCTCCTAACATCCCCACAAAAATAGGGATATTCCCCAAAGAGTTGAGGATGAAGAAAAGAGCAACTGCCATTGAGAAGATATTCATAGCTATATAATCTTTCTCTTTGTTATACACGAGAAAACAAGGCACTGTCAATGAGAGATTTTTATGCTTTTTTTGTCTCCTAAAGAAATCAAAACTCTCTACCCTCTTTCTGCAAAAGGAGCATCCTTTGTTGCGCAAAGCAGAGAAACTATTCAAAACATTCTCTCTGGTAAAGACCCCAGGATAGCCATCATTGCAGGCCCCTGCTCCATCCATGACATGGAATCAGCGCTTCTCTATGCATCTCAACTGAAAAAGTTATCAGATAGTGTCAAAGAAACCTGTTTTCTTGTGATGCGTGTCTATATAGAAAAACCGCGCACTGTGACAGGCTGGAAAGGTTTTCTCTATGATCCCCATCTCGATGAGTCAAACGCTATCGATCAAGGTATATCTTTATCCAGAAAGCTTCTTCTTGCTCTTGCAGAACTTGAAGTTCCTGTAGCAACCGAGTTCTTAAACCCCATTGGAGCCTCGTATATTGATGATCTAATCTCCTGGGGGTTCATAGGAGCAAGAACGACTTCCTCTCAAATCCACAGAGAGCTTGCCTCTTATCTACCTATTCCGATCGGTTTTAAAAACAATACAGATGGAAATGTTGAACAAGCCATCAACGGCGTGATTACCGCCCGCATGCCCCACACTTTTTTACACACAAATGCAGAAGGAAAGGTAGGTGTTGCAGAAAGTGAAGGCAATCCTCATACACACATCGTTCTAAGAGGTGGAGAAAAAAGCGGCAACTACGACCGTGAATCTATCTCACAAGCAATAGATGCCTTGCAGTCGCTAGCAGTCTCCTCTCGCATTCTTGTTGACTGCGCCCATGGCAATTGCCAAAAAAATCATGGTAAGCAAAGAGACGTCTTTCTCTCTGTATTAGAACAAATCCAACAAGGCAACTCCCACCTGATGGGAATGATGCTAGAGAGCTATCTCTATGCTGGACATCAGCTGCTCTCTGAAAATCCCTCTTCTCTCATACCAGGCGTTTCAATCACAGACCCTTGCGTTGACTGGTCAGAGACAGAGGAGCTCGTGTCGCTAGCTGATGAATTGATGTCTTCTAGAGTGATCAAATTGACCCACAACTGATGTTTCCAGTCTTTGTAGATCTCTCCCCCTTCTGTGACAATTTCTGCTCTGTAGGTTAAAAGCCCCTTGGTCTCTCTGAACTCATTGTTAAGTAGGGAATAGACCTTGTATCCTCGTTGATGCTCGATAGGATAAATGAGCTCTTTCTGTGAGTGATCCTTATATAAGAGATACATCACAAGCCGGGGTGATTTTTCTAAAACATCTTCAGGAATTGCCCAATCGATAAAAAG
>CANJJB010000051.1 GCA_947474635.1 Parachlamydiales bacterium | reverse complement strand
GCTAAATAATTCACGGCATTGGGAAGCGATATTTTGCTGAAGCTGATCGGGGTCATGGATGCCAGTGATGATGTATTTTGGTTCTTTGCTATCTTCATCCCTTGAAATCCCCAGCAGAATGTAACTTCCTCCTAAATCAGGTTCGTTGCTGAAGGCTGACACTGTCTCGAGAAAGCTCTTGCCAATCCCATGCTTACACGATTTTGCTTCGATCCGATCTGACTCATCGCTGTCTTGCAATAAGTTAAAAAGTTCATTAAAGCTCAATAGATCCACTAGAGTCTCCAGTGAGAGGGTGGCTGCTTTTTGTAAATTTGTTTACAATAACCGACATGGAAAAACATTGCAATTTTTTTACCAGGTGTGCAGCACAAATCCCATCGATCGGACAGCAGCTTCAGGGCAATAGTTATCGAATCTTATATTGCAGGGAATTTCTTGCTATTTTTTCTACATCTTCTTTCGATAAGCCTGCTTTTTTATGAGCAAGCAAAAGCTCTTGTGAAAGCGAGGTAGAAAAAAGCAGGGGATCATCTGTGCAAAACACAATCGGGTGGCCTTGTTTGAAAAAATGAATGCCGGGGTGCTCATCGTGCTGATTAATCATCCGGACCAGTACGCTACTTGTTAGGCAGACTTCCAGAGGGATCTTGTTGGATAAAACCCATTCTGTAGCGTTAGAAGAGAGGTAAACGCCGTGACCTATACGTGAAGGCTTAAGCGCCATGAGAAGAGTTATTTGGTCTTGTTCTCCTGGGCTTTCTCCAATATGCAGCACGAAGGGGAGTCCTGCTTGCTTTGCTCGAAGAAGTTCGGGCAGGATGAGATCTACCTCTCCAATTGTTGAATCTCCTGAAATATCGATGCCAATTACACCTTGATTTTTGTATTTGAGAGCTAGATCAATTGTCTCTCGTACAACAGAAACAGGAGAATTTCTTTGGAGGCTTAAGAGTAGAGTGGCTTGAAACATGTCAGAATTGTGTGTGCTGATGCCGCTTAAAATAGCGTTTAAATAAGCCTCTGTTCCCTGTCCCAAATTTTTTAACCCCGATCGAATTTCCACATAATGCACGCCATCTTCTTTGAGGGCTAGGCAAAGAGCTTCTACTCCTTTTTGCACTTTTTCTTCTGAGTGAATGATTTGATGGACTAATTGAAACACATGAAATACTTCATGATAATCAAGCCCTTCTCGGATTTTTCTTAGCGCATTTTCTAGCGCCTCTTGTTGCTTCTCAGTCGCAATAGAGAAGAGGTAATCTTTGGGATAAGCGCCACTTAAATGTAGATGTAGCTCAGCTTTAGGCAGTCTTTGTAAATGAGCCAAATATTCTGTGGCATAAACGCAGTTAAGAGATGTTAACGTAGAGATGATTCCGATTTGAGCGAGCAATTTCTTTATCATTTGTGCGACTTGAGTCATCAAACACCTCTTCCAAAGTAGAAAGAATGTTAGGAGCAACCTCTACTTTTTTCCAACCAAAAAGTGTTGTTATATTTTTCTGGTCTCAGGATGATGATGTTATCTTGGTTTGGCTGATAATGTTTTCTGATGAAAGCTGTTGCTCGATTTGTGATAAACTTTTCATGTGTTGTGGCTGAGATGTTTGTGCAAGAGAAGCTTTCCAGTGAAGGGATGGCAGTTTTTCGATTTTGGCTTGCATAGAGGGTTCATTTGTTAATAGGGAAGAGCAGATTTCTCCTTTTTCAGAGAGTCTTTGAAGGAATTCGATTTCTTGTTCCGTAAAAGGTAGCAAAATTGCTAGAGCCTGCTTGCACTCTTCTAGTTTAGTTTCTTCCCAAGACCGATGCTCTTTCTGGTTTTTAGCAGTGCTTAAAACAGGCAATAGTTGTTGCTGAAAGTCCTCTATATCAAACGCAAGAGATTCGGGTGAGATATTTTGGAATGTTTTCATCGAGCTCATAGCAATATAGAGAACAAAAGCTAGTCGTAATTTCTCTGAGTTAAACTGTATTTTGGTAAGCAGATGATGGGCATCAAATAGATCACGTGAAGCATTGCGAGCAAATAATGCTGTGAGCTTGCCAGCTGCAAGCTCATGAAGATCAAGAATGGAAATTTCATTTATTTGATGATGGCCTGCAAATTTAGAGGAGCATTTGCGAATATCCCAAAGAGGAACTCTGAACATAAAGTTCAGGTCGACATCTAGATTGCCTTGAGTGCCAAGAACGCTCTGATATTTCAGCTGCCATTTTCCTCCGGCATGCTTGTGAGGGATGCGGCGTATTGTCAGGTTCTCTCTTTGAAAAACCGATTCCAAAGCTTTTTCCACTAAAGGACGCTCATTCATCATGCCTTGCAGATCCTGCATGCCTATATAATTGAGATCAATATCGACTGACAAGCGGGGTAGATCAAAAACAAACAGATTAAGAGCAGTGCCGCCTTTCAAGACAAGCCGCTCTTTTAAAAAAGGGTGGGCGTTGATTCCTTCGAGAACGTTCATCAAACGCCAGACTTTTTCTAATATCGCAGCACGAAAACCTGTGTTAGTTGCTTCTCTGATGAGTATTTCTTTAGAAATTTTCATGAGGCTCTTCCCAGCTTTTTTGAATTAAGGATTTTGGAACAATGAGATTCCATCTTGCAACAAGTTGATTGGGCTCTTTATTGCGACGATCTAAATAATGAGGGCTTTTAGGTATAAGGGTGTCAAAAGGGCGCAGATCTTTTTCTGAAAGGCCCAAAGAGTCGCGATGTTGATCTAGAAAAAATGCTATCCGGGCATAAGTCGTGGCATTATTGAGAATTTTTGCGTAGGCAAGTACTTGCTGAATGTTGAGATATTCAATTGATTCTAGAGAGCGCCAAATCTCTTCCCAGCTACCGGTTAAAGCAGGTCTTTCCAGGATGTCTACAAAGGTGCGCTCTAAAGTTGTTACGCGCATCGTGCAGCCCTGATAGTTGACGATTTCAATGCCAACATCAAGATTGGCCGTAGTCCCTTTAAAAAGAGTATGGCGAAAAGCAAAAGGGGGTTTTAGTTTTTTCTGGGTAATATAAATAAAGTCGGTGCGTAAGGAATGCAGCTTGCCGTGAAAGCTCAAAGCGGTGTGATAAGCCAAAGTGGCATCAGGCGTCATTTTACTGGCAATTAGATAAGGGTCGATAGGGTGAGTTTTTGCATTGGCTCCTCTAGGAATAGTATAATAAAGCCCCTGGCGGATGCGAACAATATGGCCTTTTTGGAGATGATAAGCTAGCAGGTTGTCCAGTGTATTACGGTTTTTCTCTATCGCAAAAGCAGCCCTTGCTTCTTCGGTCGTAAATACTTGATTTTGCGCTAGAAATGTTTCCATATTCATACTTGCAGATATTCCCTATAACCACTAATAAAATTAGTGGTTATGGAGATTTTCTGCAAGTAACATTTTATTTCAAGTTTGATAGCTGTCTCATTATTAATTGCTTATACAGTTCTAAGGGTTTTTTGTGGGATTTTTGGTAGCGAAAAATTGAACATGTCGTAATCGCTTCATTTCCAACTACATATATTTAATAACTATTTATCTGGATAGAAATTCCAATTTAGAATAATATTATAGTTTTAATGGGAGATATGTATGGAAATCGAGAAGGTAAGGCAGCTGGCCCAGACGCTAGTGGATTTTTTCTATCCGTTGCTTGAGGTGTCATTGTTCAGTCATAAAGGCGAGATTGTTGAGGTGTTGAACCCTTTTTCTTCTGTGAAAGAAGATCAGGGGCTAGAGTCTTTAGAGAAGACAGGAGCGTGTCATGCAGTGCTCTCTACGGGAAGACAGGTCAAGCAGGTGGTGCATTGTATGGGCGATAAGCCTGGCTGTTTGTTGCGTCTTCGATATGACACAAGTCAGTTGCATCATTTAAAAGATCAGCTCGACTGGATGCTAGGGGCTTCTTTGCAGGGGAGCAAGGGTGTAAATGAATGGCAAGAGAATGTCGATCAATTAATGGCAAGTTACCTGAAAGAGCAGCAAGTGACTATACAATCTGCAACAAGCAGGCAAAAACGGGAACTTATTTCACTTTTGTATGGAAAAAAGCTTTTCGATTTCAAAGAGGCATCTGCTTACATTGCGACAAAAATGCAGATGTCAAGAGCAACTATTTATAATTATCTCAAGACGATCAGCACCTTGCAGCAGATTCAGATTCATCAAGTCGATGCCTTTACAGATAAAAAATTTGGAGGCAATCCTGCAGGGGTTGTTCTAGATGCTGAGCAGTTAGATGAAGTGGGCATGCGTAAAATCACGCGGGAGCTGAATTTGTCAGAGACGTCTTTTGTATTACCTAGCCGCAAGGCGGATTTTCAATTGCGCTATTTTACTCCTACGGGACATGAGATCCGTTTTTGTGGCCACTCTACTGTGGGAGCTTTGTACATGATTGCTAAGGAAAAAAGGTTTGGCATTCAGGGTATGGGTAACTACGCATTTGATGTAGAGACGCTCTCTGGCATTCTTAAAATGGAAGTGGTCGTGGATGAGAAAGAAGAAATCAAGGTAGCTTACGAGACGCCTACTATTAAGTTAACACAGGTGAAAATTTCTCATAGGGAAGTAGCTAAAGCAGCAGGATTTGATCTGCATTTGGTAAATGAATCTTTTCCGGTTATGTATGAGGAGACAAACAAAGACTTGTTTATTGTTATACGCTCTCTTGCAGACTTGAAGAAAATTGAATGCGATCCAAAGTCTTTTGCGCAGTTTTCTAAGCAGCACGATATCGTAGCTCTCTGCCTTGTGTGTCCTGAGGCCTTTGATCAGAAAAATCAATTCCATATGCGCTGCTTTGCGCCTTTAGTGGGTGTTACTGAAGATCCGTTTACGGGATCAGTACTAGGAGGGCTTACGGCTTATGTTGATACTTTTGGGCTTTTACCTAAAGGGACTCATAGTTTTCACGTAGAGCAAGGGCATTTTATAGAGAGACCGGGTGTTGTAAAAGTGGAGTTTTCTAAGAAGAAAGGAACATATCACGCCAAAGTATTTGCTCAGGCAGTGCACTGTTTCTCAACAGAAATTAATCTTACATAAGGAGTGTCAAATGTTTCAAACTAAACTGGTAGCTGTGATGAATAAACAAATTGAGGGAGGCGTTGTCATGAACGCTCTTGCCCATATGTGTCTTGGTTTTGGAGCGCATACAGGCTCTAAGGATTTACACATCATGGATTACAAGGATGCAGTAGGTTGTGTGTATCCTAATATTTCAAAGATGCCTTTTATTATTTTGCGCGAGAAAAATTCGAATAAGATCGCAAACCTTCTTGCGCAAGCAAAAGATGCCGGCATCCAGTATGTGGTATTTACCAATACAATGACGGAAGGGACATGGGAGGATCAAGCAGCAAGAACTCTTGCTACAAAGCCAGAAGAGCTGGTTTTTTACGGCATTGTGCTCTTTGGTCCTAAAGATGTCGTAAGTGAAATGACAAAAAAACTTTCTTTGTGGAAAGCAAGCAATGAATAAACAACTTCCAGACAGTGCAAAAAGAGTGCAAGATTTTCTAATAGAAAATGGATTTTCTTGTACTGTGAAAGAGCTTCCTGATTCAACTAGAACAGCTGAAGAAGCTGCAAAAGCAATTGGGTGCACTATTGCGCAAATTGCAAAATCGCTCATCTTTATTGATAAAGTTTCTAACCTGCCGATACTCGTTATCGCCTCAGGTGCTCACCAAGTCGACATTAGAAAAATTGAGAGAGCTACAGGGCTTCAGCTTGTCAAGGCAGATGCAAAATTTGTCAAAGAAAAAGTAGGCTTTGCAATCGGCGGAGTGCCGCCTGTAGGTCACTGTCAAAAAATCAGGACACTCTTAGATCCTACTTTGAAAAGCTATGAGTGGATATGGGCAGCTGCTGGCACGCCGTTTGCTGTGTTTCAGCTAAGCTCAAGTGAAATACAAAAAATGACAAGCGGGGAGTTTGTAGATCTATATGGCGAAAATTAATTTTATTCAGGTTAAGGATAACAGTTATTTTTGTGATGGTGTTTTTTCTATAGGTCTATACATCAAAAATAATAAGGCTGTGCTCATTGATAGTGGTATTAGCAAGGATCTTGCTAAGGAAATCGATAAATCTCTTGCGCAAATAAATACGCACGTAGCAGCCATCATCAATACCCATTGTCATGGAGATCATTGTGGAGGAAATGCATTCTTCCAGCAAAAATATCCCCAGATAAACATATTCAGCACAGAAACAGAAAGAGCGTTCATTGAAGATCCCCTGATGGCACCTACGTGTTTTTGTGGGGGAGCCCAAAGCTTCGAGGCGCTGAAAACTTGCAAGCCGCTTGCGCCTCAGCAGCCTTCGAAAGTGACAGATATCATTGCTCCTTACCAGGACCAAAAGATTACTATCTGCGAAGAGACTTTCGAGATCATTACGCTTCCAGGTCACACGCGCGGAATGATTGCTATTAAAACGCCTGATAATGTGCTCTACTGTGGAGATGCTATTTTTGGGGAGGAGACCTGTAACAAACACCCGATTCTCTATTACACGTTCATTGCTGATACGTTGAACTCATTTAAAAAACTAAAGTCGCTCATTCCTTTTGTTGATGCTGCCATCATCTACCATGGAGGTAGAGTGCCTAATTTGCCTCTTCTGATAGACAATCATGCAAAACGGATTTATGAAATCAAAGCTGCCGTACTTGCAATGCTCCATGAGCGTCCCCATTCTTTGGAAGAGATAACTGCCAGAATTATGCAAGCTAACCAAATCCCTGACAATCTAGTATCTTACGTGCTTACAAAAACGCCTATGCAGGCTTATCTTGCTGAGCTAGAGCAAGAGCAGCTTGTAGAAGTGAAAGTAGCGGAAGGGATTGCAAAAGCGTATGTTAAAAATGGATGAATGAAATCTTTAACTTAAGCTAAAATTGTTTGCAATTTTCAATAAGGAGCCGTTTATGTTCGCTGTGATCTACCGTGGTTTTATTAAAGCTGGTCTTGAAGATTCTTATCAGGACTATTGGAAAAAAGTGGCGACATATTTTGTTCAGAAAAGAGGCGCGTTAGGATCTACGTTGCACAAAACAAAAGAGGGGATGTGGGTGGCTTATTCTCGGTGGCCTGATGCAGCTACAAGAGCTGCTGCGTGGCCTGCTAATGATGAGGCGATTAACCCTGAATTTCCTGCCGATATGCATGAAGCGATTCGGGGATTAAAGAGTTGTTTAGAAACTCAGCTGCCAGAGATTTGCATGGAGATTACAACAGAGGTGTTACGATGAATGAAGCGTTAACAAAAGTATGGTCAGAAGAATATCAAAGAAAAGGTATTCCCTCTTCTTTTAGAAAAGATCCTACCCGAGCGTTAGTAGAATTTATCCAGTGGTACCAGAACAAGAAGTTACCACCAGGCTGCGTCGCAGACATTGGATGTGGTCAGGGAAGAAATAGTTTTTATCTTGCAGCGGAAGGTTTTACGGTGACTGCTCTTGATCTTCTTCAGGGGAATGCTGATATCATTAACGAGGAAGCCAAGAAGAGACATTTGCCTATCTGTGCCTACGGCCAGGATGCATCTACAGAGTGGCCTATCCGTGATAGTTCTTTGGACATAGCCGTTGATGTTTTTTGCTACAAACATATCGTAGATAAAGAGGCTCAGAAAGCCTACAGAAGCGAGCTCTGGAGAGCTCTTAAGTCGGGAGCTTATTATTTTATTTCGCTGGCTTCTATAAACGATGGCTTTTATGGTCCTTTGTTGGGGACTTCTCTTGATCCTGCACGCAAGCTCATTGTAGACCCTCATTCTCAAATACCCTCTTTTCTGTATGGATTGGATGATCTTGTAGGGGAATTTTCAGACAAGTTTAATCTTGTAGAAGCGGAGGAAAAGCGCTCAACAAGTCCTATGTATGGGAAGGAATACTCCCGATCAGTTTTAAACTGCATTTTTAAAAAAGGGTAGAGATTATTTTACTTTGATAGTTCTTGAGGCTTAATTTTCAAATGGGGTAAACTAGGCCCTCTAAAAAATGGATTAATATTATGAAAACCTCTGTTTCTAGCGCCCGAGTCGTTGTGTGGATGGTGTGGATCGTAGCTTCTATATTCTACGCCTACCAATATATTTTACGGGTGATGCCCAATATTATGCTCACTGACATCATGCAGCAATTTCACATAGATGCTGCGACGTTTGGCCAGTTTTCTGGGGTTTATTACATTGGGTACTCACTTATCCATTTACCTATAGGGATTATGCTCGATAAGTATGGTCCTAGGAAGGTGATGACGGGCTGTATTTTGCTGACGGTGATTGGCATATTGCCGCTTGCTTTTGCAACACATTGGAGCTATCCCATTTTAGGAAGGGTGCTCGTGGGTATAGGCTCTTCAGCTGCTATATTGGGCGTGTTTAAGATTGTGCGTATGACATTTGATGAGAAGCGGTTTACACGTATGCTTAGCCTTTCTGTTACAATTGGACTAATTGGGGCGATATATGGTGGGGGCCCGGTGAGCTTTATGCGTGAGATGTTCGGCTACCAAATGGTTGTTCAAATATTTGCTTATGTAGGTGTGGGGCTGGCTTTACTGACGTATTGGATTGTGCCTGACATGAAAGAGCCTCCTCAAACGCCTGTCTTTTCTGACATCAAGGCGGTGCTGGGTAATTCGAGGGTCATATGGACCTGTATTTTTGCAGGGCTCATGGTAGGGCCCCTCGAGGGCTTTGCGGACGTCTGGGGAACTGCCTTTTTAAAACAGGTTTATAGCTATGAGCGTACAATGGCTGCAAGCTTGCCCTCGATGATCTTCATTGGGATGTGCTTTGGCGGACCAGTGTTAAGTATTGTAGCAGATAAAACGGGCAGCTATTTGGGCACAATCATTGGAGCTGGCCTTGCGATGATTGCAAGCTTTGCTTTGTTATTATCCTTTGAGATGCCAGCTAGCATGATTAGCTTGAGCTTTATTCTCGTGGGCGTTTGCTCTGCCTATCAGATTCTGACCATTTACAAAGTGTCAACATATGTGCCTGCGCATGTGGCGGGTCTTGCAACAGCAATTGCCAACATGATCATCATGATCTTTGGTTATGCTTTCCACACAACGATGGGAGGGGTAATCAACTTGTTGGGCGGACCTGGGACATCTCAAGCGCTGACGTATGGAATAGCGGTTGTGCCGATTGCGCTTGCTATCGGAACGTGTGGCTTTTTTGTTCTCTTAGCGAAAGAAAAAAAATCTAGACAAGCTGGGATAGAAATGTCAAAGCTGGAACAATAGACATCTTGCGTAATTCCATTTGCTTGTTAAAATTGTTATTTTTGGAACCTTTCCCATCAAATTTTTTGACCATGTGTCCACACATGCTTTCAAAATTTGATGGGAAATTTGCGCAAAAATTATCAATTTTAACAAGCAAATGGAATTACGCAAGATGCCTAATGATATTTTTTCAAAAAGAATCTCAATTTTTCTTGTAACTTCTCAAAAAGTCCTGCCGTCTTTTTTTTCGAGGAAGCGCTTGTATCATTCGATCCTTTTGCTAGGACTTTTTGAGAAGTTATATTTTCCTTTTGACAACATCTCGATATTGATTTATAACGAAGCGCTGTTTACGAGATTTATATGATGCGCAAGAAGTTGTTTTTGTATTTGTTATGTATCACTGTTGTAGTAGCATCTGGCGCTGCTTTTTTAATTTTTTGCTCTAAAACGAGGCTTATCGATGTTGTACCAGCAACAGTTATTAGAGGGAAAGGTGGGGGGCTAGGTCGTCCTGAGGGGATTGCTTTTTCTCCTTCTGGTGACTGTATTGCTGTGTCAAATGCCCTTTTAAACACCATTACATTTTATCGGAGCAGAGATTTCCAGAATTCTCTATATGAAACAACCCCATTTTTTACTCTGCAGAATCCGGAATCTCAACTTGACTATCCCCATGATGTTTCTTTTTCTCCTGATGGGAATCATTTTGCAGTTGCCAATAGATGGGGGAATTCGATTACCATTTATAAAAAAAGTGCCATTCACTCTTGTTATGACGCAACGCCTATTGCGGTGATTAAAGGCGTGGCATCAGAAGGTTCAAGCGCAGTCAAGTATGCTCCCCAAGGCAATATTATTGCAGCGGGCAATCTAGGAAATTTCATTACGTTCTATCATTATCAGGGTGATGAATATGATGCATCTCCCTATCAAGTTATTCATAATGCCATCGATATTTTGAATGGAGTTGATGGGCTAGCTTTTTCAAGTGATGGGGAATTATTGGCAGTTACATCTCATTGGACTAATTCTGTTGTTATGTACCAATGTATCCCCGACTCGCAGGGCTTATACTCTTCTGATCCCGTTGAAATCCTTCAAGGAGAAGAAACGCAATTGCATTTTCCTCATTCTCTTAACTTTCATCCCGCAAATGACTATTTAGTTGTTGCAAATGCATCGGGAAAAAAGACACTGAATCTCTTTAAGAAAGTTTCCTCTGTCTTTCCCCGATATTCCCCAGAGCCTGAAGTTACGCTTGAAATTTACAATCCCAAAAATTTTTATTTACAAGCTAAATCTCCTGAAGAAGGAGGGGTAAAGGGTGTTGTATTTTCATCCGATGGAAAACAAATGGGGCTGTGTGCATCAGATATTAAACATTCTATCTAATAGGGAAATTAGGATTTACCCTGTTAATATGTCTCAAAAGTAATGCTGATGAAGCGCAGGTTTTCTTTGGCCGAGATTAAATCATTCACAACCAAAAATCTAAGGTTTTTAATAGACCTCGTGCAGACAAAAAAATAGATTTTGACGAGATTCTAGAGCTTTTGCAAGATGTCTAAAAGAGGAAATAATATGAAGCAAGTGTGGTTAGGGCTATTTTTGTGCGCGTGCTGCCTTCTTGGGGCAGAAGAGGGGATGTGGCCTTTTAACATGCTGCCGGTAGAAAAGATCAAGAAAGAGTACGGCGTTACGTTGAGCCCT
>CANJJB010000050.1 GCA_947474635.1 Parachlamydiales bacterium | reverse complement strand
TTTCCTGATGGTTCTTGGGCTTAACTTTATGTCGGTTGGCTTTTACGGTGAGTCGCAGTATTGGTTTTCAGGAATCAAGGTGGTTGCTGTGATTTTATTTATCATTTTAGGCATACTTGTGATTTCTGGGTTAGTTGGCAATGAGCAACCTTTCAACTTGAGCAATTGGAGTGTTGGCGACGGGCCTTTCCATGCCGGATGGGTAGGGTTCATCGGAGTCTTGATGATTGCTGGGTTTTCATTCCAGGGAACAGAGATTTTTGGGATCACAGCAGGTGAAACAAAAGACCCGGGAACGAGCATACCCCGTGCTGTTAAGAGCGTTTTTTGGCGCATCCTCTTATTCTATATTTTATCGATGGGAATCATCAGCTTTCTTATTCCTTACAACGACCCCTTACTTGTTAGCGCCTCCACTACGAATATAGGCGCAAGCCCCTTCACCATTGTTTTATCGATGGCAGGTTTGAATTTTGCTAAGATAACAATGACAATCGTGATCTTGATCGCTATTTTATCAGCTGGCAATGCTAGTCTCTATACAGCAACAAGAACCCTTTGGCACATTGCTAAGGAAGGCCATGCGCCTAAGTTCTTAGCTCGCACAACTAAAAGTGGCATCCCCATTCTTGCTCTACTCTTTAGCTCTATCATCGCGGCTGCTGTCTTTTTATCCTCCCGCTTTGGTCAGGGGCAGTTTTTTTTGTGGCTCCTCAATGTTTCAAGTTTATCTGGCTTTATCGCCTGGTTTGGTATTGCTCTTTGCCACTACCGCTTCCGCAGAGCTTACTTAGCGCAAGGGCGCAAGCTAAGCGACTTGCCCTATCAAGCCAAAGGCTTTCCTTTCGGCCCTCTCTTTGCGCTCATCCTTTCAGTCCTTGTCATACTAGGTCAGCAGTTTGATGGCTGGGTTCTCCACAAAGTCAACTTAGACAATCTCATCGGTACCTACATTGGCCTCCCAGCTTTTATCCTTCTCTATCTTGGCTACAAGCTATATAAAGGCACGAAGCTAATACCTCTTAAGCAGTGCAAGTTTAATTAGGAGCTTATGGAAGGTGTGATTTTTGTCTTTGGTGCATCTTGTTCAGGCAAGTCTACTTTAGCTCAAGCTCTTCAAGAAAACTTAAGCTGGCATCGCATAGATCGAGATGATCTTGTTCAGGGTGGCGCATCTACGGAAGACAATGCCAATCAAGTGCTTGATCAAAAAATCTCTGAACTTAAAACACGCATCATCATCGATGCTCAGATTCCGTGGAGGAAGAAACAAGAAGGAGAGTTCTACTTTTTGGTGCATCCTTCTCTTGAAGCGTGTTTAGAACGAGATGGTAGAAGAAATCAGCGGTTAGATAGGCCACCGCAGCAAGCTCAACGTGCACGCGCGTATGTGATACGCACTCACAAGGAGCTTAGCAAGCTTCCAAGAGATCTGTTTGATGACTGTTTTGATTCTTCGGCGCTTTCTGTAGAGCAAGAAGTTGAGAAGGTGAGTGAGCGCTGTTTTCAGAAATTAGTTTCTTAAAAAAAATGTCCAGTATAATGGACGCCATAAATGGGTTGGGACTTCCTGGCCGGCGCCTATGCCTTGGGAACGGATAAAAAATTGAGTTGTGTATGTCTATTGCCTGGGAAGAGCTTGCGAAAGGTCGCATTGCTAAGTACAAGAAGTCAGGTCTTGCTCTTCGCGGGGCTCGCTATTGAGAAGATGTGTCCCAAAAAGATCTTGCTAAGCAAACGGGTATTAGCCAGGGAAATATTTCCAAAATGGAAAATGGGCAAAGAGCTATCGGTGATAAAGTCGCTAAGAAATTAGCAAAAACTCTTCGTATTGGTTTTCAGTTACTTATTGCCTGAGTGTTAGGCGCCAGCTGATGTGCTAATTTAGCCATTTCCTGCGCAAGAGCAGGACTTCCGTGTACTCTACGCCCTTTGTTTTCCAAAAGACGCTCTTTTGGAATGTCAAGGATCAAGAGATCTTCTTCTCCTTCACGACTGCGCATAACCTCTTTGCCATCGGGATCATAGATCACGCTATTGCCTGGACAAATTGTTGTGCCATCATAAGGCCATACCCAATCAGCCGAAATAAGCCAGCAGCGATTTTCAAAAGAGCGTGCAACAAATTGACTGTAGTACAGAGGACGCTTTACATAAGGATGATCTAGAGGAACCCGGTTACACATAGGTGAAAAAAGAATGGTAGCTCCTTGGATGGCAAGCAAGCGCGCGGGCTCGAAGTAGTTAGTATCAAGACAGATCACAACACCATAAGTGATGCCTTTACTTTGAAAAGGTTCAAATGAGAGCCCTGGAGTGAAGTAATTGTGATAAAGATAGTGCTTTCTTTGTACGCCAAGGAGGCAGCCATTTTCAATAATTGCCACCGAATCAAAAATGTTATTTCCCTCTCGTTCGTTAAAGCCAACAATGACAGTTGATCTATAATTTTTAGTGAGCTCAAGCCATTCTGCTAAACCTTCTCCACCTATCTCTAGTGAATTTCCTCGAGCAAGCTCCTCTTGTGCATAGTAACCCGTTAAAAAGCCTTCAGGAAAGCAGATAAAATCAACATGCTCTGACTCTGCTTTTTCAAGTATGTTTTGCATCTGCGCTTTACGGGTTTCAAGATTAGAAGAGGGGATTAACTGACAGGCTGCAACTCTAATCATTTTTAACCCCTAGGAGAAAAACGCAACACAAAGAGCTAGGAAACAGAGAATAATCCCCATTGCTTTTGTGATCACAAGTTGAAATTTAGCAAAATGCTTTTGGAGTAGACGGTGCGTGATGAGGTAAGAGAGCAGCACGAACCAGATAAAGACAACAAAAGCAAATATGCTTCCCAGAAAGGCTTTAGCAAAAAAGCTCATTGTGGGGTCAATGAACTGCGTGAACAAACTCAATATGAAAAGTGTGGCTTTTGGATTGAGCAAGTTGCAGAGAAAGCCAGATAAAAACGGTTTATGTTTTTTTTTGATGGTTGCCTGAGCAGTTGTTGGAGAACCTTCTGGTGATATTTTTTCTTTCAGTATGAGAATACCTAAATAGAAAAGGTAGCCTGCTCCCAGGTATTTTAGGAGATGAAATAGAACAGGGGATTCTTGTATGACAATTGCAATACCAAAGAGGCAGTACGTCATGTGAACTAAGAGCGCACAAGAGACCCCGAGCGCTGTTAAACATCCACTGCGAAAAGTTCCTGAAATACAATTTCTTGTGACAATGGCAAAATCAGGCCCCGGGCTGATTGCAGCAAGAAGGCTGATAAAAACAATCGTTGTGACTTTTGCAATATCCATGTCTATACGTTATCTCAACGTGCAGATATTTGTGTCAACACCATAAATCCCTTGCTGCAAAATTTGCAAAATAGTAAATTCTTTTGTCACCATGTCTATTTTTTCTGTCACAGAGCTTTCGAAGTCTTTTCGTTTGCCAAGACGCCAGAAGGGTTTTTGGAAGCAGCTTTCTGCCCTTATTTTTCCTAAATATGATATTAAAGTCGCCCTTGATCAGATCTCCTTTGATCTGAAAGAAGGAGAGCTTGTTGGGTATATCGGTCCTAATGGAGCGGGTAAGAGCACGACGGTGAAGATTTTATCGGGCATTTTGGTGCCAGATAGTGGGGATGTTAAAGTGTTTGGAAAAACACCCTATCTGCACCGTATTGAGACAGTGCGCCAGATTGGAGTTGTCTTTGGCCAGAGAACGCAACTGTGGTGGGATTTGCAAGTCATTGAGTCTTTCGAGCTTCTTAAAGCGATCTATGAGATTCCTCAAGAGGAATACGATAAGACGTTAGCAGAGCTTGTAGAGCACTTGGATCTTCCTAAGCTTCTCTATGTGCCTGTCAGAATGTTAAGCCTTGGTCAGAGGATGCGCTGTGATCTTGCGGCCTCACTCTTTCACTCTCCTAAAATTCTCTTTCTTGATGAGCCAACAATTGGCCTAGATGCCGTGAGTAAACTTGCTGTGCGAGAGTTTATCCGTCGTTTGAATAAAGATAAGAAGGTTACGATTTTGCTTACCACACATGATATGGATGATATTGAAGCTTTATGCCAGCGCGTGATAGTACTGAACGATGGGAAGATTTTTTTCGATGGGCATCTTAACCTGTTAAGAAAAAAAATCTCACCTGAGCGGTATCTTGTAATTGATTTTCTAAATGATAGTGAAAATCTGGAAGAGAAAGATGTTGAGGTCATGAGACGAGAGGGGAGTAGAGTATGGCTGAAGTTTGATCCGCTTACTATCACAGCACCCGAGCTCATTAAACGCATAGCTTCTAAACACTCCGTGATCGATTTATTTGTTGAAAATCCTCCCATTGAAGAGACGATTGCTAAATTGTACAGATAGGCACGTGTGAAAAGTTACTTGGCTATTTTAAAGATCCGCATGAAGATGTTATTCCGGTATAGAGCAGCTGCTTTTGCGGGGATATTCACCCAACTTTTTTGGGGCATCATCCAGGTGATGATCTTCCAAGCGTTCTATTCAGGAGCTTCTTACAAAGAGCCGATGTCTTTAGCTCAAGCTATTACCTTCATTTGGCTGGGTCAAGCTCTTCTCCAAGTGCTTCCCTGGTCCATCGATAAAGAGATCGAATCTCAAATCAAAAGCGGCCACGTTGCCTATGAGCTTATCAGACCCATTCACCTCTACCGCCTGTGGTATGTGAGAGCTTTTGCCATGAGGTTTATTCCAACGGCTCTCCGCTGCCTTCCTATTTTTATCATTGGTGGGTTTTTCTTGGGGCTTGAGGCTCCTGCGTCATGGTTATCTGGCTCTTGCTTTTTTCTTTCTGTCATTTGTGCTTTTTTTCTATCAGCTGCAATCACTGCGCTTGTCATCATTTCTCTTTTTTGGACGATCTCAGGAGAAGGCATACAGCGTCTTTTGCCTCATGTAACGGTGCTCTTGTCAGGGATGGTGATACCTTTACCTTTATTTCCTTCCTGGCTCCAGCCTTTCTTAAGTCTCCAACCTTTTAGAGGCATCATGGACATTCCCTGTCGCCTTTACACAGGTATTATTCCTCCAAGTGAGGCTCTTTACTACCTGGGATTTCAGCTTGGGTGGACAGTCATATTGATGGCTACTGGCCAGCTCCTACTTAAGAAAGCTCTTAGACAATTTGTAGTGCAGGGGGGCTAATGCTTTTTTTTAAACTAGTGGGCGTCTCTATTAGATCGCAGATGCAATACCCCGCTTCCTTCCTCATGCTAGCTGCAGCGCATTTTTTCAGTACATTTGTGGATATGGTAGGGGTATGGGTGCTCTTTGACAGGTTCAACATGGTGAAAGGCTGGACGCTTTTTGAAGTAGGACTTGTTTACGGAGTTGTACAAATGGGATTTGCTCTAGCAGAAGGTTTTGCAAGAGGCTTTGATACTTTTAGTCAGATGGTTAAATACGGCGATTTTGATCGAGTGCTTCTTCGTCCCATCAGCCCTCTTTTTCAAATGGCAGTTCGCGAAGTGCAGGTCCTCCGCGTCGGTAGGTTTTTACAGGGACTGACTATTCTCATTTGGAGCGCCTCTGAGTTGTCACTTTCCCTATTTTCTTTCCACATGCTGGTGATTGTCTTTTCTATTTTAGGATCTGCCTGTTTATTCTACGGGCTATTTGTGATCCAAGCGACAGTCTCTTTCTGGATGATTGAGGCACTTGAGCTTATGAATGTTGTCACCTACGGCGGTCTTCAGATGGGTCAGTATCCCATGAGCATTTACACGAAGCCTTTTCGGCTAGCCTTTACGCTTATTATTCCTCTTGCCTGCGTTGCTTATTACCCGATAGCTACGCTTCTTTCTCATGAAAGTCTTCCTTTTTGGCTGGGCCTTATTTCTCCTCTTGCAGGGATGGTATTTCTTTTTCTTGCCTGCAAGCTTTGGCATCTGGGCGTTCGTCACTACAGCTCTACCGGCAGTTAGTAAACTTCCTCTCCTACAGTTTCTTCTGACTTACTTTCTAGACGCTGACGGGCATGTTCGATGGCTTTATTCAGCTTATCTTGGAGGAGTATTTTGGAAGGCAGGGCAGTCAAATATTCTGCCACATGAATACCTGCTTGGCCAAGTTCTAGGAGTTCTATCTGCTCTTTTTGTTTACCTGAGCAAAGGATGAGTCCTAAAGGAGCATTTTCTCCTGGTTGTCGCTCATACTTATCGAGCCAGCGGAGATATAGCTCCATTTGTCCTTTATGCTCAGGCTTAAAGTCCCCCAGTTTTAGCTCGAGAGCAATCAATCTTTTTAATCCTCTATGAAAAAAGAGAAGATCTAGATGAAAATTTTTATCATCGATAATAATCCGCTTTTGACGAGCAAGGAAGCTGAATCCAACGCCCAGTTCCAGAAGAAATTGTTCTAGTTCTCTCATGATTGCATCTTCTAGATCTTTCTCAATGTAGCGGTCATCAAGCTTGAGAAACTCAAGCACGTAAGGATCGCGAAATACAAGGTCTGGCGTAAGCTGATCTTCTTTACGTAGCGCATCTAATTCGGCTTGAGCAACCAGTTCTGGTTTTTTGGAAAGCCCCGTTCGCTCATAGAGCATGGAGTCGATTTTATTTTTCAGGGTTCGCACGTTCCATTTTTCTATTCGACACATCTCAGCGTAAAAATCTCGCTTGATAGAATTTTTAATAGGAAGTAGAACCATCAAATGAGTCCAAGTCAATTGTCGCGTCAGTGACGCGACAATTTGCTGATCGGAAAAGGCCTCGCCAAATTGGATCATGCGTCGCAGGCCCTTTTCTGAGAACCCCTTACCATAATGAAGAGTCAATTGTCGCGCTACTGACGCGACAATCGATCGTCCGTATTCAGCTCGTTCTTTATTCAAAATTTCTTTGCCAACTCTAATTCCAATTTGCCAGTAAAGTATCACAAGTCTTGTATTGACTGTGGAAGCAATGGATTCTCGAGTTTGATCAATCATGTGCCTCAGTTCTCCAATGAAGTCATCTAACTGGGGTGGTACTAGGCTGGCTGGTTGCGATTGTAGGGACACAGGGAATCTCCTTTAATATTTTTTGTAGCGCTGTTCGTTAAAATTTTGCAGTATGTAGGGACATAATCTAAACTTTAATGCTGTATTCATTCAAGTTGATAGTGCTGCTCTTATAAAATTTTCATGCGTCATTTTAAGAAACCTCTAGCATTTTTTTTGAGTGCCGCACTATATTAAAAAATTGCCTATCTTTTTTTACTTTTTAAAGGTGTTTTATGAAAAAGTTTCCGTTTTGTTTTTTCAAGTTTTTTGTCAGCATGGGGATTTGTGTGGGAGGGGGCTGGCTCATGGGACTTTTTACTAGATCAGGAATTAAGGAGTGGTATCCCCATCTTGTAAAATCTTCTCTAACGCCGCCGAGTATTGTTTTTCCTATAGCGTGGAGCGCTCTCTATTTTTTGATGGGGTTATCTCTTTATCTTGTTTGGGTCTCTCCTTTAAAGAAGAAAAAGTTGACCTTAAGCATTTTTGGGGTGCAGCTATTTTTTAATTTTATCTGGTCTTTTATTTTTTTCTATAAGAGAAGTACAGGCCTTGCGTTAATAGACATTGCTCTTTTGTGGTTAGCTATTTTAGCTACGATGATCTTGTTTAGGAGATTTTCTAAGTGGTCTACTTGGCTTTTAGCGCCTTATTTAGTGTGGGTTTCCTTCGCATTCTATTTGAATTTTTTCATTTGGAATCATATTTGATTATTGGGTGCTTAAAGACAAATCCGGCTTGTTTAATTTTTTCGTTAGAAATCTTATAACCACTTTTGTGGGACTCTTCTGACCAAAGGGGCGGGGGGATGTTCATCGACTTGCAAAGAGAGTCGTAGAGATCTTTTTTAGAGGGATGATCGTCGTTAACTAAGTGATAAATACCCGTAAGGGAGCGGTCTAAACAAAATAGCAGCCCTTTTACGATATCATCTAAATGGATGTGGTTAGTTGGCTCATCTCCTGATGTGGGCATCTTTTTTTCTGAAAAGTATCTAGCTCTTTTTGTGAGTTCCCTTCCAGGGCCGTAAATGCCTCCGAGGCGTAAAATGCACGTGGATGCGTTGGAATTTAGATAAATTTTTTCAGTTTCTAGAAGGATTTTACTATTTTCTGAGGGTGGAAAGAGGGGAGTCTTTTCTGTAATCCACTCTCCTTGCGCTCCTTCACAGACAGAGGTGCTACTTGTATAGATAATCCGAAAGGGTTTTTGTCGATGTTCTAAAGCGTGAGATATCTCTTTAGCGGTATTGAGATAGACTTCTTCGTAGGGTTGAGGGGAAGTAGGCGCGATAAGAACAAAGAGTAGATCACAGGCGTTTATAAGATCTCTGAGGGCTTGTTTATTTGCAGGATCTAAGACTAAGACATCTTTTCCATAGGGCTTTAGCTGAGAGACGCGCTCTTTATGTGTGGTTGTGATAAAAACATCATGGGGCTCTTTCTTAAGATAAGAAAGAAGCTCCATTCCTACATAACCTGCGCCCATTACAAGTAGTTGCATCTACTTATTGTGCTTGCTCTTGTAGAATCTGGTCAATCAATTCTTGATTTAGGCAGCAAGGTAGTCCAAGGCGCTTTCTTTCTTGTTCGATAAACACTCTAACTATTTTCATGCGCGCATGTAGCTCTATCCACTGTCTTAATAATGCAGGGTTATGAGCTAAATCGATACTGCGCTCTGCAAGGTGGTAGCCCTGTTTTTCGAGGTGTAAGTGATAGGCTTCCATTTTTTGCATCTGCGCTGTCTTGCGGTTCTTTGTATCAAGCTCTTGCTGTACAGCTTTAATTTCGTTTTCTTTTTGTGTTAATTGCTCGGAGAGTTCAGTTGTAGGTGCGTCTTTCTGGTTGATCAGCTGTTGTGTAATGATGCTTAAGTCATCTTGTAGGGCAAGGACTTTTTCTTCAAGTTTACTATCTACGGTAGACTCCATTTTTTCAATGGCGTACTCTAGGAGTGAGAAGGCTGCATCGATCTGGGCAGTATCAGGATTAAATTTGCTTGCTTTTTCCATGATGTAATCAAAGATGGGTGGATCAAAAGCAAGTTTGGGATTTTTATAATTTAAGTGCTGAGATAGGGCAGTCTTCATTTGATCTGTAGTCATAGGATCTATGTGAATGCATTTGAACCTGCGACCAACAATTGCTTTCTCGCCCTTGATGTGTTCATTGTATTCGTCTGTTGTTGTTGCGCCGACGATATATCTATGCTCTTCCCAAAATGTTTTGAGTTGTTGCTTAGGTGTATCTCCAAGCAAATCACTTTTGGTAAATAGTGAGTGAAACTCATCGAAGAAAATGACCAGCTGCTCTTTATGCTGTTTAAAACGTTCTGCAATAGCAAATAGAGAAAGCATGTCAGTTCCGAATTTCAACATTGAGGCATTGCCTGTAAACACTTGAGGCTGGTGGATGAAGGAACACGTATTTCCCGCTAACATCTGTTCTGTAAGAGACTTGGCGATTTCTGTTTTTCCTATTCCGGGAGGGCCGACTAAGATCACGCCTTTTCTTGCTCGGAATGCTGCTTCCATTTCCCGCAAAATAGCTCTTCTTGGGTAGATAGGATCGTGTTTTTGTAGCATTTTAGTGGTAAGGTTTGTTAATCCGGAGTATTCAATAGGGCAGGGCTTCCAGTAGCGGTTATAGGCAACTATAGCTGTTAGTCCGGAGAGGATGATAAGGGATGTGAGTAGGGCTGCAGGGATTTTATATTGAATGTAATGGTAAATCATTCCAAATAGCACAGCGGGAAGAGAGATTAACGTCCAGTACATTTCGATTCTTGCTTTAGCTTCGTAGGCACTTAAGGGTCTTTCCTCTTGTCCATTACCTCTGATTAATTCATTTATACTTGTAGCTCCAATTAATACGCCTGCCAACTGATTCATGAAATACTTTACCTCAACCAGAAATTCTCTGCTAATAGCTAGGGCTTCTTGTTCAAGTCCACTTTTCAAAGCGGTAGACTTTGTGAGTCCCCAGGCCTTAAATGATAAAGCGGCTTGACTGTCAGTCTGTAATCCTGACAGATAAAGTATTGACGTATTCTCGAGTAAGGCAAGGCTGGATTGGAAATAATGGTCGATTTCTCTTTCACCACTACTTTGCATCAGGTCAGACAGAAAAGTTTTCAGGGTGTCTGTGTCTAGCTTGGCAAGACGCTCTTGCATCCTTCCTGCAGGCCATGTCCAGCTGCGAGCTAGTCTAAAGCCTTCTTTTAGGTCTGCATTTTGTTCTGGTGATAAGCTCTGTAGTTGGCGCGTGGCAATGTCACTGATCCGTGTTTCGAGAGCGTGATAGGGGTTGATCCATGCGGACCAGCTTGTTCCACTTGATGCTGCGGTTATTGCTGCCATAATAAAACCCCTCAAATTTATTTCAATCAGTCCATGCGTTTAGCATGAAAAGGAGTCAAATTGTAAAATGCAACCCACATTAAAATCAATTATTTATTTATCTTGAACAGGCAAAAAACTATTTTTTTAATTTGGAGTAAAAGCCATAAAAAATTCAATGAGTTACTAGGGTTTGGTGATAATTTGTTCTTTAAATGTGGCTGTAGGATAGCCGCTAGGTAGTCTGAAGAGAAGCTGTAGTTTAATTAAGGCTTCGGTTGTGCTTCAGTCCTTCTATTTTCTTCCAGTTTCTTGCTGAGAATTTGCGTAATGCGGCGGCTGTTAGTTGAATGCTCGGTCATAAAGAAAATCAATGGTTCATAGTCGCCAACGTCTGCTTTTTTTAATGCTGTGATGTACTTTGTGCGAGATTGCCCATCTTTGTTAAGATCTACGGGCCAGTTGGGAAAGGGGGTTTTACAGGCTTTAAGGTATCGATCTGAAACCAACCTGGAGAACCTGCCATTGCTATTGGGATAAGGATGGATAAATACTAGCCGGTGATGGATTCTTGCCGCCTGTTCTATTATCGTTAAATCGCAGCGCTCTTGGCACCAGTAATGGACATCATCGCAAAGATCCACAAGGGCCAGATAAATTTGGTGTGGTTTTATTCCTGGACAAGTTTGTGTTTTTCGGAATTGTCCCGCCCACTGCCAAACATCATGGAACATGTCGTAATGGATCTTCTGCAGAAAGGGGATGTTAAACCATTTTGGAGGGTGGCTAACTGATTTCAACAGATATTTGCTGGAAGCTGCTGCAATATTTTCGGCTTCGACATTGTTGAGATCTTCCTGTATTTTGACCCATGCTGGTTTAAGATCGCTAAGATCGTCGATAGGGGTTGCTCCCTCAGGGTAGGACAATTTCACGAGTCCTCCCATAATACTGAACCTGGTGAATCAAGAAGGTTGTTTGTCTCATCTTCGCGTAGTGATCTTGCTATGATTTATTAGACATACAGAATTCGGACAAGAAGGAATAATGGTCCTTCAGGAGAAGTATGTATGGATTATAAAAAGTATGATCGTGAGTTTAAGTTAAATGCCATCAAATTATATAGAGAAAGCGGTAAGAACCTCA
>CANJJB010000049.1 GCA_947474635.1 Parachlamydiales bacterium | reverse complement strand
GCGCATGTTCCTGCCCACTCAGTAGAAGTATCTACTGCATTCAGGTAATACCGATACATTGTCTGGTCACACATCACCACATTCTTTCCTTCATTGTGGACTGCACGCATGATCTCGGGGACTACCAATCCCCTAACGATCTCATCGACATCTGAAATCATAACGGTATCTTCGGGCATGCAGTCTCCTAGCCCCCTCATGATTTGATTACGTTGATACTCTTCTCTGTCCCAAGGGTTGGTTGTTTCCTGCCTCTCCTCTAAAACAATATGAATGATTTTATCTGAAAATTTTTGGTAGCGCCTGCGGTTTTTTTGATACAATAACGGCTTAGGGTTTCCTCTGAATGTCTCTACCGATTCAACTATCACAAATTTATCGACATGATCATAAAGCTCATGCAGTCTGATATCCAGAACCTCGAGCTCATTAAAAAACAGAAAGCAGTCGTAGACTTGCGCATATCCACAATGGGTTATGCACGTCACTATAAGACAAATAATCCACTTGTGCATCTTGCTTAATCGTAAATTAAAATTACTTGGTATCCAGATAGAACAATTTTCCAACCCTTATCTAAGAGATATTGAATCACTAGCTTCCCTTTACCCCCAAAAGGCAAGTCACAATCATCGATCATGATGATACTTTTTGCGTGCAGGCAAGGATAGACAGCTATAATTTCCTTCAAATGATGCTCTTGAGAGGGTGCCGGATTAGAAAAATCAAAATCGTAACTGTCAAGATAAAGAAAATCGATAGGCTTATTAAAATTTGCTAAAAACTCCACTGAGTCAGATGTTACAAAAGACATGCAATCATGATAGGCATTGCAAGCGCTTGCCGAACTTTGAATAGCTTGTGGGTCAATATCGACGCTATATACAAAAGCTCCATGCTGCTGGGCCCACGTTCCCCATATGGGAGTTGAACACCCATCTCCTGCGCAATTACATTCTCCATTGCGAGCAGTTCCCGTTTCTACGATTGTTTTTACTTCTCGCTTGCTCATAAGGTTGAGGACGTATTTGAACGTAGCAAAACGCTTATCGCAAGGGGCAATGCGATTTCTTAATGGACTATTAGAAGGCTCTTCTACACAGATTTTTCGCTTTCGTAAAGGCAAAGCCTCAAGAGCCCCTCCCAAAGACAATAAAAGAACTAACACTCCCAAAATATACTTGCTTCTTACCAAATCCATCTCTTCTCCCTAATACTTATTTCAAATTTTATCACACGCAGCATCGTATACTATGAGCTCTTTTTTTACTCAGTCTTTTATACCAAAACTCCAAACATAGCAGCACCTTGTGACATGATTGATATTCGATAGACTAAGGACTCGCGAAATTTTTCAAGAATTATTGCGGCGCACTTGTTTTCTCCAAGGTCCCCGAGCATGGAATAAAACTTTTTCTGTCTTTTCTTGAGAATACTGATCTATCATTTTTTTCAAATCAGCCCCCCAATGAACACCTGCAAAATGAATGATAAAATCTTGTGACTGGAATGTATGTGCTTCAAGGTTTCCAATGACTTCCTTAGCGTAAGAATTCATAACTCTTTGAGGTAAAATTTTTGTCAGAGACAAATACTCAGGATATTCTTCCAAGATTTTGATTACACCTTGGTTTTCCCACCATGGGTGATGAATACAGTCCGTTCGATTGTAGACAGCCTGCAAAAATGTCCTACTCCATTCACAGTTTCTAATAAGAAACTGCCCCGTGTTAAGAGCGTTTAAATCTCTTGTGAGGATGAAGTTATAATTCTCATCTATTATGTCTTCTAAGCATATGTCCATGTTCATAATAAGAGAATCTGCATCAGACCAAAAGATCCACTCACACTCAGATGTTTCCATAACTTCGAGAATAAGAAGGATTTTGCTCCAAGCAATAGGCCGAGAAGCATCGAGGATCATATCACCATACACAAAGTCGTACTGGTGTTTCTCACAATAGGCTCGTTTATTTTCAATTGTTTTTTGGACAGTTTTTTGATACTCTTTCCCTATAGCCATCGTAACAACGGCAATCTCTGCACCAAAAATCCAGCATGGCAAGCAAACACAAAAGAAAAACAAACAATTACAACATTTACTTAGCATAGTCCTCACAAAGTGATCTCACCCAAGAGATTTAAAAAACCATATAAAACACCAGAAAAATCAACCCATCTAAAAAATGCCTTCTTGCACGATCAACCCCTAGTCCTAACAAACCATGCAACGCTTATCATTTCTGCAGGTCAGCATATTTTTTTAACAATAGGTATAGATAAAGATAAACATCTTGTTTTCTGAGATTTTTTTTGGCAAAATCATTGGCATTGGCTATAATTTCCTGGACTTCTGTATCGTGATTTTCTGCCCACTCTATCTTTTCGTTCAGATCTCCGAAATCATAGGCTACAGGAACATAGTGAACGTAAGGGCATAGGCAGCGGTAATACCACTGAATGTTAGGTGATGCCTGTTTAAAAATTAGGCAATCAGAGAAAAGTTGCCAATAAGCTCTTGAGTAAGCACAAGTATTGCCATCAACAAGAATTTGGTATTTGTATTTTAAATGATTGATGCTAGAAACTACGGGCCCAGTATAAGGAGCCAAGAAATCGAAGACTCTAGCGTCACCGATCTGTGCGAGAGCTGTTAACTTTGCATCGATAAGACAAGGATATTTCGCAGACAAAAAAGCCAATTTTACACGGGGAAATTCTTGATAATTGTGAACATATAACGAGTAACAACCGGCATTATCTGCTCCCGTTGTTGCCCCTCTCCAAAAAGCTTTTCCTTCCTTTACAGACCATGGAAACAGTACACGACCTTGTGAAGTATCCAGTAAAACCTTTTCATAAAATCCTTCCGATAAAACCTCAAAATCAGGGATTAAAATAGCGACGGAATCCTCTTTAAATTTGGCAAAAGTCAATACTGGAATACCATATTTTTTGAACAATAGAGCAGCCCTAGGATCTAAAGAATCTCCGACACACATAACGAAGTTAACATCAGGAAGAGCTATTATATGGGAAAGATTCATTAAAGCTTGATAAATCACATTCCACCTCCCCCACGTTCTCTCTGTTAGAAAAGGCTGTCCTATAGAAATTACCCCATTTCGAATGTGGCACCTTACTAATTCGTGAGCATTATGAGGTACAACACCTATATACTCTTGTACAGCCTGATCGATAGCGTTCAGAGAGATGCCGCATTCTTTGTAAGGGCTAAGATCTTCTGCAATTTGAGCAATCATCCAATCCGGAAATATTTGCTCATGAAAAAAATCGTGCAAATTTTTTCTGTGATAGGCGATCCTTTTTTTTCTGGTGTTAAAACCAAGGATAAGAATAGCTAAAAAACATCCTAGCAACAAACAACATAAATTCTTGCAGACAAACCTTGTTATAGAAAACTTCATTTTACCTCTGCTGCTTAGGGTCACATTTGATCTTTTACGAGAGTTTTTAACACATCAATAATGGCAGGCACATCCGTTGTTAAAGACTGCACGAGAATCTCTCCAAATACTCCCACACTCTCTGCGACCTGATCATCGATCCATCCCTTCTTATCAATCCACCCAAAATACTTCAATCCTCGAGATTTTGCAAAAATACGATATTCAACCCTAAAAGAATTCTCTGGAAACAGCTCAATCAATGTTGCTCCATCTGGTAAAAACAAGGTATGACTTAACCCATTTCCATGCACCCCTATAAGAACATCTGTGTTAGCAGCTATACTAACCTGTTGCCCAAAAGAAATGGTTTCAAAATCAACAACCTGTAGCTCTACATTTGGTAGCGCTCTTATTTTATCTATAAGCTCTTTTTCACAATCCGGTACCAATGTCCGATTCTTTAATCGTTTAAGATAAGTCACTTTAAGCTTATCTGAAGAACATTTCATAACATCAAAATATTTCCACACCAAAGATATCAAATGATCTAAGCTCTCTTTTTTAAGAGCTTGAAAATATCCCCCTAACATTCTCTCTGTATAGTACGGCTCTTGTTTAAAAATATCCATACTGCGATCAGACGTAATAGCTTTTTCAAAATAAATAGTTTTCCATTGCGTATCTCGCATGAAATCATCCCATGTTTTTATAGCTGCATTAGGAAAGAGAGCTTTAATTAAATGGCAAACCAGCTCATTTGAACCTCTCCAGTCAGAAGGAACGCTCTGCCCATTTCCTGCTAATAAAAATAATTGAACCTCTTGACGCGATAACTCCCCTCCGAAATTCCAGATACCCAATAAGTGCTCCAAAAAATGAAAAAAATGTGTTGAGCCCCAAGGAGTAACCCCTCTCTCAAAAACCATAATAGTAGTTCCTGGGACAGTCACAACTCGAGGACATTTTGGCCAAACAGGTTCTCCCCAAAAATAGCCGCGTCTATCAGAAACATTAAAAGATCGCGTTATTTCAGCAGCGTCTCCGATAACAAAAAAACATTGGGCTGTATTATGAAAATAGAAATTTTCAAACTTAGAAAAGTATGTAGAGAAATTCTCTTGTTTTGTCTCTTGGAACATTCCACAAGACCCTTGAGGGATTTTATTCAAATGCCTGCTAAAAAAAGATGTCGCAATAAAAGAATGGCTTATTGTGATAGGTAAATTCTCAGAAAGGCAAAAAGACTCAAGCGCTAAAATTTTCGAAAAATTGACAACTATAAATAAGCCTGTAATACTTCTTATTCTCCACTTTTGCTTCATTCTATTCATCCCCGCCTTCTTCTTAATTACGTCTATTGGATCATGGTAGCACCATTGGAATACCTTCAGGGGCCCCCATGAATTTTTAAGCTCGCCTTTTCCTATGTGCTTGGGAAACATTTTTAGGGGCCAACATATATAGCAAATGCGGAATACTTGTCTATAAAATGTTTTAAGACATCTAAGCCGTGACCACTGCAAAATGAGAACTTTAGTGGGCCCTTCCCATTTTAAACGTGAAAGAGCACTAGCTCTCTACTCGCAAATCATAACCACTTGATAACCGGATAGACCAATTTTCCATCCCTTATCTAGAAGATATTGAATCGCAAGCATCCCCTTACCTCCATGGGGCAGATCGCAATCATCAATCATGATAATGCTTTTTTTGTGAAGATGAGGATAAGCAGCTATGATTTCCTTTAGATGATGCTCTTGCGAGGGAGTTGGATTAGCCGAATCAAAATCGTAACTATCTAAGTAAAGAAAATCGATAGGTTTGTTGAAATTTTCTAAAAATTCCACTGAATCAGACATTGCAAATTTCATACGCTTACTATAAGAAGTGCATGCTGCAGATGAGCAATTGATTGCTTGAGGATCAATATCTACACTGTAAACAAGCGCTTTATTCCGGTTAGCCCATTGACCCCAGATAGGTGAAGAACATCCATCTCCACGGCAATTACACTCTCCATTTCTCGCCGTGCCAGTTTCCACAATTGTTCTGACTTTTCTTTGATTCATAAGTTGCAGCACATAGTTCATTGTTACAAAACGTTTATCATCAGGGTATATCCTGTTTTGTAAAACAACTCTAGCGTGCTTTTTTCCACGCCGCTCTTGTTTTTGCACTTGCTTATTTTGAAAATGGGGAACTAAAAAAAAAGCCCCTGTTAACAAGAAAACCATTCCAATGCCAATGAGTAATTGCTTCTTTATCATATTTCATCCTTTTCTTAGAGAAAAAAACAATATAACAGCATCTTGATCTTGTCAATATAACGTCTCGACTTTGCAACTTTTCAGATAAGGTGCGAGGTGCTGAAAAATCTTGACTTTTGCTAAATACTAGCTTATGTTTCTAATCAAATTGCGAACAATGGGTTGGTTTTCCACCTAAAAATCCGTAAGCGTCAGAGAGAATTGCAAAACTCCCTCGTTATCCTAAGGGGCGTGAAAGTATGAATAAAAAATGGCAACTGCTGATTATCATTCCTATTTGTTCTTTTCTTATCTACTCACCGATAAAATCCCTAACCTCCCACTTAGCCGTTGATAAAATCATACGCGGCTGTTTATTTACTGACTCTGAAGAGTTTTGCGCAAAATTTAATAACTTGATTGGAATCCCTTTTGAAGATTGGGGAGAAATCTGACATGAATGTGAGTAAAACACAAATCATAATGGCAACTATTATCATATTGGTTGGTGCTTGGTTCCTTATTGCTTCCTCAAAAAGCAAAAAGCAGCCCTACTTAACAGTCGTAGGATCTGTAGACATGGCAGATGGGCTTGGAAAGCAATCTGCTGAGCTCATTGATATTCTTAAAGATGATATAACTATCGGGTTTAAATCCTGCTTCCCAAAAATCAACCTCGAGGGAACCCCGCCAGGGATAAGAGCAATTCTCAAAAATACGCATTGCCCTATAGGGAAGGTGATTATATACGAAGAGCAGTTAGGGCCTAGGGCCCTAACCTTTCAAACAGTTATCAAGGGCCTCTCAAACCAAACAAGCATAAGAATCGCCTATTCTATGTTTGAATCAAGCCTGATCCCACCTGAATGGGTTGTGGCATTGAATTACTATTTTGATGCTGTCGCTGTGCCGGATAAATTCTTAATTGATGTGTATAAAAATAGTGGCGTAAATATCCCCATTTTCGAATTACCCCTAGGATTGAATTTAGAACAATTTTTTAACGCTCCATTAAAAAATAAAAAAAACTCACCTATGGTTTTTGCAAATTTTAGCGCAGCCTTACCAAGAAAAAATCAACTTGCCCTAATAAAAGCCTTCTATCAAGCATTTGGAAACTCCCAGGATGTCAGATTAAGATTAAATAGCAGAAATGGGACCCAAGACTGTATCACAGCCATACGCGATGAAATTCGCAAGCTAGGAGTAACAAATGTCGAATTCACGCAAATGAAAATGGATAAAGACTTATATTTTACAAGATTTCAAAGCGTTGACTGCTATGTTAGTCTCTCTTCTGGGGAAGGGTTTTCTATTCAACCAAGAGAAGCCATGGCCCTGGGTATTCCAGTTATCGCAACCGATAATACAGGACAATCTACCATCTGCGCTACCAACCTAGTCAGAAAAGTGCCTTCTTTAAAAGGGATTCCTGCATTTTACCCCCTCTATAATGATTATTATGGTTTATTTTATGATTGTACCCTTAAAGACTCCGTTCAAGCACTGCGAGATATGTATGAAAATTATGACTATTATCTTCAAAAAGGGGCTGCTGCAAGAACTTGGACCAAAAAATATTCATTTAATGAGCTAAAACGCCTCTATCTTGGTCTAATCAAACCTAAGAAAGTTGTTTTAAGCACTGTTAACAGCATCACACCTGACTGCTTATTCACTGATTCAAAGGAACTGTGTGAAAAATTTAACAAATTGACAGGAGTTCCCTTCGAAGACAATCGATGAAAAAAAAGATAATTATTGGGATTTTTTGTATATTTGCCCTTGCACTTTCGTTTACCTCCGTATATACACATAAACCGTCCAAAAAAAAACAGAAACTAGCCAAAAAAACTCAAGAGCCCTACTTAACAGTAGCAGGTTTTTCGTTAATGTCCGACGGCCTTGGGAGACACGCTGTTGAGTTAATTGATGCATTAGACAAAGATATCGATATTGGTTTTGCATCAAGTCGAGAATTCCTTATTTTTGATGGCGTACCTGCTAAAGTGAAAAGAATTCTTAAGCAAAAAAGACCCATTGCAAAAGTTGTTTTCTATGTAGATTGGCTGGGAGAAGAAGGCCTATCTTATAAAACAACCCTGGTCAGCCCGAAGAATTCCACAAGCATTCGTATTGCCTATTCTATGTTCGAGGCAAGCGCAATACCTCCTGAGTGGGTTGTTGCACTAAATAACTACTTTGATGCAGTAGCTGTGCCTGATAAGTTTCTAATTGATGTATACAGGAGTTGTGGGGTCACGATTCCTATTTTCGAGGTACCTCTTGGTCTCAATTTGGATAATTATTATAACGCTCCCTTAAAAAATACAAAAAATTCTCCAATGGTATTTGCCAATTTTAGCACAGCTACACCCAGAAAGAATCAACTTAGGCTAATACAAGCCTTCCACGCTGCTTTTGGTAATTCGAAAAAAGTGCAACTAAAATTAAATAGCAGAGCTGGAGACTTACCCTCTATCCAAGCTATGGAAAATGAAATTCACAGACTAGGCGCAACAAATATCGACTTTACTCTCAGAACTTTGGACAATGACCTCTATTTGAAGGCTTTTCAAGAAATCGATTGTTACGTAAGCTTATCTTCCGGCGAAGGTTTTTCAATTCAACCAAGGGAAGCCATGGCTTTAGGAGTGCCTGTTATCGTTACTGATAACACAGGACAATCTACTATATGTGATAGCAAGTTTGGTCGAGCAGTTCCTTCTTTGAATCCAATCCCTGCTTTTTATCCAACATTTGGACGCTATTATGGGTCATTTTATGACTGTACTATTAAAGATGCAGCTGAAGCATTAACAGATGTTTACCAAAATTACGAAAACTATCTTCAACAAGCAGCAGCTGCACGAATCTGGGTGAAACAATCATCTTCTTATGATCAATTAACACCCTTATACCTTGGATTAGTTAGACCGAAGAAGGTTGTTTTGGGGAATATAAATAAAGTAACCCCTGACTGTTTATTCATGGATTCTGCAGAACTTTGTACAAAATTCCACCAATTAACCGGAGCTATTTTTGAAAATCAGCAAACTATACCGTCTAAGGAATCTGCTTATGAAGAAAAATAGGATTTTTTTCACCCTTGGAGCTATTAGCATTATTATCTTTTCCCTCTACTTTAGCGTTCGACTAAAATCATCCAAGCAAGCTAAACAACCTTACCTAACAGTCGTAGGCCCCTTACTCATGGCAGATGGGCTGGGAAGGCAAGCAGCTGAACTTATAGATATCCTAAAAGATGATCTAACCATCGGGTATAAATCATCCAATGACGTTGCTACTATGGAAGCCGCACCTCCGGGAATACTCCAGATTCTCAAAAACCGAAAGGCCCCTATGGGAAAAGTCATTGTATATGAAGACTTTCTAGGTATTGAGGGACTATCCTTTAAAGATTCTATAAAAGGCATTAAAAACCCAGAAAACATTCGCATTGCTTACTCCATGTTCGAATCTAGTTTAATACCACCTGAATGGGTTGTAGCACTCAATCATTACTTTGATGTTGTTGCTGTACCAGACCAATTCCTGGTTGATTCATACAAAAACAGTGGCGTGACTATTCCTATTTTCGTATTACCTTTGGGTCTTAATTTAGAACAATGGTTGAATGCACCTTTAAAAAAAGAAAAAAAATCCCCTATGATATTTGCGAATCTCAGCGCAGCCTTGCCAAGAAAAAATCAATTGAAACTGATCGAAGCTTTCTATCAAGCTTTTGGTAACTCTCAAGATGTCAGATTGCAATTAAATAGTAGAAGCGGTGAGGAGCAAACTATCGAAGATATAAAAAATAAAATCCGCCACCTAGGCACAACAAACATCACTTTCACCGAAATGCGAATGGACAAAGACCTATATTTCAAAATTTTTCAAAATGTCGACTGTTATGTTAGTCTATCTTCAGGTGAAGGGTTTTCTATTCAACCAAGAGAAGCAATGGCCTTAGGTATTCCAGTTGTTATAACAGACAATACAGGGCAATCTACAATATGTAGAAGTACCCTAGGGAGAACAGTTCCGTCACGTAACCTCATTCCCGCTTTTTACCCTGGATTGAAGAATTACTATGGCCTATTCCAAGACTGCACAACGGAAGACGCAGCTCAGGCGTTACAGGATGTGTATAATAATTATGACTATTACCTGCAACAAGGTCCTGCTGCTAGATCTTGGGTGAAACAAGGCTCTTATGATCAGTTAAAACCTCTCTACCTAGGTCTTATCAAACCTAAGAAAATCGTATTAGGCGCTATTAACAAAATCACGCCTGACTGTTTGTTTACTGACTCTGAGGAACTATGTGAAAAATTTCATAGATTAGTGGGAATACCATTTGAAGATCAAAGATGAAAGCTAGCTTCTCGTTTCTTGTAAAAATACAGGTTTTTTTATTATGTTTATCTCTTGCTTTTTTGTGTTTTTATTTTCCCTCTTTAAAAAATGAGATAGGAAATTTAAAAAAAGACAGAGCTGTCTACAAACGGTTTTTTGAAAAATACAAAACAGAAGGAGAAGGGGAGCAATCTCTTGTCAATATTGCTTTTCCTGACAACTTAGAAAAGCTCTCCTTCGGAGAAAGCAGCGGATTAGTTGTGAAAACTAAAAAAGTCACGATTCGGAATGTCCCAGCTCCCCATAACGGCGCTATCATTAAACATGGCGCTGGATATTTGATGTTCTTTCGCTATGATGTTAAACAAAAAGGTGATTACTCATCCTATATCGGTTGTGTAGAACTGGATTCTAACTTCGACCAAACAGACAAAGAGTTCCTTAAGATCAACACGCTAAATAATCATTCAGAAGATCCGAGAATTTTTTGCACTGAAAAAGAAGCCTATCTTGTTTACACACAAAGTGAATTTAAAAAGGACATCTATCCCCCTTTTATTTCAACCGTCAATATTGCTCCTATTGATTTAGACAACTATACACTCAAGTTTACAACTAAATTGGACCCCCATTTTCACCCTATCGAAAAAAATTGGACTCCCTTTGTATATAATAACGACATTTATTTTCAGTATCGGATCCATCCTCAGAAGATTCTCCTGCTACCAGATCCTCATGTAAATCATTTGACTTGTTTAACTTTACCCACAGCAAATGTTATTCAAACGCTTCCCTGGAAAGAAAACACCGGAGGATGGGGCACATTAAGCGGAGGCACACCTGCCGTGAATATCGGGAATGAATATCTAGCTTTTTTCCACAGCTCTTTTATTGGGCAGCAAGATCTAATTTGGTACAGTATGGGGGCCTATACATTTGAAAATCATCCCCCCTTTCGTGTAACCTCTATGTCTCCTTATCCTATTCTATTCTCTGATATCTATGACTCAGTGCCTCTGAATACAGCTGAAGCAAGGAAACGTGTTATTTTTCCAGCAAGCTTTGTGATTGAAAAAAAAGATGGTAAAGAATGGATTCATCTCTCTTGTGGAGAAAATGATGCCTCAATTAAAATCATCACCCTAGATAAGGAAATTCTCCTTAAGGGATTAAAAAGGATCTAATGGAATTAAAACAAAATCTGTCTCTTCTTGTGAAAATTCAGCTAGTTGCTTCCACCTTACTTATTATTATCCTGCTGATTGGTTTTTTATATCTAAAAAAAGAACTCGATGTGTCTAAGAGAGAAATAAACGGGTACCGAAAGTTTTTCACAAACTATACAAGGGAAAGGACAGCACAAGATCCTTCTAATTCAACACCGTAAAAAGAAACTCTCCCCCATACCCCACCTGCCCCTCTAGCAGCTCCCCAACCTCCCGCTCCACTCTCTCTAACAACTGCTCCTGCTCATCTATGCTCATAGAAGGCATCTCTACAACCACCTCTATCTTCTTGCCTTGATGCAAGAGCACATCCGTACTTAAATCTTTTTCTGGAAAAGCTTTCTTCCAATAGAT
>CANJJB010000048.1 GCA_947474635.1 Parachlamydiales bacterium | reverse complement strand
TTGTGCACTAACTTGTGCACTAACTTGTGCACTAACTTGTGCACTAACTTGTGCACTAACTTGTGCACTAACTTGTGCACTAACTTGTGCACTAACTTGTGCACTAACTTGTGCACTAACTTGTGCACTGGCGCCGTCTTCATTGAGGACTAGAGTTGGCTTTACATCCTCCAAAAAGAAAGTGCTGGGGGTAAATGTAATCACCAAGGAGTCTGATTGATCTTCCCAGGTAGGAGGTGGATTTTGATTTTCTTGGCAGAGCTTGATGATATTTAAGGTGCCTGTGCCCCATTGTTCAATGATTCCTGCTCTATAGAAGACCTCTGCAATGATAGGGTTCCAGGGTTTAGAGACATGAGGGTGTGTGAGATGCTCAGGTGTGATTCCAAAGTGCAGAGATCCGGGATTGATCACTTCCAGATGATTGTCATACATGGCAATGGCGATAGCTCCGCCTGGGGTAATATAGTCTCTGTGACAAAGTGCATTGGCAATAGCCTCTCGCAATGCTCGCGGGGGATACATGGGGTAATCTTCGCGTATCATTTTTCCAGAAACCACTCTACCAGCTATTGGGACATGATCGCGTAGAAACGATTCTCCGCGTCTTAGGAGACTGAAGGCATGTCCCCAATATAAGCGGTTATCGAAAAAATCTGCCAACCTATCCTTTCCTCTGAACCTGGCTAAGCGGATGGAAAATTGAGGATAGAGAGAATGAAGCGTCTCGTTTTTCCCATACAAAGCTAAAGCAGCATTTAGCAGCTTTCCATTATGAATCAACTTAAGGCCTAAGAGAATAGATTCGGTATCGACATGTGGAGGCGCATCCATGCGTCCTTTCTGGATAGCATTTAAAAGTGTGGTATGAATTTCTTCTTCATCGAGGTCATCAATGGTAATTCCTTCAGGGACAGGTTGATTTTCCCATCGCTGCCTGGCATAGAGTCTTTCGAGCAGTCTACGCTCATACTCAACTCGTGGCATAATTTGAGTGGTTGCCCCATGTCGTAAGTAGGGTCTTCCATCATAGGTGTAGGTTCCTCTTTCTCCATTTACGCGCACGAGGACGACTTTTTTGTCTTCTTCAATCGAAATGGTTTCGATTTCAGGAAACGCTGGCGGCTCAATGCGGCGCAGTTCAATAGCAATATCTTCCAGAGTCTTATTTGTCACCTGTTGTCCAAGTAATTCTCCTCTATCAGAAACACCAAAGATAACAAAGCCGCCAAGGCCGTTGAGTAAAGCGCAAATCGTTTTTGCTGCTTCCGTTCTTTGCCCTGTTGTTTTTTTAAATTCTAGACTTTCTGATCCGATTCCTGGCGCGACAAACCCCGTTCTTTAGGACTTGTCATTACCCAAAACTTTCATGAACGCATAATTCCATATTGAGCAATATTCACTACATGACGAGTTCGTCTTATGTCTCCTACGAGTATATTTTTAAAATTTTTCTCCGCCTAAATTACAGCATTTAGAGTTGAATGCGCAGCATATCTTTAGCTCATAATAATGATTGAAGCAAGGAGCTTTCATGAAAATTACAATTTGGGTAATGACAAGTCTTTAGGACGGGGATAAGAGCGCGCATCTCTCTTCCAATCTTTAAGCTATCACGTACTATTTACTCGTGCCCCATTTGCGTAATCATAAAAACACCCAAAGAAAATCGGCTGCGTAAAAAAGTTTGCATATTTTCTGTATGTAAAAAATCTCATTGTATTTTTTAACGACACAAATTATAAATTTAAGCATGGAACTATTGCAATCATTTGTATTTGAGTTAATGCCAGATGGTAAGCAGGTGTGCGATATGAACAAGTTCGAGGGATCTTGTCGTTTTGTATTTAACAAGGCACTTGCTATTCAGGTAGAAAATCACGAAGCCGGTAATAAGTTTATCACGTATGAGTCAATGGCAAAACAGCTCACAGCCTGGCGCAATAGTGTAGAAACACCTTGGCTCAAAGAAGCTCCCTGCCACTGTTTGCAGCATGCTCTCAAAGATTTGGATAGAGCTTACACAAACTTCTTTAGCAAACGCGCTGCCTTTCCTCGCTTTAAAAAAAAGGGAAGTAGCGGCAGCTTCCGTTTTCCCGACTCCCAGCAATTTGAGCTCGATCAAGTTAACAGTCGCATCTGCCTGCCCAAGCTAGGATGGATACGTTATCGCAATAGCAGAGAAGTTATAGGCAAGCTCCGCAATGTCACCTTATCTAAGAAAGATGGCAGATGGTTTATCTCCATACAGACCCAGCGTGAAGTTGAAAAGCCCGTTCATAAGTCAAGATCTGCTGTTGGTATCGATGTTGGCATTGCGCGCTTTGCCACAATGAGTAACGGAGAGTATATCGAGCCCATTAACAGCTTCAAAAAGCATAAAGAGCAGCTCGTAAAATACCAACGAAGGATGAGTAAAAAGCTTAAGTTCAGCCAGAATTGGAAAAAGGCAAAAGATAAAGTTCAGAAAGTTCACACAAAGATAAGGAATGTTCGCAAGGACTTCTTGCATAAGGCCACGACAGAGATCAGCAAAAACCACGCGCTCGTCTGTATCGAGGATTTGCAAGTAAGAAACATGTCCAAATCTGCAGCAGGGACAATTGAAAACCCAGGTAAGATGGTCCAGCAAAAATCCGGACTGAACCGTTGTATCTTAGATCAGGGATGGACCCAGTTCAGAACTCTTCTAGACTACAAAATAAAACGGGAAGGCGGCATGCTGCTTGTTGTTCCGCCCCACCATACAAGTACAACCTGCCCCTATTGCGATCATGTCTCAAAAGACAATCGGAAGACACAGGCTCTATTCCTATGTGCCTGTTGTCGCTATGAGAATCATGCCGATGTAGTGGGTGCTATAAATGTTTTAGAGCGAGGATATCGCTTGTTAGCCTGTGGAGAAATGGTGCATTTAGGCCTTTCTGTGAAGCAGGAACCCTCCGAAGTGTTTCAGTTAGCATTTAATTGAAGCGCCGTAGGAATCCCCTTTCTTTAGGAAGGGGAGGATGTCAATCGCTGTCTCTAACTAATTGTCTAAGTTTTTCTAAGAGCATGTTGGAAACCTAAAATGGTTAATACCTAGACTTGGTTGAGTCGGTTAAGTGCGAGTGTGCTTGCTCAAGAAGCTCTTCTTCACCGCTTACAAGATAGGCCTCATAGGCTGTGTGGGCTTGGGTGTGAGACCATTGCTTGGAGAGGGCTCTGGGGTCGCTTTTTGCATCTGCAAAGGAGATGTTTTTCTTGATGGTGAAGAGTTGATTTTTGTTTCTGCCTTGGAGCACGAGTGTGAAGTTGGTGAGTGTATCTGCTGTGCCGTAGATGGTGTAGGGACGTTTGCTAAAAAGGCAGGGAAGGGTTGCGGAGGAGGAGTGGAGTTTAATTTGGCTTTTGGGGTTGGCGCGCGATAGGGATACTGCAATGTCTTTGGCAATAGGATGGAGGAGGTCAAGCACTAATTTTGTGAGTTTTCTGGGGAAGCTTGCGTGGGTGTCAGAGTAGAGGAGATATCCGTTATTTAAACTACTTAAGAGATCTAAGAATGTTAAGTTATTACCTTCTCCAACAGCTGCTGTATAGAGAGAGAGTTTTCCATTATTTTTCTGTAGGAAGGATTGGATAATTTTCCGTTGTTTTTCTTGGTTAAGAGAAGAGTCTCCGTCTGTGATTAGAATGACAGATGTGACTTCATTTTCTTGGACGGTGTCGGGGATGATTTTGGAAAGGGATTTGCAGAGATCTGCTGCGCTAAAGTAACTGCCATGGTCTTGCTTTTCTAAGAAAGCTTGGGCCATTTGAAGAGATTTTTTTGAATAGATGAGGGGCTGCTCGCTTAAAGAGATAACTTTTTTATCAAAAACCACGATATTAAAATGGGAACCTGCTTCAAGAGAGGTAAGCGCTCTGCTAACAGCGCGTTTAAAAGTCTGGTAGCGGTGTTTACCAATAGAGTTAGTTCTGTCAATCAGGAAGTAGTAGTTTTGGTTCATTTGCTTGCGAGACATGTCATATTTGGGAACAAGGGTGACAGAGAAAAAATATCCGCCTTCTTCTTTTTGCATGGTGCAAACTTCTACATCAAACCCTGCATCCCAGGGTGTTCCTATTGATTCAACTGCAATGGGGTAATTGCCTTGGGTGGAGGATTTAATATTAGCAACAGGAGGGAGAGCGCGCTCTTCAGCGACAGGAGGAGGCGTAGCTATTGCTATGTTTTTGGGGAACTCGGGAGCTTGCAATAAGAATTCAGTGGCAGCTAGTGGGGAATTTGTAAGGGCATTTCCTTCAAGCGATAGAATGTTGGGTAGCTCAAGATCTGTGGGCACATCCATAGGGGGAGCGTTTTCTGCAAGAACAGAGTAATGGGGTGTGCTTGTAGATTCTAATTGTTTTGCGCTTCCTGCTTGAACAGGGACGTCTAGGTGGGGAATGTACGTGCTGTCAAGTTCTTTTCTAGGTTCTAATTTTGCGACCCAAGACATGGAACTTTCAGGAAGAATAAATTCTTCTAGCGCGTCTGCAATGATGGGTAGTTCAGTAGCTGCAATTGTCCTATCTTCTACAAGCATTGTATCAGGTGAGTTAAGAGCGCTCGTAGATTGCACAAGGGGCTGACTACTTTTTTCTAAAGAAGGTGGCTGGTTATTATGCGTAAGATATGATTTTTCTTGAGTTAGCTGCTTTTGCATGGGGACTTCAATGATCTGACTCATGACTTCTTCAAGGGAGATATTTCTTTCTGAGAGGTTGATGTCTTCATCACCTAGTGGAATAACTACAGAGTTAGGTTTTTTGCTCAAGGCTCCAAAATAGGGACGCAAGAATAGCGGCTGCTTATAAAATACGAGACCAGCCCCTAAGTGAATGCCGACTGATACGAAAAGACATGTGTAAAAAAGACGTTTATTATTTTTCACGCTTAGTTTCCAAGACCTTCTAGGTTAGTTTGTACACGATTGCGAAGATAGGGGGTAGTTGTTTCATCTGACAAAACTTCTTGTAGTAGTAGGATAGCAAGGTTTTCTTTTTCATTTGCTTCATCAAACTGCTGGTTTTTTTTGTTTATGGCTGCCTCTAGTCTTAATATCTCCCCTTCGATTGCTTTCATATAGCTTTGGTATAGACTGTTTTTTTCGGGTGATAGTTCTCGCTGATTGTGATAGTCCTGATACGCAGAGTCTTCGTAGGAGACAAAGTCGCTTTTTAGCCGGTTTAAAAAGAATAGGGCTGTTTCAACTCTTGAGGCAGGCTCAGAAAGTAAAGAGCGCATATCGGCATATTCTAATGCAGATTCCAAATGTACAGGCTCAGAGTGGATGTTTTTCTGAATTTGAAGATCTTTAAGAGTGTTTAAAACAGATACAATCCTTGGATTGTTTTCATGGAAATCTTCTTTTTTTTCTGATTTAAATTGAGACAGCAATATTCTTGCTTTTTCAAGGGAGGCAGCACAGGAAAAATAAGAAGTTGTTTTTGGAGCAAGGCGGACTAGGCGATCGTAAGTGGTTATCGCTTTTTGAGTATCTTTTGTTAGCGTATATGCCTGTGCCAGCTCAAAAAGAGCTTGATGGTAGAATTTCCAGCCGCCGAGAGGGTTTTTCCCTTGAATATCTGTGAGGGAAATCAGCACATCTGTTTTTGCGCTTAAGGGGAGGATACGCGCAAATTTGAGAGCTTCTACTTCCAGAAAGCTATCTTCAGGAGCAATGTGCACTTTCATGGAAGTGTCTTTAATTTTTAAAAGATCTTCAAAGAGCACTGCTGCTCTATCATAGGCAAAAGAATTTTCTGGGTTGCTAGCTGCTAGAGAGTAGTAGTAGTTAGTTAGCCATAGTTGGTTGTCAAATTGAATAGGGTATTTTTCTACAACATAACTTGTAAACAGATTAGCTGCACCTTTGTCTAAATCTCCCAGCTTGAGATAATTGTTAAATAGCTCTAAGTGGATAGATCCTTTGTTAGCATTGGGAAGATTAAACTTTAATGCTTTTTCTGCGTTTACAATAAAATCTTCTGGATTGGAGTTTAATTTTTGATGGCAAATAGCTGCTAGAAGGTACCCTTCCCCCACAGAAGCATGAGTAGGGTGGGTGGTTAAGTAATTTTGAAAAGAGTGGAGACTTTCTCTATAGTTGTTCAACTCAAAGTAGGCTTTAGCTAGCAAAAACTCGTAGCCTGCGAGCTCCTCTCCTTTAAATGTATTGCTGTTTTTTAACGTGGTCTTTAGATCTACAACAAATTGTTCTTTTTTTTCTTGTTGCTCGTTAGGAGGGGAATTTTTAAGGTCTTGCATGGAGCAATTTAATACATGTTTCCAAACAGAGTCAATATATTGACTACGAGGAAATTCTTGCGCAAGACTCAAGAAAGCTTTTTTACTTTCTTTCCATGCTTGCATTTGCGACAGAATAATTGCTTTGTTGTACATAGCATTTTCTTTCTGGTCAGCATTGGGAAATTGAGCAATAAATTGATTCAAATCAAAAACGGCTTGCTTTAAGTTGCCTATCTTTAAACAATTTTCCGCATGTAAAAGAAGCGCTTTAGAGGTTTCTGGATCTTTTGGAAATTCAAGAGATAGCTTATGCAGAACATGTTCAAACAGCTCATTGTCGTTGGACTTTTGAGCGCATGTAATTAACATGAGAAAAGCTGATTTTTTAAAATCGGACGCCCCTTTTTCTTCTTCAATATATTTACTTAGGAGCGGCGTTGCATCGGAGAAGTTTCCAAGGTTGAAATAACTTCTTCCTAGCCAGAAGTGAAATAGAGATTGCTTTTCTGGAGCTAGATGCACTTCTATTAAAGGATGTAGAGTAATAAACTCATCGTATTTCTTTTCTTGGAAAAGAAGGACAAACTGATTATAGGCAGCTAGAGGAGCTTTACTTCCATTTAAACTGTAAATTTTTCCATACGTGTCAATCGCTGCATTTTTATCAAACAATAGTTGTACAGAGGCTGCTTGAAAAAGGAAATTCTCTGCTTGCTCGGGATGTTTTTCCGCTAAGCTCAAGTAAAGGTATGACGCTTCTTTGTATTCATTCAAAATTTTATGAATTTCTGCACGGGGAAAAAGAGAAAGGTCTTTATATTTTTGAGATGTTAGGGATTCATAAAAACGTTTAATTTCTGAGGCTAGTTGTTTTTTTTCAGTAGGATTAGAAGAGTTCAGAACTTGTTTGAAAAGAGATTCTGCTAAAAGAAAAAGAGCTTCCTCTTTGAAGGGAATGGCAAGAGATGAAGTGTCTTCTTGGAAAAAAGGAAGAGCAGTTGCAATGATTTCTTCAGATTTCTTTAACTCATATAGGCAGTGGAGGCGTTTATACAGTGTTTTTTCTTGGAACTCTTTCTGTTTAATTTTTTTATAAAACGCTAAGGCGTCCATAAAATTATCTTCTTGGAAGAAGATATCACCGATGATCGCGTGCAAATTATCATGAAAAGCACTTTGAGGGTAAGCAGCTAGAAATTCTATAATCTGCTTTTTGACCATTTGGTAGTCTTGATCTTTCCAGAATTCAGAGATCCTTTTTAAGGATAGAGATTCATCGTTGAGCGCTTGCTTTCCTTGAGAGAAGGCAGTTCCTTGTAATAGAAGAACACATGTACACACCTGACAGAAAACTGAATTCAACTTGCTCATAAAACCCCAAATATCGCGTTACTATATACCGGTATATGTATACAACTTAGCATTTTAAAGTGTTAGTCATTTTCAAGAAAAATTAATTTAAAGTCTACAGCTAACAATTGAATTTTAAAAAAGCTACACATTCGACATGAACGGTTTGAGGGAACATGTCAAACGGCTTTACATGTTCTACTTTGTATCCTTTTTCGGAGAGAATCGCAAGATCGCGCGCAAGCGTTGCAGGGTCGCAAGAAACATAAATAATTTTGGTGGGTTTAAGAAGCGCTAAGTTTTCCAGAAAAGAGCGCTCGCATCCTTTTCTCGGAGGGTTGAGAACGCCTACATCGATATGTTTTAAAGAGGAGATAAACTCTTCTGCTAGAGCGCACGTAAATTGAGTATTAGATAGGTGATTTACCCTGGCATTTTCTTTAGCATCTCTAATTGCTTCTTCAACATATTCGACGCCGATTACGCTATGCGCTCCTTTGGCAAGAATTAAAGAAAGAGTTCCAACTCCACAGTAGGCATCGAGAACGGTTTCTTTTCCTGTTAAGGCGGCGTATTCTAAAACGGTCTTATAAACTTTTTCTGCTTGAGCGGGATTTACTTGAAAAAATGAGGCAGGAGAGACTTTGAAGGTAAGTCCCGAGAGAGTCTCTGTGATAGATGACTCCCCTACTAGAGTGTAAAACTCTTTTCCTAGCATCACGTTACCTATTGAGGAGTTGACGCTTTGCACCACACCTTTGATCTCAGGCATCGACTCCATAATTTCTGTAGCTATTTTCGAAAGGCCCGGCAGTGATTTTTGTGTTGTCACTAATATGACAAGCACTTGCTTTGTGGTAACTGCTGTTTTAATGAGCACGCATTTTATATCTCCTTCGGTAAGAGAAGAAGCTTTAAGGATGTTTTTGACTTTTTGAAAAACAGCTTCGCCAAGGGTGCAGTGAATATAGCATTTATCTATTTCTATCAGATCATGGGTGTTATAAGCATAGAGTCCTAAGTAAAGGTGGGAGTTACTCATGCCTGCTGGCAACTGAATTTTATTTCTGTAAGCTAAAGGTAGAGGGGATGGCTCGCACGAGGTTACATCTACATCAAAGAGTTTTCCTATTCTTTGGAGAGCGTCGATCACGCGCTGACGTTTGATGACAAGTTGCTCTTGGTAGTCTAGATGCATGATCTGGCATCCGCCACATGTGCCAAAAACAGGGCAGATAGGTTTTTGTCTGTGGGGTGATGTTGTAATATGCTCGATGAGTCTTGCTCTTGCAAAGTTTTTACGTACTTCACAAATGACAGCTTTTATTTTTTCTCCAGGCAAAGCTCCATCTACAAAAATGGTAAACCCTTCAAAAATACCGACGCCTTCGCCATTAATTCCTAGGCGTTCTATAGTCAAAGTGATGGTTTGTTCAAGCTGGGGTTTGGTAAGCATGTTGAAAATAGAATAACTGAAGCTCGCATTAAAAATAAGAGATGTATATAGTTTAACTATTTCAAATAAGGATGAGTATGAAAATATTTTTGATGTTGTTGATTGGTGCCTCTTTGAAGCTTCAAGCGTTGTATTTTGGGAACCCCGCTTCCCCCCAAATCATAGAGCAGGGATTTTTTATTTCTATAGATAGTCTTTTCTCTTGCAAAGTTGGGTTTGAAAAAGATTGGGTGTTTGACAGAAAGCTGCATCTTCGTGGAAAGACTAATGGGCATACGGGACGTTTTGAGTCTGGTATGAATCAAGGACTGTTTACTTTAGTTTTTCTTGATCGCTTAGAAGTGTACGGCTCGATGGGTTCTTTTGACGCATCTTTTTCCAATAGACTTACTATCGATAACAAGCAAAGAGATTATAGCTCTGTTGAAAACATAACCTACGGTGGTGGAGCTCGTCTCATTTTGGCTCAGTTTGATAACATAACGCTTGGAATCGATGGTAAATTTCAATATGCCCATCCTCGGATAGATTCTGTGACTGTAAATGGTGTAGGCTTTTCCTCTCATTCCCATCTTGCCTATAGAGAGAGTCAAGCAGGCTTTGGTATTTCTTTTGAAGCAAAACCTCTCACACCTTACTTAGCCGTTAAGTATTCAGAGGCAAGTGCGCACGTAAGTGGCCTAAAAAAAGATATTAGCCCTGTATCTCGTCTTAAAATGAGAAGCAAGGGAAGATGTGGCATGGTTGTAGGATGCACCATATCTCCTAGTAAAATTGTAGATCTGACAGTTGAAGCTTCACTATTTGATGAGGAATCTACAACTGTTGCAGGAAACCTGAAGTTTTAAAGGAAAATCTTCTTCTTTAAAAAAACATTGGCTCGCTTTATAATCGAGCACGCTATCAGGAAGTGTGTGGGTTCTTCTTGCGATAAATAGAAGACATTGTCCAATAATGAGGTAAGGTCCAAATGAAAAAACGTCATAAATTATTGCTGCTTTCTTCAGTGCTACTCTCTTCGTATGTAGGGGCAGCTGAAATCAATGAGCGCGATATTGAAACGTTGCGTGAGTGGATCAACTCAAGAAGGATGATCACTGTCAAGGAATTAGGCGGACAGCTTTCAATCAGTGGAGATATACATGGAGAGATGCAAGCTGCAAATGAAGTGAAAGACGGGATCCGTCAAAAAGGATCTGGGACAGGTTCTCCTACTAAAACATATGATGTAGAATTTAACCTAGCAATCGATTACAGAGCAGATCGCACATGGGCAGCCGCAAGACTCCGCTTTGATGATGATGCTGGCCTTACCAATGAAAAAATCGGATCTGGCAAAACAAACAATATCAAATTAGATAGAGCGTATTTTGGATATCGTATTTTTGACGGCAATCAGCATACGATGGATATTGAGATGGGTAGACGCGGATTGTCTACTGTCTTTGATTCTAAGTTACAGTTTAACTCTAATTTTGACGGCGTTTTATTTAAAGATAGTTATGTGTTTGATCGGGCGGGCGACTTTTATTATGAGCTCGGCCTATTGCTTGTGAATGAAAAAAGAAGTCAGGCAGCCTATCTTGGAGAAATCGGCCTTCAAAATATAGCTAGAACAGGCTTTTATACTAAGTATTCCATTGCTGATTGGGATACGACCAATGCTTCGGGTATTCCTCACCAATTTCAGTTCCTGGTTTCCCAGCTTTTACTCGGCTATAAATTCATTCCTACTCAATTAGACAGAGTGGTGAACTTTTACCTCGCAGGTCTTTATAATCACGTTGCGGAAAGACATGCCATTACTGATTACAAAAGAGCAAGAAAAGGCGGATATGTTGGGATGAGCATAGGACAAGCTAAATTGCAAGGGGACTGGGTATTTGAGGCAAATTACCAATTTCTACAAGCGCAGTGCGTTCCTGATTTTGATGCTTCAGGTGTGGGCCTTGGCAATAGTTCCGGCAATGGGTTTTATTACGATAAAATAACTACGAAGGGCACATCAACATCTTATACGCTCAACACTCGTAAAACAGCAGAAGGGAATGTGAACTTCCGTGGTTTTGAGCTTACACTCCAATACCTCTTATCAAATAATCTCAACTTATTCCAACAGTGGAAGCAGGGGATTACTCTAGATGATCACATTGGTCCATTCCGTAAATATAAACAGTACGAGATCGACTTTATATATGGTTTCTAATGAAACTTTTTCTAAGTAACCGGCTAGAGATTTTAGCGGATGCTTTGAGAGATGTTCTTTTTTTGAGTAAAAACCCTTTTGAAACCCAGCATGTGGTTGTTCCTAGCCATCACCTTAAGAATTTTTTAGTTCACAGATGGGCAAAAGATGAAAAGATCCAGGTTGTAGCTGGAATCAAAATCTTAACAATTGCAGAAGCTCTCCGCCACTTTTTTCCTCACATCCCTACTTCAATAGCCCTTTCACTCCAGATAGAAGAACTACTAGAAAAAAATCAAGGGGATAGCTGTATTGTAGATTATCTAAAAAAAGGAGGGAATAATAGAGTTGGAGCCCTTGCTGATCAACTAAGCTCTCTTTTTTTAAACTACGGTATATGTGAAAAAGAAGATCTTGCTGCTTGGCAAGGAAAACAAGGCTGGCAGCAAACACTTTGGAAACAGCTGTGGGAAGGGGTTACTCCTTGGGAGCAAGGAAAAAAAGAAAATTATCAGATTCATTTGTTCCATTTAAGTTTTTTTCCTCGTTTTTACTTTAATTTTTTTCAAGAGATGCGCGCAAATGTCTACCACCTTTCTCCTTCTGAGATGTTTTGGGGAGATTTTTTTTCAGAAAAAAAGCAGGCATTTTTATTGAAAAAAGCAGGAAATGTTCAGAAAGAGTCGTGGAAAGAGTACTT
>CANJJB010000047.1 GCA_947474635.1 Parachlamydiales bacterium | reverse complement strand
TCTTGAAATGTCTCCGGTTTTACACCAGTTAGCCGTCTAAATTCTTCGGGTTTTAGTCGTTTGATTTTTTTGTACTTTTGCATGTTTACTCCTCTCAAAAGTGAGTAGAGAGTAAACAGGAAAAATTTTAATTACGCAAGATGTCTATTAAAAATCCGAAAGTTAAACAGTCAAAAAAAGAACTAATCAAACCAAAAAAAACCATGAACCTGCGGATGAATGCAAAATCCCATTTGAGAGGTTTAGCAATCATTTCAGCATCAACTGTATCTGTTGAAAGGGCCATCTCAGGAAAATCAGTCAGCAAATTGACCAGAAGGATTTGTTTAGGAAGCAAAGGGAAAAATGGTAGGAAGAGAGAAGCTGCTGCCATACTGAACATATTTCCAAAATTGGCACTTGTCGCAACAAAAATGTACTTGAGCATATTCGCAAATGTTTTTCTGCCTTCTGTTATCCCTTGATGAAGGACAGAGAGATCTTTTTCTAAAAGGACAATATCGGCAGATTCCCTCACAACATCCGATGCAGTATCTACTGAAATCCCAATATCTGCTGCATGCAGAGCTGACACATCATTGATGCCATCTCCTAAAAAACCCACGACATATCCTAAAGCGCGCAAAGCTTTAATGATTTGCTTTTTCTGCTCCGGGCCCATTTCTGTAAAAAGATCAACGCCCTTCACCTTTTTTACAATTTCTTCATCGGTCAGCTCAAAAAGATCTTTTCCTGTTAGTAGAAAGGAGCAGTTAATACCAATTTGTCTACAGACATTTTGCGCAACAAGTGAGTGATCACCTGTGATCACTTTGATGACAACTCCCTGCTCTTTCATACTGCTTAAAGTTGCACCGATGTTTTCTTTCAAGGGGTCGTGTAGGACTAAAAAACCTAAAAAAATAAGATTGTGCTCGTCATCTTTGTTGATTTCTTTTCTATCATGGGAGCGATAAGCTACTCCCAGCAACCGATACCCCTGCTCTGCCCACTCTTTGATTATTTTTTGCGTATCTTCCCCGATTCCCTTACTGCAAATTTCCAGGATGGAAGAGAGCGCTCCCTTACAAATCATGAGCCTCTGATTGCCTTGAGAGACAAGGACTGAAAGACGCCTGCGAGAAAAATCGTAGGGTATTTCATCGAGTTTTTCCCATGAAGAAAGGGGGAAATTTGAACACTGAACAATCGAGTGATCAATCGGATTAGCATAGCCTGTTTGAAAATGAGCATTTAGAAAAGCATAAAAAAGAACCAAATCATTTTGCTTACCCTTAGAATCGATTGCAGCATGCACAGCAACCTCTCCCTTTGTTAAAGTGCCCGTTTTATCAACGCACAAGATATCCATACCCCCTAAATCTGCAATAGAGACAAGCTTTTTCACAATCATCTTGCAGCCTGCCATTTTCTTAGCTCCCCTTGATAGATTCACTGCTAAAAGAGTAGGAAGCAGCTGGGGAGTCAGACCTACTGACAAAGCAACAGTAAAAAGAAAAGAGTCCCACAGAGGACGCCCAAGGCACATGTTGCATAAAAAGATAAAGAGGGTCAAAACGAGCATGACGCGTAAAAGAAAATAGGCTAAATGCCCCACTCCCATCTCGAATCCCGTCGCAGGAGTCGGCTCAGATAAAGAGTGCGACATTTTTCCAAACTCCGTTGCTTTTCCTGTTAAAACAACAACAGCCTCTGCACTGCCACTGAGAACATAGCTTCCCATGAAAAGAGTATTACTTCTCTCTGATAACGAGGCATCTTGAGAGGCGGTCCCTTCTTTTTTCTCAACTCCCAGCGTTTCACCTGTCAAAGCGGACTGATTAACAAAAAAATCTTTTGATTTTAAAAGAAGGCAATCGCCAGGAATAATGTCACCTGCTCCTAGAATAGCAATATCGCCAGGCACTACCTGCTCTCTTGGAATTTCAGTTTCAATTTTATCGCGTATAACCCTTGCCTTCACAGCAATTGTCTCTGTCAAGCTCTCGAAGGCGTCACTTGCCCCCTTTTCTTGATAAAAGCCCAGAATACCGCTTAAAGCAACCATCCCTAAAATAATAGAACCATTGATCACTTCCTGCAGGCAAAAAGAGAGAACTGCCGCTAGCAGTAAAAGCAAGACAAGAGGACTTTTGAATTGTGAAAAAAAGAGATAAAAGCGCCCTGCTTTTTTTCTTGCTTTCCCTTCTCTGCGACTACACTCCTTAAATCTTTTTTTAGCCTCATGCTCCGTCAATCCTTCAAAAGAACTTTCCAACATTGAAAGGACTTCCTTGCTGGAACAACTATGAAAAAATTTAAGTTTTGCGCAAGTTTTAGATAACATATGAGAGAAAGTATACGCGAACTCTTAATTCTTAAGTTTTATAAAAAAATTTAAACGATCGTGATATCAAACACCTTTAGTAATCCTACAGCTTCTGGGAGAGAAAACTTCGCTTTCTCAATCTTGTTTGCTCCTGGATTAATATCGTAGTGCCTAGCTGTAGACAAATCTGCTTTAGACATGTCACAATTGTGAAAGGTTGTTCCTGACAAATCCACCTGACTAAAATCTGCATTTTTGAGACACGTATTTGTAAAATAGTTTTCCTTCAGCTGACTTCCACTAAAAGTTGTATTTTTCATTTTGAGATCAGAAAAGTTGCAGTACTGCAACACGCTATTTTTAAAAGAGAGTGAAAAAAACGTCCTCTCACATTTATAAAAGTCTGCTCCCACCACTTTACAATCTACAAAGTGTACTTCCTGCAAGCGACAGCCATCCAACTTCACAAGGCTAAGATTGCATTTTGTAAATGTGCAGAAACAAAACTTTGCATTCCGCAATAGACTTTCTGAGAAATTACAGCTCTGAAAAGCGCAGTTAGTAAAAGAGGTATTTTCAAATGACTTCCCTGAGAAGTTCTCTCCTTGAAATATTTTTCCATCTGTAGGTGTTGTCATTGTCTCACATCAGTAAAAGTTCTTGGTATTGCCGCATGAGATCGCGGAACTTAGCAGCATCTTCAAAGCGAAACTCTTTTGCAGCGCGTTTCATTTCGCTTTCATACTCTTCCACTTTGTGCATCGCTTCTTCATGGGTAAGATGTGCGGGCACATCTTCTTTTTCTTCTTTCAGGGTGTTAACCACTTCACCGAAGGTGGTAGCAAGATCTTCGGCTGCAAGACGCTTGACTGTTTTAGGAGTGATGCCGTGTTTTATGTTGTACTCTTCTTGGACAAGTCTGCGAGCTCTGGTTACATCCAGCGTTTTTTGGATCGATTGGGTGATCTTGTCTGCGTACATTATCACTCGTCCGTCTAAGTTGCGAGCAGCCCTTCCGCAGGTCTGAATGAGCGCTGTTTCACTGCGCAAAAAACCTTCTTTGTCAGCATCTAAAATAGCAACGAGTGCAACTTCAGGGATGTCGAGACCTTCTCTTAACAGGTTGATGCCTACAAGTACGTCTACAACACCGAGGCGGAGATTATTGATGATTTGCACGCGCTCTAAGGTGTCTATGTCGGAGTGGAGGTAAGTTGCTTTTACACCGATGTCTTTTAGATATTTAGTGAGATCTTCTGAGAGTTTTTTTGTGAGTGTTGTAACAAGCACGCGCTCTTTCTTCCGTATCGCTTGCTGGATCTCTTCGAGACAGTCATCGACTTGATTGGTTGCAGGACGGACATCGATCACAGGATCTAATAGGCCGGTTGGTCTAATGATCTGCTTGATCACATCTCCTCCTGCTTCTGCAACTTCCCAAGCGCTTGGTGTCGCAGACACATAAATCACTTGGGCGATGTGCTCGTAAAACTCTTCAAACTTAAGAGGGCGGTTGTCAAAGGCCGAAGGAAGCCTAAATCCAAACTCGATCAGTGTTGTTTTACGTGCTCTATCTCCATTATACATAGCATGGACTTGGGGAATTGTCTGATGAGACTCATCTACAAATAGCAAGTAGTTACTAGGAAAATAATCGATAAGACATGAGGGGGAATCTCCTGCTGCTCTACCGCTAAAATGGCGCGAGTAATTTTCTATTCCTTTACAAAAGCCGATCTCTCTGATCATTTCAAGATCGTATTTTGTTCTCTCTTGGATGCGTTGCAGTTCAATGAGCCGGTTTTCTTTCTCAAAGAGAGCTGCTCTCTCTTTGAGCTCTTCTTGAATCTTACGAATAGCATCAAAACGCACTTCTTCAGGTGTGACGTGGTGAGATCCTGGAAAAATAGAAATTTCTTCGAGTCTTTTTTTTACGCCGCCTGTAAGGGGGTCAATCGCGCTTATGCGGTCAATTTCATCTCCAAAAAACTCTATGCGGTAAGCAACTGATTCTTCGTAGGCTGGCATCACTTCTAAGACATCGCCTCTGACTCTAAACGTTGTCCTAGCGAGGTCAAAGTCATTGCGCTTGTAATGCATTTGCACCAGATGAAAAAGCACTTCATCGCGCCTTTTTTCTTCTCCTACTTTGAGAGAGAGCTTCATTTTTCTGTAATACTCAGGAATACCCAACCCATAGATGCAAGAAACAGAAGAGACAATGATCACATCGTCTCTTTCAATGAGAGAGCGTGTAGCAGAAAGGCGCATCCGATCGATTTGATCGTTGATAGCCATATCTTTCTCTATAAATGTATCGGTTCTGGGGATATAGGCTTCTGGCTGGTAGTAATCATAGTAAGAGACAAAATACTCAACTGCATTGTCTGGAAAAAACGACTTAAACTCTTGGTAGAGCTGCGCTGCAAGCGTCTTATTGTGCGCTAAGATAAGTGTAGGCTTTTGCACCTTTGCAATGACATTTGCCATGGTAAATGTCTTACCAGAGCCCGTAACGCCTAAAAGCACTTGCGCTTTTTTGTGGTGCATAACACCACTGACGAGCTTTTCAATGGCCTCTGGCTGATCTCCTTTGGGAGTCATCTCTGTGTGTAGTTTAAACATATAGCTATAACATTGTAGCTAGCTGGAAAAAGAAAATGAAAAGAGAAAATAGCATAGCTACAACAAGTAAAGGTTTTCCTCCTACTACGCGATAAGGAGACTGCGCTTTTTTATAATACCTTCCTATCCACACCATGGTAACGGGAAGCACTCCAAAAAGCACAACAGCGCATATACCGCCTGCAAAATTAAGCGCTCTAATAAAAAGATGGGGATAGATCAGGGCGCACACAAACGGCGGAATAAGCGTCAGAAAACAGATGGATAGATTTTCATATTTCTTTTTCTGAACCTTCAGGGCATCGGTAAGAAAGTGAACAAGAGATAAAGTCTGAGCAAGAAAAGATGTTAGGAGTGCAAAAAAAGCAAGCCCCTCTGCAAACGTACTGACCCAAGAAATACCGAGCACTCCTGCTACTGCATCAGAAGCCTGCCTGCCCATTTTCCAACTCTCCATGAGTCCCCACTCTCCATCTATGGGGACAATCCCCAGCACAATGACTTCCCAAATCAAATAAATAACAAGCGTGAAAAGACTACCTGAAAATAAAATAGACCTTACCCTTTTGACATCCCCTTTCATATACGTCATCAAAGTAGGAATCATATTATGGTAGCCAAATGCAATAATAAGAATGGGCAAGGAAAATAAAACATAACTTGGATCTGCTCTTAAAAGCCGCTCTGGCTGAACATACTTAGCGCCTAAAAATACAAGAGCCAGATACGTTGCAATCTTTCCAAACATGAAAACGCGGTTCCAATGATCCACTGCTCTTGTACCTAAATAGACAACCCATCCGCAAAGACCGACTAAGATAACAGATCCTACCCATGTAGGAACACTTGATGAAAATAGAAATCCAAAATAGGTTGACCCCAAACTCCCACTACCAGAAATGTAGGCAACAAGAAGGGAATAAAAAAGAAAAAGATAAATCGTTCCACATAAGACCTTACCAAATTTCCCAAGAGCATGCTCTGCCATGGACGTGATGTTGGCCCCCACTTTGCACCAGCCGTTCACTTCTAGAAGAAGTAATGCCGTTACTTTCATAAAAGCCCAAGCCAAAATAAACATGAGTAAAGAAGGCAAAAAACCTGCAATGCCTGTTAAAATAGGCAGCGCTAGCATCCCCGCTCCAATACAGCTTCCTCCTACAAGAAGAAGCCCTCCGATATAACTGCCTGGTTTTTCTGACATCAGGTTATCTCTACGTATTGCTGTTTTTCTGCTTTTCTTTTTTCTTGCTCTAAGCGTCCTAACGTAGCGCCCTCAAAATTTACGAACTTGAAAAATCTCTTAAACTCAGGAATAACTTCAGAAACCTGTCTTGCTAATTCTTGAGCGATATGCCTGTATCCTGAATGTCCTTGAGGAGAAGATCTAAGTTCACAGAGCCACTGGAGTGCTCTTAAATTCACATGAAAGTACCAATGAATGTTGCACGCCATCGGAACAACATACTGGGCTTCTTCAGGAAGCTCTCTTGCAATGATATCGTATATTTTTTTTGTCTCCTCAAGCGCGCGAACATATTCTTGTTCCAGTTCAGTTCCCACTATTTCCTCAGGGATATAATACCCAAAATCACACGTCAGAAACTGCCGCTCTTGCGTAAGCATACGGTGACGCTGAAGATCTCGATAAACTCCAAAATCAGCCAAAATATCAAACGTAAACACGGCATGTTCAAGAGCTCTTGGGGACTTATGCCTTCGATTTTCACGGTAATTGCAAGCGCCATCTAAAATAGCCTCTAACTCTCTACTCGGAAGCTTGCGACAATACTCTTGTAATTCTAAGAGACTGACATTGCTATGCTCGAAAAGAAGAGCAGCCGCTACCTGATACAAACTATCTGGATCATACGATGTTAATTTAACACCCGGCTTTCTCATTTTTTCTAGAAGGACAGAATGCTTTTCACTCAGAGTTTTCAGTTCTGCATTCATTTGTTCTTTGAACAAGGAAAAACTTTTTTGATGTTTATGCCCTAGCTCTGCTCTTGTTACAAAAGAGGGAATTTCTTTCGATAGCTCTTGATGTGTTTTCTTTCCTAAATTTTGAAGTTCAGAAAAATTATGTCCATGGAGTTTTTGAATCAGACTATCAAAAAATCTTCCATTGCCATAAAGCCCTATGTTTGTAAGTGCGCTAGCAGGAAGAAGCCCCCTTAAACAGTCGAGCACTTTACAGCGTAAAGAAGCCGTATAAGGCCCTAAAGCTTCATTCTCTCCTCTAGGAGCTTTCTGTTCCATAATAGCATTGAGCGGAGGAATCAATCTTGAATAAGTATCAAAAAGAGCATTACATGCATCTAAATAGTATTTACGATAAGCAGACGTCATGATAACAGGCTCTTTATAAAAGAGATATTCCCCCTGAAACTTTCGATCAAAATAAACATACCGCGTCGATTTCTCAAGAGGAGATCCCCCGATTCTACTATCTTCAACTACTTTAGCAGCCAGCATCGAAATATTTTCTAAAGCAAGATGAGCGCCGCCTAGTTCTCCAATCGAATCATCTCCATAACCATCTAAAATATTATCGTAAAACCTTTGAGCTTTCTTAATTGCCAAGCTTTGATCTTCTGCTTTTCCTTCATCTGTCACACCTGCAATCGCAGAAAAAGCAGCATCCTCGTGTGAAATAAACTCCTTGAGCAAAAGAGATCTCAGACCCAAAACAGACCTAGAATATTTAGAAAAAAGCGCCCCCTTAATGACCTCGGGGAGATTACGGAGTACAAAAACATTACTTGTGGTATTTGTCACATAGCGGGTTAAAGTTTTAACTTGCGCCTCTGAAAACTCTTCGTAATTTTCTTCCATAAGACAATCCTTGTTGATGCTCCCGAGGGTCTCATATTTTGGTCTCTTCAATCAAGAGAAAAAAGTCTAATGTTTCCTTTCTAGACGCAATATCGGATAAAGTTGCTTGCCTGTGTCTGCAAAAGCCCCCACATCACGTAGCCACGCAGACATCGCATAACCAATTTGGTTGCGGCTACTTTTTTTAAGAAAAAAATCGAGCGGAATTACAAAAGAAAATCCCTTGTCATAGTAGATACGTCCATTGATCTTATCATGTCCGTTTGTAACTGTGCACCAAAGAGAACTTCTAAATCCGCTGGGAAACCAGCGTGTAATCTCAAAACGCGCTCCCCTATCTTTAGCTAGAAATTGCCCTGCCATGATCTTGATGTCTATATCAAGAGGCCTAAACGTATAATAAAGATCTAAAAAGTATTGCACTCCGATAAAATGTTCGTAGTGGGGAACTCTGCCGTCTAACTTCCTCACTTTGTTTGTAAATCCAAGTCCGTGGTAACGCCTTTTAAAAACAGTTGCCTCTTCCAATCCGATTGCCCAATTCGAGCGCACAGGAGAGTATAAAAACTCGAGAGCTTCTCCACCGTAGGCAGGCTCAAAATATCCTCCTGCAGCTCTGAAAAACCACCCCTTCCCCAAGTTCCAACTTTTTTGGAGATAAGCCATCTCTAAAGCAACGGTATTGGTTTTATAGTAAGCAAGAGAGTCTGTACGCACATTGAGTAATTGAGAAGGATTAATCCTGTCGATCGTATTTACATGCGCAAGACTCGAGAGCGCATCATACGCTACTTGCGCTTGGTAGTAGACTTGATCCCCAAAGTATCCTTCAGGGGTCAAAACAACCGCTAAGTTATATTTAATTTTTCCTGTAGAGCTACCAAAAAAGTTAATCATCCGCGGTTTTAAAGAGATATCCCAAATTGCTTTTTTACGCCGGAATAGCTCTTCTTCATGAGAAGGGGCAGAAATTGCCTCTCTCATCGGAGAAAGCGTTTTCATTTCAAATGCCCCAACAAGTCTTTGACGATACCGGTAAAGATCCTCTGTGCGAAACACATAGCTCTGACAAAGAAGCCCCGTTGCTTCCACTGTCACAACAACATCTTTGATGTCAGATGGCACAAGAGCTGCTAAAACCCTTTGTATTCTCTCTCTTAGTTCAGGCTCTTCTCTATAAGCATTATTGATAATCTTAATCCAAAGGCTTTTCTCTTTACTAAGATATACACTATATAGATCGAGCCCCTGATGCTCAAAAGTATAGGCAAGCTCCTGCGCAAATGCATATTTAGGCCGCACAACTCCAAGAGGCTCTGTATCCACTGGGGATTTATAAAGAGAAGGGTCATCAACTTTTGTAAAAAAACCCTGACTTGACCCAAAAGGATAACGTAGCGACCCCGAAGCCCCGACATGTCCCCCTCTTAAATAGTAGGAACTTACCTGCAGAGAATCTCCGAGTAGATAGGTAAGCCCCCCGTTGATCCGATTTTTTACATCTCTTCCAAGTGGATGTTCCCCCACATTGTGTTTGTAATCAATCGCATCATACTCTGCGACAAGAGAGAGATCTTTAAAAAACGGAACTCTCGTGCGCCTAAAAGGCGTCCACGCAAGCCCGCCGAAAAGTCCCTTGATCCTCTTCCTTCCCCATCCAAGCGTTGCCTCAACATTTCCCCCTATCCACTTTTGCGTTACAAGTATGTACTGCGCATTGAATCTTTTTGTCCCAATAAAATCTTCAATCCCTATTGCAAAAATAGGAAACATCGGAAATCCATCTCCCGGAAGATTAAATGCCACCTTTACATTCCCTGTGCGTTCTGCATCATCTCCAAAACCTTCATGACCAAATGTCGGCTCTAAAACGCCTGTGTACACACGATAATTAGCAGCCAGTTCAACATGTTCAAAGAATTGAAAGTTTAGTCCGTAGATATTGTATGGATGAACTCTTGCCGCCCCAATTCCGATCTCTCCTTCTTTTGCCATCCGTGCAGACGGCATATTCCAGTATCCTCCTACCATCGAAAAGTTATAGAGAAAAGGCAGATCATCATTCAGCTGCTTATCGATTTCTGAAACGATTGCTAAATCGCGAAAAAGATTTGCCCCATCATCTGCATGCAAAGCGCAGCAACCCAAAAATAAAATTAGAATGCGAGCTCTTATCACCAGAGTTGCCTGAGTGTGAAAAATTAAGATTCAATCAAACAAGTGTACAGCGAGTCTTAAATTTTTCTCTATATAAAAACAGTGAAAAAAAATCTCAGGTAAGCCAATCTTGAATTCTATGATAAAAAAATTGTTGCTACTCTTACTTCCCTTCTATGTAGTGCAAGCTACAAAAGAGGGCACCGTGTTAACAAGTAGCTACGACGACGAAGGTCATCTTATCGAGCTACACTCTTCCGATGGCTCCATTTCTTATTCCTACCACTACGACTCATCTAGCAATCTCACTCGAGCCTTAGACAATATCACGCAGCTATCTACAGAAAGATCGTATGATACTCAAGGTAATCTCTTATCAGAAAAGCTCGCCTCTGGCCTTGTTCTTAAAAAAACCTACGATGCAGAGGGAAATGCAGCATCACTCCATCTCCCAGACGGTTCGTTTGTTACCTACATCTACGAGGATGCGTATCTGCGCGCTATCTGCCGCTACAATAAGCACGGAGAGCTTCTTTATACACACACGTATGCAGCTTACGACTCCTCTGGTAATCTTCTTTCGCAAGAACTGATTGGCAATCTTGGCACTCTGCATTTTTCCTTTGATGTAGAAGGAAGAAGAAATAAACTCTCTTCTCCTTTTTTTTCTCAAGAAGTGATTTTCCATGATAACTTAGAAAAAATTTCTCAGATAATAGAGAGCAACAACTTAAGAGAACTTTTCTATGATGAAAATGGTCAGCTTATAAAAGAAACAGGAGCATTTCCTCATACATATACCTATGACTCCCAAGAAAATCTCGTGCAAAAAGATAATGACCTTCTCCTTCCAGATGGCGAAACAACTTACAGTTATGATCCGCTTAACAGATTAATTAAAGTTGAGAAAAAAGAAGGCACGCTTATTTTTTCTTATGATGCTTACAGCCGCCGTATCTCTAAAAAAAGTATTACTCCCACATCTCAAGAAAGTATGTTTTTTATCTATGACGGACTTCATGAAATAGGTTGCACAGATAGCGCAGGCACTATTTTAGAGCTACGCATTTTATCTCCCCAAGCTTTATCAGAAACAGAAATGGGCATTGCTTTTGAGCTCTATGGAATAACGTACGCTCCTCTTTACGATCTTTTTGGCAATGTCGTAAAGATAATACCAATGGATGATCATCAAGAAATAGAATCTTTTGCCTACAGCGCTTTTGGAGAAGAAGCTCCATCACTCTCTAAAAATCCATGGCGCTTTAGCTCTAAGCGTTTTGATCTAGATAGCGAGCTCTATGACTTTGGAGCAAGATTCTATCAGCCCTTTTTAGGCAGATGGCTGACACCTGATCCGTTAGGGCCCGTTGACAGTTTGAATTTACACGTCTACCTTCGCAACGATCCTTATTCATATATCGATCTCTATGGGCTCTCCTCTCAAAGTCGCACCTCTTTTTTAAAGTCATGTTGGAAATCCCTCACTTCTAAAACACCCTCTACCACCTACGATCTTGGCATTGAAGAAGACTCCCATATTTTCTTTGTTAATGGGATTAACAACTCCTTTCAAGATGCTCAAAGTAGCGCTCTTTTTCTCTCTACAATGACTCCCGGACTCAATGTGCATGGCACCTACAGTGCCTCCCAGGGATTTTTCAAAGATTGTCTCAAATACTTCCAAAATTTCAGACATACCCACTCCTCTCCAACAAAAGTTTTAAAAGATCAAATCTACCAACATCTCAGAGATCACCCCTCTCAACCCATACTCATTGTTTGTCACAGCAATGGTGCTGTGATTACCCGCAATACTCTTGCAAACCTAGATCCAGAACTGCGCAAGTACATCCATGTGGTAGCTATTGCTCCGGGTGCTTTTATTCCCGAACATCTCTGCCAATCAGTCCACCACTACGAAAGTGAAAATGACTTTGTTCCCATGCTTGACCCCAAAGGACGCAAAAAAGCTAAAAACAACATTACCACACTAAAAAAGCACCCAGAAGCTCCCCTGTTTGATCACACATTTACAAGTCCCACGTACAAAAAAGCTCTGGAGCTCAAGATTAGCGAGCATCTCAAAAAATAATTGAATGAATTTTTTGAATCGCTCCTTGAAGAGAATTGAGCTCCGTCATATACTGGCCGCTAGTCCCTTTTTGGTCGTTTTACTAGGTAAATTTTCATGATTAAAGGAATTCAAATGGGTTATTTGAAAGATTTTCGAACGTTGATTTCCTCGAGAGATTATCCAGCCTTTCTACGGTTGTGGGAAGAATACTGCGAAAGCGATGAGCTTGA
>CANJJB010000046.1 GCA_947474635.1 Parachlamydiales bacterium | reverse complement strand
TTCGGAAGTTTGTTCCATGAGCTACTTCATCAGCTTTGGGCTGAGGCATACTTTTCAGATCGTTTTTAGCATCAATAACCATCTGCGTGTCCATATCTCCATAAAGGTTGAAGTAGTGGTCGCGATGCGCTGCTTTATCTTTTTTTTCTTTGTGTGAGAGCTGGCGTGTGGCAATCCCTTGACCTTGTAGTTCCAAGGCGCCCAGTATCATCTCATCTACAATTACTTCTTGGAACTGATGGTCTTTGTAGGCGAATATAGGTAGGAAAAATCCGTATTGCTGACGGATGGTGTTTTGTAATACAATGAGCTCTTTTAAACTTACGCCAAAGCCTTCATCATTGACTTTGAAAAATAGGGCTTGTACTAAGCTTCTCTCAGCAGGACGGAAGAAAGCAATTTCCGTATGTGATCTATGGGGGTCTCTTTGGCCGACTTCAACTTCAGCACCTTCTTTGGCGAGTTGATCACGAACGGCATCGAAGGGTTGTCCATCAGGTCTTTTCTTTAAGTGTGTCTCGAAGTTGTTGTATTGCGTGCAACCATTGTAGACGAAACTATTGCCTAAGTATTTTGAGTGTACTGCTTTATGGGCACCGATAACTCCGCGGTTTCCTCCCAACCATAGCTGCATCTCAAGCAGGCTGCCTCTTTTCGGGATCAATGTAGTAGAAAGGTTAGGTCCTCCTGCTAAGTTCCACTTTCCTGCATAGATGCCATGCTTTTCATCAATAAGCTCTCCTTGCATATTTCCCGGAACGCGAACAAGGAGCTCTCCATCCTTATTGAGTTGCAGGATGTTCTTTACTCTGCTCCTATAATCCCGCATTTGCACAGGGGAGATCGGGTCATTAGGAGCGGGCGCAGTAGCCGCTGCTGCTGCCTGCATCGGATTCTGAGCACGTTCAAAGATTGTGTTTTGATTATCAATAGCATTTTTCCAGAAAATTGTATTGACTCCAGGAGCATTAGCTATCAAAGTTTGCAGCAGCAGGTCAGCCCATATTTTTTCTCCTAAACTACCTAGTGAGTCCAGAAACACAGAGACAATGGATGGGCCAAATGGCAACAGTTCAACAACTTGTTGATCACAGATGCGCGCTAATTTTGCAGCGTCTTGTATGGAAAATGTTCCTGTCGTAGGATCCCATTGCATGCCAAGGTACGCCAAAAAGCTTTCTTTGGTTTTTTCGGCAACTTGAAAGCGCAACTCCTCGTGTTGTAATAGCAAGGGTAAATTATGACGGGGGATTTCAAAGTTTTCATTCGATGTCGTTCCCTGATAAAATGTAGGTGCTAGGCGGCGAGCGGTATAGCGGCTCGTGATATTTCCTTCAGCAATATCCAATACCGTTTTTATTCTCCCTTCATAACTATCTGAGGATGCTGCTACATATGAAGAAGCATTGAGTAGTGGATAAAACCCATCTTGATCAGGGTTTTTTCCAATGATATTTTGATCCTGGAGCTCCTGGATAGCTGCTTGGATAGTCTTTCCTGGATAGCTAGCAATGGCTAGTTCGATCGAGCGAGGATAAATTTTGTTTTTGCCAAAAGTTTCGTGTAGTTTATGGAGGTCTTTGCTCATTTCTTTTGCACGTTCTTTTTCGGCAAAAAAGCTATCTTTCTGACCTAACACTTCCAATCTCTTATGAAAACCCACATCAAAAGCTTTCGCAAGAGCTGCGTGATCCTGATCCAAGGGCAAGCTCTGCATAATCTTATGCCCTTCCCATGGCTTGAGGAAGGCAATTTTTGTTAGAGCTTCTGTCATGAGAGCAATAGCGGGTTGTGTTTTTGCCTTATCCCAAGCAGCTTTTGCCATATTATAAATACTTGCTGTTAGTTGCGCGTTTTCACATAGCTCTTTACACTGCTCTTTTGTCCACTGGTCAAAAGGCGTTTTGCTGAAATATGCGTGTCCAGCAGCTTGAGCTGCATCATTTCTTATATTGACGTATGAAAGGTATTGCTTCTGTCCTTCTTTTTGGGCTGCAGTCCAGACATCTTCATGTACCTCATCACCACCTCCGCCGCCAGGATACTTGTCAAGAGCAACAGATCCGAGAACGTCTTCAGCTGTGATGTCTAAGCCTGCAAGAAAAGTACGGATGCGCTCCGCATAGCCGTTCATACCCATACTCGATAATACAAGAAATCTTTGTGTTAGCTCTTTTTCATTTGCTTTGATCATCGCTTGCGCTGCAGCTTTCTTAGCAGCTATATCCTTAGGGCTTGTTGCCTCTATTCCTTTGGGGATGCCGTGCTTATTAACAAGGAATCCAAAGTGCTTCAAAATGATTACTGTGTCTCCCACCAGCTTTTCTTGGAAGTTCTCGAAATCAGAAGCCCAGTTTGGATCTTGCATTGGAGTGCAATCGACAGTTGCCCAGTTTAAATACTCTGGTTTGATCATATCTAAAGGGTTGGTCAATATATCCCCGGCTGGGCGCGGGTTTGCGTCGCAAAACTTGCGTAGTTCTAGCTGGAGGTTTATCGGCGTAGCACTAAGGGTTGCTAGTGCTGAAGGAACTTGGGTGACAGCTATAGCTATTAGAGGTAGAGGTAAGGCCCCTTGAGGAGTCTGCAAGGCTAAAGGAGCTGCTGCTACATTTGCGGGAAGAGTGTTTGTAGCCGGGCCTTGAGCCATTTGTGAGGAAGCTGTTGCTGGGGGCTGTGGCTTAGTCTGGAGGGGGGCTGCTATAGTTGTAGAAGGAGTTGTAGCTATTTGGGATACAGGTATGGCTGCTTGAGGAGTTGGCAAGGCGACAGGAGTTGCTGCTGGGGGTATATGTGCTGGGGCTAAAGGATGTGCTACAGTAGGAGGTTGGGGTTGTGTTTTTTGAGCGCTTGATGGGTTAGCAGCCGCTGCTGTTGAAGCAATCGTTAGGGTTTTAGAAGATTGTGGAGTATTTGGGGCTGAAGCTCCCTTCCCATTACCTGTACTAGCCGGAGGTGTTGTAAGTAATAGACTCCATATATAGTTCCTAAAGCGGGGGCTAGTTGCATAAGCAATACCTGCTACAATAAGAACTGTAGAAGCTAAAGTGGCTACTTTTCCTAAAAGAGAGGAGGAAGAAGGTCTCCAAATAGGAAGACAAGAAGACAATTTTTTATTTGATATTAAATGCATAAACAACCCCAAGTTGGTAATTTTTCCAAGTTATTTTAAAATATAGGAGATTAAAAAGCTTTGAAAATTAGGTTGTTTAACGAAAGCTGTTCGTTATTAAGGATTTTTTATCCATTTTGAGCAAAAAAAAAGCAGGGGAAATTTTCCCCTGCTTATGGAAAGTCTTACTTTATCAAAAAATAAGACTTTTGCGGTACTTGGATGCTTTAGCCGCGAGGACGGTCTCTACGACCTCTTCCTTCGCCGCCGCCCCATCCACCACCACCGCCACGGCGTTCGCCCTGGCCAGAACGTTCACGTTCTTGTGGAGGACGTGCTGTATTAACAACAAGTGTACGTCCGCTTAATTGTGCCCCGTTGACTCCTTCGATTGCTTTTTGAGCATCGTCGGCACTTTCCATTTCAACGAATCCAAAGCCTTTAGATTGGCCTGTGAATTTGTCTGTGATAATGCGCACAGAAGATACCGGACCAAATTGTCCGAATAGATCTTTCAATTCGTCTTCTGTAGTACTATATGGAAGGCTTCCAACGTACAATTTCTTATTTGAATCTTGATTCATAAAACTCCCTAACATTGTTTAATTAACAGGTAGACAATCATCTACCTTTTTTGAGATTGATTCGGATCACTCCTTCAGCGAAATTGTAAAATACGCATAGGAAACTCGACACGGGATCAACTACTGCCAGGGAGTATACCAAAAACCTCTTTCACAACCTAGACATTCTTGTAAAAAGAAATTAAAATATTTCCTTGTCGCTGTAGCAAAAGGTGTTATCTGCCTAAATCTGAACCAGATGGAGCTACAAGTTGCTACTCCATTTTTTAATCTTTTTTCTTAAGAAAAAAGCAGGCATCATAGCCAGATGACAAATTGCAGCAAGTGTTTACATGTTTTAGAGTGTGGAGGGTGTTCTGTCCAGGATATCGCCTACGCTATTCAGCTTGAGCAAAAGCAAGCTTTAGTTGCTTCCCTTTTTGCTCCTTTTAATGTGCCGGTGCGCCCTATCATCCCTTGCAAAAATGTGTGGCACTACCGCAACAAGATGGAGTTTTCATTCTCTCAAAATAAAGCAGGGGATAGATTCTTAGGCCTCATCATCAAATCCTCCCGCGGTAAAGTCTTTAACCTGCAAGAGTGTCACTTAGCTTCTCCCTGGTTTTCTCACACTCTATTGCAAGTGCGTAAATGGTGGGATGAGACATCCCTTCGAGCCTTTAATTTTCGCTCAGGAGAAGGCGTGCTCCGCAACCTCACTTTAAGAGAGAGCAAGCGCACTGCCCAAAGACTTATCATGCTCACTGTTTCAGGTGATCCTAATTACCCTATCCACAGATCTCAGCTTACAAGCTTTGTAGAAGCAGTGGGAGATCCTAGCGCCTCTATCTTTTTACGTGTCCAGCAGTGCATAAAAGGGCAGCCCACGCAATTTTATGAACTCCACTTAAGTGGCCCTGATCACATCACAGAAGAGCTTGAGGTTCTAGGCCAGCCCTTCACCTTCAAGATCAGCCCTACCTCCTTCTTTCAGCCCAACACAGTGCAAGCAGAGAACCTCTACACAGAGGCCTTAAAGTTAGTTAACCTCTCCAAAGAGACCCATGTCTGGGACCTTTATTGCGGCACTGCCACGATCGGCATGTCGATGGCCCCCCATGTACGCAAAGTCACTGCCATCGAGCTCAACCCCCACGCCGTCTTCGATGCCAAAGCCAATGCTGAAGCTAATAACATCACCAACATAGAGATCATCTGTGGAGACGTCGGCAAGGTCCTAAAAGGTGCCTCATTTGAGACCCCCGACCTTGTGATCCTAGACCCTCCCCGCATGGGCCTTGATCCTCTAGCCCTAGAGATGCTCCAGACCCTCTTACCCAAACAGATCCTCTACATCTCTTGCAATCCTGAAACGCAGGCAAAAAACATTACCGCATTGAAAGGCTATGCCATCCAAACAATCCAGCCCGTTGACCAATTCCCCCATACTCGCCATATCGAGAACATCGTCGTTCTAACGCGGCTTCTTTAAATGGAACAAACCAAGACCTGTTGATTTTCCCAGAAAACTGATGCTACGCATCAGTATCAAGATCGTTAACACAAAGAATACCGTAAGTGTGGGGAACTGGAGAGCAGCTCCTGGAAACTGCTGCGGAATCATTTTAGCAACTTCCGATCCCAGCACATTCAAAATAGGTGTCATTGCAAGCCCCACAAGTGACATCGCAAAAAACCTCTCATGCCTAGGTATTTTAAGATACGTCATCTGGATCAAAGCAAAAAATAGACCCATTCTAAAACCTGCATATATGGCTCTATGAATGAAGCTCAAAGAAATAGGGAACTGTCCCGAAATTAAAGCTATGCTCCACACCAAAATCCCACTTCCCAAAATCACTAAAGCAGCGCTCAGCGATGTTGGAACCCACCCCTTCTTTTTCAGTAGCCATGTTCCCAAAAACATCGATATGACTTTGACAATCATTGTAAGACCGCCCGTTCTGAAAGAGTTCACTGCCATAAAGGCTGTGAACTGCTCAGGCGGCACCGATTGAAATTGAATAGCCAGCTGCTGCTGGAAGGGCGTTTCAAAAAGCTCCTCTGAGAAGCTCAAGCCAAAAAATAAGACCGCAATGCTTATTAAAAACGTTGTAAAATGAAAGTTCTGCAAACTAGGCTCTGTCTTCCAGCGCTCTTTAGGAACATTGATACATATCCTATAAAAGACAAACAGCACGCTTGCCAGACAAAATGCAGCAATCAGAAACAAGTAAGATGTCTGAGACCAAGAAGCTACCCCCCCGATCTCCTCACTTAGCAAAGGAGGAATAATTAGATTGACCTGCAAGAAATTAAACACAAAAGAGAGCATGCCCGCAAGCACAGCAAGAGAAAATGCCAGAGGAATATAATACCGGAAGGCTTCTGTAAATTGTGAGACCTGGTTGATAATCCCCCACATCATAAGAGCGATGAATGTCACATTAAACACATCCAAAGTCACATAAAAAAGCACATGGATCCAATGGCGTACAGCAAGAGATAAAGAGGTTGCGCCACACTCTAAGAGCCAATTTCCCAAAGTGTCTGCTTGCAAAATATCATGCAGTGGCAGAAGTCCTAGCCCCAGTACGCAGATCCATCCCCCAAATCCCGCCACTATCCAAGTAAACAGCTGCTTAAAGGGTACATAGTACGCAAGCAAAAGAAACCCTGCAGCCATCAAGTAAGATAATACCTGTAAAGGCACCTCAACATTTTCTCTTGCTAAAGAGCTTTTATCGAAAAAAACACCCGCGTGCATCAGACAGTTCATGCTCACATACATGAGCCCTCCCATAACCAGCATAGGAAGAAAAAGATGCAGAAAAAAGTTAAAAGGCTTTGCCATCTTGAATGCCGCTCCAGCCCTCTGTATAAACCAACTAAATATTTTAAGTAATAAAAAGTTTTTGACTCGACTTTGCAGCTTTTTAGAGCCGAAGGCCTCGAGGTATTTGTTCCTCTTGAGGAGTTAATCTCCTACTTTGCCCTTGGGCAAACGTCAGAGGACAAATAGACGAGGCCTTCGGCTTTAAAAAGCTGCAAGTCGAGTTTTCACTTGATTTGAGAGGCCTTTTCAGGCAAAATAGAAATATTGATTAACAAACTTTTTTAAAAAGGATTTATATGAAAGGATTATTTTTAGCATTTGTTCTCTCAGCTAGCGCACTCTTTGCCGATGCAGCTCCAGCTGCCCGTGAAAATAACTTAACTCAAACGCTCATGATGATTGGTGTTGCCGTTGTATTCTTCTATTTCATCATGTGGAGACCCGAACAAAAAAGACGTAAGGCTCTTGAGCAACAACGCTCTTCTGCCAAGAAAGGCGATCGCGTAACTGCTATGGGTATCATTGGAACAGTTGTTCGCGTTCAAGATGACACCATCATCTTAAAAATGGTAGACGGATCTAAAATCGAAGTCCTCAAAGCTGCCATTTCAAATGTACAGCCAGGCTCTGACGAAGATGCTAAAGTAGAAGTACAGACAGTTGAGACAACAGAAGTTCGTTAATAGATAACGAACTTCTTAGGTATCGCTTTCTGTGTCTGACTAGGAATCCAGAACAGCGGAGTTGTTCAGGGGCTCGACATTAACAAAGCTCGGGCCCATATATTCTTTGATAGTTTTGTATACACTTTTGGCGGCATTTGCGTCTGTTGTTTCTAGAACTTCTAAATTTGCAGATAATGAACTTTTTCCTTCCGCTATAAATTTAAGCGCTATCTTGCATATCAATAATTCATAATTGAGAGCTTGCGATTGCTCCTGGGCTTGTTCTGGCTCTGTGTTTAGGTTTTCTACCCGCTCTTGAGAGGCTGTTTTTGTAGAGCTGGGTTCTCTTTCTCCTTTCTGCCTACGCAATATGTTGAGCTCTTGTCTCAGGGTCTCCGTTTCTTTTACGAACGCTGTGGAGTCGTTGCTTTGGTTTTCATAAGCTTTTTGGAGCAGTACTTCTTTGTCATTTAATCGGTGTTCAAGAGTTTGCACTTGTTTAGTGAGTTGCTCAATTGTTGGAGCTTTGGTGTCCATATCAGATAGCGCGGTTGTAAGCTCTGATATCTTTTGTCTGAGTGCTTGAGTGTTTTCCTGTGGTTGTTTTGCATTATGGGCTGTATTCGTTGTTTGAAGCGCGGCTTCTTGTGCTTCAGCTAATTGCTCTTTTAGTTCTACTGTTTTTGCAGTTAATTCTGAAAGAGTCGCGTTAAAATGCAAATTGTTAGCTGCTAATTGCGTCTTTAGTCTCTTAACGAGTGCCTCTTTTTCCTTTAACTGCTTATTTAATAATAATGTCGGGTTACGATCAATAATAGAGTTTTTAAAATGGGCAAGCGCGTCCTCTGCCAGGTTTGCACGGGTCTGTTCTTGTTCGATGAGGGCTTCGTTACGGCTTCGCTCACTTTCCTGCGCTGATAGGGTGGCTTGGGCTTCCTTGAGCTCTAAAAGGAGCCTTTCATATTGTACCCTGAGATCTTCGTGTGTCTTCTGGAGTGCAGTTGTTTCCTTTGTATTATGGTTAAGGCTATCTTGAAGACTCTCTAAGCTCTCTTTATCTGTCTCTTGTTTTCTTAACAGAGAGGCGTTCTCATCTTCTTTAGCTTTTAACTGGCTATTCTTCTCAAGTACTTCTTGGGCAAAGCTGTTAATGCGTAATGTGTTAGCAGCAAGCTCGGCAAGGTGTGCTTCATTTGCGGCGGTTAGTTTTTCTGCTTGATTTGTTAATTGAGCTATTTCTCTAGTATTTGTTGCTGCGGACGTGTCAAGGAGTTCTTGTGCGGTTCTTGCTTTCTCTTCTGCTGCAGTTGTTGCTGCACGAGCTTCGCTAGTCTCTTTGTGCGCTTGTTCAAGTTGTCCGTTTAATTGTTCTGCATGATTAAGGGCTTCTTGTTTTTCTTGTTCTGATTGCTCGAGAATTATTTTGGCGCTTGATAAGCCTGTAGAGAGGGTACTTACTTGGTCTTGAAGTTTTGCTACGTCTGCAGCATTGATTTCAGCTTGTTGAAGGGCTGCGTTACGGGCCTCACTAGCCTCAACTAGCTGTGTTTCTAAAGATTTTAGCGCTTCTTTTGAGACCGCGGATTCTGCAGCTTCTTTAAATTGTTGAATTTGTTTGTTTAACCGGAGAACATTTTCTTTAGATTTTTCCCAATCGGTTTCGATCTCAGCAGAATATTTCTCAGCGCTACTCTTGGCAGCTTCTGCGGATTGTACTTTTTGATTCAGCTGTATGTTTGTTCTAGCTAGATCTTGTACAGTTTTTTTACTGCTTAGGAGCTCTTGTTCTAGGTTTTTGAACTGCTCAAGTCGTGCGTGGAGTTCTTCTAGGAGTCCTTTAAGGTTTGCATTTTCCTGCGCGAGGGTGTTTTTCGCTGTTGATATTTTTTGTTCCTCGGTTTCGAATTGATATATACGTGTACGCAATTTGCGATTCTCTTCTTCAAGAGTAGCTCGGCGAAATTGTAAATCACTTAATTCCGTAACCTGTTTTTTTACTATTGTTTTATGATCTTCTAGTTCTTTTTCGGTCAAGGCTGTCGTTCTTTGCATTTCTCTGAATAGAGTTTTAAGGGTTTCGAGCTCCGCCGTATTTTCAGTAAACAATAATTCAAATTTTTCTTTATCCCTCAGGGTGGCTGTTTGTAATTCTTGTGTTTCCCTTAGACTTGTCTCAAGTGCGGCATTTTGTTCTGCCAAGTTTGTTAATTTTTCTGACAACTCCCTAGAGAGTTCTTCACTACGAGTGAGCTTTTGTTGTAGACCTTGAGACTCATTAAGTTTTTGTTGGAGCTCAGTTATGGTTTGTCTAAGTTTTACATGTGTCTGTTCGAGTCTCTCTTTCTCTTCTAATATCTTAGCTTGCTCTTCACTCAATTGAGCATGAAGGGCTTCGTGCTTCGCCGTACTTGCAGCAAGAAATGTTTCAAGTCGTGTTTTATCCTGCAGCGTGGCTGTTTGTAAGCCCCGTGCTTCCTCTAGTTGTCCTTTCAAGGCATCTATTGCTAGTTGAGAATCTTTTTGTGATGCAAGCAATTGTTCTAGCTGAGCTATATTGGCTGACAGTTCTGCGTTTTCTGCTTCCTTAGTTTTTAGTTGAGCTGTAAGCGTTTTTATTTGCACATCTGCGGCCTTTGCTTGTTCTGAACTCTCAGCTTGTAAACCCTGTAGTTGCACGCGGGCAGTTGTGAGCTCAGATTGTAATTGTTGTTGGGCTTCTATGTTTTGTTGAAGAGCTGCTTGGGATTCAGCTAATTGCGCTTCAAGGGCTTGGTTATCTGCGCGAGCACCTGCCAGTGCTTGTTTTGTTTCTTCTAATTCTAGAGCAGCAGCTTCAAGTTGTGCTTGTTGAGTGGTAACTATCTGTTCAAGCTGCGGGCTCTTATTTCGGGCTTGATTTAATTCGAGCTGTAGGGGTGCTAACTGATCTTTAAGTTGGGCTATTTCTGCTTCCTTCGCAGCTAATGATGTTTGTGCAGCGTCTCCCGTTTCTTGGGCTCTGTCTAACTGAGCCTGTAGCTGAGCTCTTCCCTCTAGCAATTTTTCTCTTTCTTGTTCAAGAGTTTTTATGCCCGCGTTCCGCGTAGCTAATTTTTCGGTGCTATTTCTTAACTGGTTTTCTAAGGCATTAAAACGCTGTAGCAATTCTGCTAGTTGTCCTTGTAAAGCTTGCGTTTCAGTATGGGTTGCTGATGATGGAGCCATTCCTGTGGGTCTTGGAATATGGGCAGACATATCGTGAGTAGGTACTTCTGGCAAATGGCTAACCTCATGACTGTCTTGTAGAGGCAAAGCCGCAGGAGGATTTCTTGAATCTTTGATGGTAGTAATAAAAAGAGTTGTTAGCCGTGTGTATTGGTCGCGCTGAGTTAAATCTGTAAAGACCGGTTCACTAGAGACCTGTTTGCCTTCCTGCGTAACCGTCTTTATCCACGATCCTGCCTGCAGCGCCATATTTGTGGTGCTTGGAGGTGGACCACCTAGTGTGAGGGTAGCGCTTGTATTAGAGACATCTAGGGAAAATTCTCCATGAGCATTCTCATTAGCTATGAGCCTAATAAGAGTACCGATAAGGTCTGGCACAACCCCTTTTAGTTTTTGTTCAAGAGTGTTAAGATGGATGTGGTCAACTGTAGACGTTGAACTAGCCTGGTATGTGGCCCGATCAATCGTTATTGAACCTATTTGAATACCCATATATACCTTTTATTATTATCTTAACACAATTTTAACAAATAACTCATTCTGTGTAAACAAAAATTTAACAATATAATTAGAAATGTTTTGGGTGCAAGACGCTTGTTATTAGATGTTTGCAGTAATAAATGGGGCATAAAGTCGATGTTTATAATCCCTTGTGATAGAGAGTGTTAGGTGTTGAAAAAGCAGGGTTATAACCAATTGATAGTGTATTGAGGCAGTTGCAAAACTCCATTTGGGGCCCAATCCGCGCTTTTGCCGCTGGGTTCGGATTTTTCGCAAGTCGCCTATGGCCATCAGGATATGTCAACTTGCGAAAAACAGAACTAGCGCCAAAATCATCGAATTGGACCTCCAAAGCGAGTTTTGCAACTACCTCTATTGGTTATGTCTTTTAGGCGGGACTGCTTGCACAGCAGGGCTTGTCTATTTAATCTGCGCGTTTTGGATTAGGCGGGTAAGGGTTCTAAGAAGGTTGTCTATGTCTTGACCTGTAGAGCCCTGGAACTCTTTAATATTGTAGGCGATGTCATTTAGAGTGGTTTCATAGACTGTGGATGTTGTGCTGTCTTGTTCCGGGGTAGGGCTTTGCTCAGTTGGCTCATATGCGTATTCTTCCGGCGTTGCGAGATCTTCTGTAGAAGCAGATAAGCTTGAACGTGTGTCATCATCTGTAGCTGATGCAGCATCTGTTAATTCTTGTGATAGCATAGCTATTTTTTGACGCAGGGATGCATTTTCTTTACGTAAGGCTTCATTAGTTTCTGATAATTGCTCAGATTGTTTCTGCACTTCGTTTGCTTCTGTAAGCGTTTCAAGGGCTTTGCTTCTAGCGAGCTCAATACTGCTCGTAAAGGTTGTTTTTTGAGCTTTTAGCTGGGCGGTTAAATCTTGTACGCTGAAACATAGGGTGCGATTTTTATCTGATAAAGTATGGTTTTTCTGTTTTTGTTGTTCGATTGCGAGGTGCTGTTTGAAGACTTTATCTTGTAGAGTGTATTCGGCTAGTTGGGAGGTTTCCAAAGCTTGACGCGTACTTACAAGTTCTTTTAGAAGCTGTTGATGTATTTCGTGTGTTTGTTCAGATGGTAAGCTGTCTGTCTGGGAACTGGTATCTGTTGTTGTTGTTTCGAAGAGAGCATTTTCATCCATAGGCGACATCTTCTCTACTGCTTTTTCTTGTTCTATCTCGTCCATGAACTGCATTAACTCCTGGGTTTCCTTGGTAAGATCGAGGTCTAGTTTTTTCTTGGTGAAACTACCTGGGATAGAGTGGATACCATCTGCTTGTAGAAGTGGCTGGGACACTGTGTTGACTTGTTTGTTGAGGGTAGCTTGTTTAGGGGTGCCCTGATTGCTTTCATCTTG
>CANJJB010000045.1 GCA_947474635.1 Parachlamydiales bacterium | reverse complement strand
TTGTTAAGTAGGGAATAGACCTTGTATCCTCGTTGATGCTCGATAGGATAAATGAGCTCTTTCTGTGAGTGATCCTTATATAAGAGATACATCACAAGCCGGGGTGATTTTTCTAAAACATCTTCAGGAATTGCCCAATCGATAAAAAGCTTTTGCCCTTCAGGGGGATTTGCTTGGCGAGGATCGGGTGTTCCGACATGCGTGCTTGCAAGGTACGTAGGCCCTACGCTGAGTTGTTTAACAGAGACGTAGTACTTGTCACATCCAAAAAATAATAATAACCCTAGTATCCAAGCTCTTTTCACAGGCCCACTCTTTTTAGAAAAATTATCAGTTTAGCGGATTAGGGGAATTTTCCTAACAAAAAACCTTGCGCAAGGAAAATCTTGAATCTTTCCTATTGAAAAGTTACGGTAATTTTTTTTACAGGACGCCCGAATGTCAAAATGAAATGATCTATTGAAATCTCTACTTTTCTAGTCATCTACTGCCTTGAAATAGTCTTGAAATAAGAGAACATGATCTTCCAAATCTTGTGGGCTCAATTTTTTTGGATCGACATCAAAAATGCTTGACCATGTTACAGAACGAACGGGGAAAAAGTGGAAATGTACATGAAGAACGTCTTGAAATGCCTGAACGCCATTTTTTTCAAGAATGATATAATCGTCAGTTGCAAGGAATTTAGAAAAAACTTGTACTATTTTTGTAGTGATAACAGAAAGTTCTGACCATTCATCAGAAGATAATTCATGTGCTTTTGCGACATGTCTTTTAGGAACAACTAAAAGATGTCCTGGCGTCCGAGGCTCATAACTAGGCATGACATTGAAATGCTTGCTTATAAAAACTGATTGCTTTTCAAGGATATCTGGCTTGCAAAACACACAAGGCGTCTCATGTACTTTAGGAACATCTAATAGAGTGGTGCTTTGAGCAAGTAAAGACATGCCCAACGATGTTAGCAAGCCTATTAAGGTTTTTAGCATGTACTGCCCTATTTTATTTTCCCTACAAGGAGCATCCCCAAAATAGCATATCTTATTTTATTTTTCATGAAAAATACTCCGTTTCTAGGCGTTATGCCGTGCCAAGTGATTTTCCAACACTACAAATCAATGCCCTCACAGGCTTTTATCCTTGATTATTCGCCAAAAAATAGAGTACTATGTCCTAAAAACGACCAAATTTATAAAAAACATGTCCGATTTTCGACCAAAAATGGTCTAAAACAACCCCCTAAAACGACCAAAAACCATGAAAAGACTTATTAATCAAGAACTTAAGGAATGGAAGAAATCCCCAGGTAGGAAGTCCCTTATCCTAAGGGGCGCAAGACAGGTGGGAAAAACCTTTGCGGTGAGACATTTGGGGCAATCTTACCCCGATTTTTATGAAGTCAACCTAGAAAAAAGGCCGGAGCTTCGTTCAATTTTTGAACAAAACCTTGACCCTGTAAGAATCTTAAGAAATTTGTCTGCGGATAGAGGACAACCGATTGTGCCTGGACAAACGCTTCTTTTTCTCGATGAGATACAACTCTGTCCACAAGCTATATTAGCTCTTCGGTATTTTTATGAAGAGATGCCAGAGCTTCATGTCATAGGAGCTGGATCTCTCCTCGAATTTGCTATTGAGCAAGTAGGCCTTCCTGTTGGCAGGGTGCAGACATTATCTGTATACCCTTTAAGTTTTGCAGAATTTCTAGTTGCAAAAGGGCAACATCTCCTGTTGGAAGCGATGTGTGAAAAAGCTGCTTTTCCTGCTGTTCTCCATGAAAAGCTGATGAAGCTACTAGGAGAATATTTTATTGTGGGAGGACTGCCCGAAGTTGTTAGCAGTTGGGCAAATACAGAGCAAATTCTTGATGTGAAAGATAAGCTGACGACCATTGTACAGACATACCGAGAAGACTTTGACAAATATGCGAAAAAAACTCAGCTGAAATATCTCAATATACTATTCCAGAATGTCCCCTTACGAATAGGAGACAAATTCAAATTTCAGGGAATGGGAGACTATCGAAAAAGAGAACTTGCACCCTGTCTAGAACTCATGGAAAAAGCCCATATTATTCATATGGTCTATCATACATCTGGCCAAGGCATTCCTTTGGGGGCGCAAACTGATTTAGAGTGGTATAAAGTTATTTGTTTTGACATTGCTCTTACGCAGCACCTTCTAGGAGTAGATTTAAAAGGTTGGCTTTTAAATCCTAAAGCCGAATTTATCAACAAGGGAAAATTGGTAGAAAGTTTCGTAGGGCAAGAAATGATGGCTTATTCTTCTCCTAACATGAAAACACCTCTCTACTATTGGCAACGAGAATCCAAAGGAAGTGAAGCAGAAATTGACTACCTAACAACCTTTGAAGGAAAAGTCATCCCGATTGAAGTCAAATCAGGAAAAGGCTCTACCTTAAAAAGCTTGCACTCTTTTCTTGAGTCACACCCCAGTAGCCCCTATGGGGTTAAATTCTCTTCTGAGAAGCGAAGCCAGTTTGAAAAAATTAAAGCCATTCCTCTATATGCCGTTTTTGAAATTGTAGAAGGGGGCATTGAAAGGATCAAGAGCCTTTTACATAAGGAATAAAACCGCAAAAATACCCGATGGTTTCAGTTTGTCGGAATTTCCGACAAACTGAAGCAGACTCTAGCTCTCCGTCCTCGAAAATTGCACTAATGTCAAAACGAAATCTTGCTAGAAGAAACAAAAACAATTATGCTTTACCAATGGGAAAATCAGTTGCATCCATTATTTTTAGTAAAGATCGCAAAAGTGTTCTTCTGATTAAGAGAAGAGATATTCCGGTATGGGTGCTGCCAGGCGGCGGCATCGATGCGGAAGAATCTCCGGAAGAAGCTGCACTGAGAGAGACGGAAGAGGAGACGGGGTTTTCTGGAAAGATTATGAGAAAAATTGCTGAGTACTCCCCTTACAACCGCCTATCAAAACATACGTATTTTTTTGAGGTTACGCCAGTTATGGGAGAGCCTACGCTGGGAGCTGAGACAAGCGATATCCGGTTTTTTCCCATAGACAAACTGCCCTCACTCATGCCACCTAATTATCCGTATTGGATCAAAGATGCAGCAGCGGAATTGCCTTTTGTCTTATATAAAAAGGTTGAAGGAACATCCTACTGGAGGCTCCTTCAACTTTTGCTAAGACATCCTATTTTTGTAGGACGTTTTTTACTAAAACTTTTAATAAATTAAAAGAAGAGCAAAGACGAACGCAAAGAGGGAAAAAGATTCTACAATTCCAAGAGCTGCAAAACATTTTCCAATCACAGCAGGTTGTTTAGCGCCCGCTTGAATCCCTGATGCTGCGCACATGCCTTGATAGATCGAAGAGATCATCAGAGCAAGGCCGACAAAGAGTCCAATGCCCATGGCTGATACAGGCGCTAATATGCCTGCTTTGATGTTGTTGCGCATGATGAGCATGAGAACAAAACCAAAGATCGACTGGGAAGCTGCCATCGCAGACATACCAATAAATTTACCATGGTTTTCTTCGACTCTACTCATAACAGCGTGTGATGCCATACCACCGATACCGCATCCTATCGAGCTTCCTATACATCCGAGGCCCAGCACGATGGCCGGTCCTATCATGTCATAATCCATATGTGTCTCCTATGTTTCATTTGAAGGACCTATTAACTTTTTCAAAGGTTTAAATAATTTGCCCCCACCGTCAAAGCAGTGGTGGTACCATTCTAAGAAATTAAGGCGAAGTCCATGTATGATGCCGCCCATAAATCCTACAGTAATATTAATGCAATGCCCTAGCAAAATGGCAAGCGCTCCAAAAACAAGCCCTAAGGTTCCGCCTTCTTGGTTAAACGTAGAGGCCATAATAGCACCTGCTAAACTTAAAGCATAGAGTCGTAAATAAGAAAGGACATCGACAAAAATCTGAATGATCGAGGAGATCTCGCCAAACCCTTTGAGCCCGCGCTGAATGACCGCTGCAAAAACGGCAAAGGTAAGGCCTACGTAAATCAATTCAAGGCCGATAGCTGCGGCAAGGCCCTTATCTACCCACCCCATAAAGTTAACAAGACTTGTCGATTGGAGCATGCCCGGAAAATAGAGATAGCCCCCTACCATGAATGCAATCCACCCAAGGCCTGCGACATTTTTTCTAAGCACGCGCAAAAATGACAAGCTAATGTGAATAAGACCGATGAGAAGCGTGATCTCCAGAATGATATTGCCTGAAAACTCTTCTAACATCTTGTAGGTGTTGCCCTGTTTTGCAACGCTTGCGGCTGACTCTAAAAGAGCTCTTCCATCTGTGATGGTTTTGAGTTGTGGATAAGTTGTTACCCAATGTTCATACACGCTATCATGCTGCTGAAAATGGTAGAGCGCTTTTTGCTCTGCTAGATAATGCAGGGGGGAAATCTGGCTTAAAAAACTCTCAGGAGAAATTCTAAGGCCAAAATAAGAACATGTAAGAACGCCCCAAATCATGCAGGCATACGATAGGTAATAAAGTAGCTTGAGCATGCGGGCGCCCATTCCTTTCAAGGCTGGATATTTACGTTTTAGATAAACAGCAAGTAGGAGAAAAAGAGCGCCGTAACCTGCATCTCCGATGATCACGGCAAAAAAGAGCACGAAAAACCACAAGACCCACTTAGATGGATCTTTGTCGGTAATCGCTGGGACATCGTAGATTTTAACGAGATCCTCACCTACAAGGCCTGCGCCTTCATTCTCCATGCATGTAGGGACTCTATCTTTTTTTTCTACAGCAATTTGGGTAGCGTGTATGGCCATACCTTCTAAAAAATCAAAAAAAACGGAAACCTTATTTTCTGGAATCCACGCCTCGATAGAAAATACAGAGTTTTGAAGGGGGTATGAGACATCTTTTTTTGCACAAATAAGATTGTATTTGTTGATCTCGTCAGTAAGCACTGTTTGTAAAAACTCGCTATGCCCTGCGTAATCTTTTAGCTCACCTTCTAACCTGTGGATCGTTTCAGTCACAAAGTGGAGCCTGTTTTGCAGCTCTCCCAAGGGAGAATCGATGCGCATTTCGATCATACCTGGATAGGTAAAAGGCTCCTCGCTAATGGCTATAAAGTAATCAAGGCCATACTCGGTTGCAATGTAAATCACAGCACTATCTGTAGAAACGATATGATCTTTTGTTGCCTTCCTACAAAAAAACTGTATTTTTCTGTCCCCTTCTCGTTCGACATACTCGAGATCTTCCATAGAAAAATCTCCGAACGGAGCTACGCGTGAAATCTCTGCTTCCAGCAGTCTTTTTTCTTCATGGAGTTTTTCGAGATCTTCTTTGAGCTCTAAAATTCTTTCCGATACCTGCATCGCAAAGGGCAATTCGCCCCCACCAAAATACGTTTCTCTTAAAGGAAATTTGCGCAAAATTTTAATCGCTGTAAGAAGACTTTGAACGGGTATAGGCTGCTCGATATGTTTTTTTCCAGAAATGGAAAGAAATTCCAAAAAACCTTGCTCTTGGGCCATCTCAAAAAACTTATCGATCTCTTCCTTGACTCCAATGATAAGGTATTTGACGACGTTAATGATCATAAAAGTTGCTGCGCCCTTTTTAAGATCTTTTTCTTGGACACTTTGGCTTGACAAACAGCTGCTAAGAGCTGGTCGCCAAGGAAAATCTTGATTTTCTTAATGTTTTGTTGGGCCCTTGGAATGAGAATCTTTTCAAAGAGATTAACCCGGATAGACACCTCGCGTAATTCTTTTTCAAGGGCTCTTTTTTTCTCTTCTCCGACAATTCTTCTCTCTTTAATTTCGATGAGTTCTTTGAGAGAGGCAATAGCTGAATCTAGCCATACAGGGCTATCAAGCAAAAAATAATCAGATTCTTGAAAAATAATTTTATCAAATACAGGAATATCAACACCTGCAATATTTTCAAATATCTTTTTCGTTTCCAATACTTTGACTGAGGGAAAAAGATCAAACGCTTGCTTGTCTGAAAAAAGGGAAGAAAAAGAGCTGATTTTTTTTTCAAGCGCTTTAAAGGCGCTATTGAGAACTTGGATCTCTTGCTGAGCTTGGATAACCTCTGCTTGAAGGAGCATTTTTTTGAGCTGGAGCGTAGGCAAATACTTCCGCAGCTGCGTTAATCTATTTTGCTGAACGCGCAGTTCTGTCTTTGTCAGCTTTATCATGCATCATCCGATTTCGGCCAATATTTATCGATGAGTGTTTGTTTAATCCCTACTTCATTGGACTCAAAGCACTCAGCTAAGGTTTTCCACCCAAGGTTAAGCGCTTCTTCTAAGGTGAGATTCACTTCCAAGCTCATCATGCGTTCTTCAAAAAGGTGTGCATAATGGAGGAGCTTCTCAAACCAACCAGAAAGTTTAAAGCCCATTGCTTGCCTCTCTCTTGCTTTTTTCGATTCAGCATAAAGACGGATTTGCGCATTCGCAATATCTCCATGATCTTCCCTGGTGACTTTTCCAATCACTTGCTGCTTCAGACGAGAAAGTGATCCAAAAGGATCGATCCTGCCTTCGTGGAGATAGAACTGCCCTTCAGTGATATACCCTGTGTTATCAGGAACGGGGTTTGTGACATCGCCACCTGGCATCGTTGTTACAGAAATAATTGTGATAGAGCCTGAACCATCGATGTCGACTGCTTTTTCATAGCGCGCAGCAAGATCAGAATAGAGAGACCCAGGATAACCTCTGTTAGAAGGCACCTGATCCATGGTGATTGCAATTTCTTTGAGAGCATCTGCAAAAGCTGTCATGTCAGTGAGAAGAACAAGCACGTCTTTATCTTGCACAGCAAATTTTTCTGCGCAGGCAAGTGCCATATCAGGAACAAGCAAACACTCCACAATCGGATCTGTTGCTTGATGCACAAACATGATTGTTTTTTCAAGAGATCCAAATTTTTCAGCATTATCGATAAAGGCTTGGTAATCATCAAAACGAAGACCCATGCCCCCAATGATGACGATATCGGCATTTGTCTGATTAGCAATTCTCATTAAAAGCGCATTATAAGGCTCTCCTGCTACAGAAAAAATAGGGATCTTTTGCGATTTAACAAGGCAGTTAAAGACATCGATCATGGGAATATTTGTACGGACAAGATCGTGAGGAATCACTCTACGGACAGGATTAAAGGAAGGAGAGTTCAATTGAACATGCTCACCTACCATAGAAGGCCCTTTATCAATAGGCTCTCCTGCTCCATCAAAGCGTCTTCCTAAAAGAGAATCACTGACGATAGCCTCCATTTGTTTCCCTAAGAATGAAATTCTATCGTGTGTTGAAATTCCCCTGGTATTTTCAAAAGCCTGAAGCGTGACTTTTTCACCATCAATGCTAAGCACGGAGGCAAATGTCTCTTCTCCATTTTTTTTATAGATGCGTGCAAGCTCTCCTAGCCCTACATTGGTAGCATTCACAGTCAGAAGGTTTCCCCTCATATCGACAATACGGTCATAGATTTTTTTCATACGCGCACCACCCCTTGTACAGCTTGGGCAAGCTTCTCATCAATCTGTTTTAAAGCCTTATCGTAGCGCTCTGATTTAAAAGGCATGAAATTCACATTCTTAATATCGTTTTGCAAATCTAAAAAGAAGGCACGCGCAGTGTCATGATTATCAAAATAAAAAGGCATTTTAAATACCTTGTTAACTAGCAAGAAAAGAGGGATTTGCCTTGGTAAAGGACAGTAACAATCCTCTTTGTCAAAAGCATTTTGTTGCAGGTAGCAAAATTCATAGAGCTCTGATTTGAGGTAGATAATCATATCTTGGATCGTCACGCCCTCTTCTCCCACTACTTCCATTCGCTTGCCAATTTCATCCCCTTGGAATAAAATTTTAGATGCGCCTCTGACCATATCTCCCCACTCTTGGGGTATTTCCTCTGCCTTATGGGGCAGAGTTTCTAATTGCTTTTGCAATTCGGCACTTACGTTATCGACGTATTTACTCCATGAGATGCGAGGGTCAATGGCAGGGTAGCGCCTAGCATCAGATCTAGCTCTTGAAAGCGCTAAGAAAGCGCCTACAACCGAAAGCGTTGCTTGCGTTACAGGTTCTTCAAAATTACCTCCCGCAGGAGAAACCGTTCCTCCAATTGTAAGAGATCCAGTTTTGCCTTCTTTAAGGCAGATAAATCCTGAGCGCTCGTAAAAAGAAGCAATCCTGGATGCTAAATACGCCGGAAAGGCTTCTTCACCGGGAATCTCTTCCAGTCTTCCCGACATCTCGCGCATTGCTTGCGCCCAACGGGAAGTTGAGTCAGCTAGAAGTAGTACATCAAGCCCCATTTGACGGTAGTACTCAGCAATCGTTGTTCCCATGTAAATAGAGGCCTCTCTTGAAGCTACCGGCATAGAAGAGGTGTTACAGATGATCACTGTGCGCTGCATAAGAGAGTCATTCGTGTGAGGATCGATCAGGTGAGGAAAAGTTCTAAGAACCTCAACAACTTCCCCTGCACGCTCACCACAGGCAACAAAAATAACAATATCGACTGCTGCATATTTAGAAAGGTGATGCTGAAGCACCGTCTTTCCCGCACCAAAAGGACCTGGAGCGCAAAAGCTCCCTCCCTTTAAAATAGGAAACTGGGTATCGATAATTCTTTCACCGGTATCCATCATCTTCGTAGCTTTAGCTCTCTCGCCATGTATGAGAGGAATTTTCACAGGCCACTTTTGCATCATGGTGAAAGACATTTCTGATCCCTTATCATCAACTCCCTTAGCAACGACTGTCTCGATTGTATAAGAGCCAGGTTTGATCACCCATGTCAGTTTGTATTCGCCAAAAAGAGAAAAAGGAATCATGATTTGATGGTGGAACCTGCCTTCCATTGTAAAGCCTAAGGAATCTCCCCTTTCAAGAATATCTCCTTCCTTCGCTAGCGGCTGAAAATCCCAATGCTTGGTACGATCTAGAGGAGGAAGATAGATCCCTCGCTGTAAAAATAGACCTACCGCATCTGCTACTTTTTCAAGAGGATTTTGGAGACCATCTAAAATGGCTGTTAAAAGACCAGGACCTAACTCTGCTTCTAACAAGTTGTCATGGAACTCCACCTGCGTGCCTAGCTGAATATCGCGCGTGTCTTCAAACACCTGGACTTTGGCTATCTTGCCTGCAATTTCAATGATCTCCCCTTTGAGCAGGAGGTTGCCTAGCTTGACAGCTGCCATCTCTCCCTGACGAATACTTCCTTCGAATTCAACTTGTATTAAATTCCCAAAAGCTCGTACAACCTTTCCCTTACCTTTTTCTTGCATAAATTAACTCACAAACGCATCTAAAATCATTTTTCCCTTCGCTTCGTCAAGAGCATTATAATCTTCCACAATAAGCAAACGGGCCATATAAGATAAAATCCAATCGATAGAAAATACAGGTTTATCTACTAATTCCTCTATTCGGTTCAAGCGCCATTTAGCAATCACTTTATATTTCTGCCATGGATCTGCACCGCACGAGACATATTTTTCTTTCAAATCGAGGTACTCTGGAGGAGGATCATAGTAACTTCCATCTTTTTGAGCTAGTATTTGAGCAACTAGCGGATCAGAAAAATTTTCAAATTGGAGCTCTCTCATCACATCCCTGTTTTGCTCTTTTGCTCGAAGAGCCAGCATCACCATTTTCCACGTTCTTTCAAATTCAAAATAGGCCTTCAAAAATCCTTTTTGCTTAGAGATCTCTTCATTAAAAAAAATAGATAAAACCCCAGAAAAATGTTTTAACTTCTCAGACACACTTTCAAACTGATCTAAAAAATCAAAGATATAAAAAGGAAAACTATCCTTTAGCAAAAGCGCTTCATCCAAATCTTTTTCATTCAGGTTTCCTCTAGAATCTATTGCTTCTTCTAAAAAAAGAAACCGAATATTTGCTACATCAATATACCTTCTGAAGGCAATCGTTTTTTCGTAATCTTCCTTATTCAAATTAATCTTAAATCTGCTCTTTAACTCATCAAACGAAAGATCAGGCTTTTCTCCCAGCGTAAGTAAAGGGAGCGAGGCTGCTAAAAAGTAGTAATTAGCCATTGCTTAAGCTCCAAAAATAAATTCTCGAAAATCTTTTCGAATGTATTCAGCTACAATCTCTTTCATAGCAGTATCAGAAAGATCGATCGTCATATTTTCTTTCACAAGTTTTACTTGCACACCGCCACCGATCGAACTTAATAGAACGCTTTTTTCTCTTAAATGCTCGAGAATGCCGGCACTAAGAAGTTGATTAACCTCTTTAACTGGCACAGCAGAGGGAATATAGACACTTAAATCGGCTGCAAGACCATCTTTATGAAGCGCTTCTACAACTGCTGTAATGAGCTGAGAGAGATCTTTTGGTTTTTGCATCGAACCTGCAATGAGTTTGCCAAGCTCTGGAGAAATAAGTCTTCTCTCAATCTTTTCTTTCAAAGATTCCAATGTTTGTCTGCAGGCTTGAAAAATAGAGGCCTGAAAAACAGCTCTTTGTTTATCGATATCAGCTTTTGCTTGTGATAAAATTTTTTCTGCTTGCTCTTTTGCATGGACTAGAATTTCTTCTGCTTGCCTACGCGCGATCTCAACGAGATCTTCAGCTTCTCGTTTTGCTGGCTCAAGAGTTTCCTCCTTCAGAAGTTTACAGATCTTTCTTACCTTGTCGCTACCTGTTTCAAACCCTTTCATTGTAAATCCTCGTTGTATAAGAAGTTCTTAGCACCAGCCCACAAAAAAGATGGCGCCTTTATTTAAGTCCTAATACCAGTATTTTTTCAACTCAATTTTTACTTGCAAGCCAGACTCGTTCCCATGTATTCTCTGATTATATGGCAAAATACCCTATTTCCCTCATTAATCTCATTGGTTTTTTACGAAAGCTACCCGGCGTTGGCACTAAAACAGCCGAGCGCTTTGCCTTTCAATTGCTCACTTGGCCTCAAGAACAACTAGAGCATTTTTCTCAAATCTTGCACACCTTAAAAGAAAAAGTACAGAGTTGTCCTGAGTGCCACTGCTTAATGGAACAAGCAGAGTGCGCTTTTTGTGATCCTATGAAAAGAGATGCCAGCATTCTATGTATTATTTCTTGTCCAAAAGATGTGTATGCGTTTGAAGAAACCAGGATGTATCGAGGATTTTACCATGTGCTAGGAGCGCTCCTCTCACCTTTAGATGGAAGAATGCCAGACCACTTAGATCTAGATCAACTAAAAGAACGTATTCAAAAATTACATACCCAAGAAGTGATCATTGCCCTTGACTCAACGATTGAAGGCGATGCAACGTCTCTCTATCTTAAAGAGAGCCTTGTTAAGCTAGGACTTAAAGTGTCCCGTCTTGCCTTCGGGCTCCCGATGGGAAGCCCGCTTGAGTATGTCGATGGGAGCACGCTTTCTCGCGCGCTCCTCGGGCGTCAGCATTTTTAAACTGTCTTAAGGCTTATACCCTGGAATCCATCTTGGATCTTCATGGCCAGTATAACGCCAAAACCATTGGCAAGTCTGCTGATGCTGCGTCCATGTAATGTTACCTTGAACAAACGGATAGATAAACCCAGCTCTTTCAAAAGCTGCATTCTCCTCTCTCTGTGCTGTCTCTTCATAAGTAGGAGGGAAAGCGCGAGACTCCTTAACAAGATCCCTAATAGCCTTGATGTTTTCTGGTATATTTCTATCCAGTTTTTTTCTGCTATCAATGCCACTATACATAAAGTAGAACACAGATCCTGCTACAACGGTCAGCAAACTGGCTACGCCTGCGGCATCCCTCACTCGAAAAGATTTATAAAAAGCGCCAAGAAACACAGCTGTTATCTCTACAAGAAAAGTCGATGCTAAGACAACATAGCCCTTCATCTTCCAAATTCTCCCTTCATAAAAACGCTCATATTTTTCCATCACTTTTACAAATAACTGTTTAGCTGCTTGATCTGCTGCAGAGTCATGACCAGAAAGAGTTGATGTTTTTGCAGTAATCTCTGTTTGCGTTTCGATGAGCTCGTTTAACTTCTCCTGGGCATCTAAATAATTTTGAGCCAGCTTTCCAACGAGAGCACCAGCACCTATTGCCCCTAAGGCAGATCCCCACATAACACGCCGATTGTTTCTTTCTTCTTCTTCCTTTTTGAGCCTTGCTTCTTCAGCCTCTCTTTCTGCTTCTGTTTGGTTTCTCTTAGGAGCCCCTACGTTGATTGTTATATTCGTAGAGTTATTCCTATTCCAATTAATGAAAGCAGGAGGAGGCGGAGCAGAAAGATTACTTAATATTGATAAGGTAGAGCGTAACAAAGAACGTCCATTTAAACCCTCAGAGCGATAAGAACAACTGCTTGCATAGACCCTTTGCGCCCGATGCTCTTCTGATGGGA
>CANJJB010000044.1 GCA_947474635.1 Parachlamydiales bacterium | reverse complement strand
TAGAATTACGCGTTCATGAAAGTTTTGGGTAATGACAAGCCTTTAGGGAGGGGAGGATGTCAAGTCGTATATAGTATGAGCTCCTTCTGCACATCCTCCTTCCATAGAACCTCTTTTGTTTTCAGGCTCCTTCAGTATATTCAGGATTTAAAAAAATACACGCTAAAGCGGTTCGGCCTAAAGAGAAAGGTTTCTAACCAAAAAGTGGAAACAAACTGGTTGAGCGGAAGGAACTGCCTGACGGCTCCTGGAGTGTTCCTTTAATATACCGCACCCGTTTAGGTTTTGTGAATTTAAACGGGCCTCATAGTAGCCTCTTTTCAATGATCACTCGTCGGATATATTTTCCAATATGCCGCTCCTCCTGATCATGGGAAAATAGCCGTACTCTGAGCTCCTTTAATTTTCACAAAACCTAAACGGGCGCGGTATAGATTAAATGTACGTTTTGTGAACCAGGTTGGAATGAACTAACAATTCGATACGTCATCGGCTCTGTAGGCCCAAATTTTGGTCGGTCATTTTTCTGCTCCAGCTTGAAGTTTTTCAAAAATCGGGGAAAGGTAAACTACTATTTCTTTCACAATATTTTCAAGAGTGGGCACGGTTCTGGGAACTCTCAATAAAAACTGCTTCCATATTTGAATCGTTTGAGAATCTGAATAAAACTGCTCAGTAAATGCCAGAGGGAATTCCAATTTGTTGTTTCTATTTTCAAATACTCTCAAAATAGCTGTCTCCAACTCTTTTATATCTAATTCCTTCATTTGAGAGATGGCCCACAGGTCGTAGAAATCCTTCATGCGTGTATTAACAAGACTTAGCTTTACTATTGCTTCTAGCTTTTCAGCAAAAACGGTTTCAAAAGTATACCCCATCAGCTGGGGAGAGGGCGTTTTAAAAAGGGTAGGATAAGAAATTTTTTCTGGTTGTGGAATGATCACATCGTTAAATCCGATGTCTATTATGATGGGAATTTTTGCAGAAAATAAGTGGGCAGAAAATGAGACATTTATTCCTTCATAATCTCCACCCACTTGAACTTTTTTGAGGATGAGCTTCTGTGTATCAAAAGTAATTCCATCACCCTCTATTTCGATGCTAGTAACAGTCTCTATTATTCTTCTTACAAAGTCTACGTCATTGGATATTTTTGCTAAAAAATCTATATCCATTGTAGCTCGGTGGTTTTCTGCATCCCATACCATAAACATGAGCCCCCCCTTTAAGAAAAATCTGTGGGCGTAAGGACTTTGACTTAAACGATACAGAAAACGCTCAATTGCATAGTAACGAAGGATTTCGTCAAATTGACGTCCTTTCTGTATTGAGATATTTTTCAGGCGTTGGTAGAGGGATTCTTCCAGGTTTTTTTTGGGCTTTGTTCCCATGTTTACCTACTTGTAATTGCTTCCATAATCGATTTTAATATTTTCTCGACTCGGAACATTTTAGCATACTCAAATAACTTATTAAGATGGGTCTTTTTTTGTTGCCAGTAAATCTTAAGAGCTTCAAGAGTAACATCTTGTCCAATTTTATTTCTAAATTTAACACAATCAACAAGAGTCTTTTCCGGATCAGATATTTTCACAGGATACCCACTAATTTTATACTCAACAGCCCCTGTTTTCAGCAGTTTGTCGGAATACCAAAAATATTTGGTAGGAGGATAACCGATAGGTGGTTTGTGTAATTTATTGGGAATGGCTACATAAATTGAACTTGGAATTTGCAGCGTTAGCTCATGAAAGGAAAGGGCCGATATTAGACAAATAACTCCTTGGGGGATTTTTTTTGAAATAGTAATAAAATCTGGGTAAACTAACTCTACATCCTTTAGGCGGTATAATCCCCTGCCCAAAACTTCTAGCATTCCTTGGTCTCTTAATTTATAAAGAATACTCCGATGAATCCCCTTTTCTAAGGCTTCTGTCATTGAAAGAACTCCCCCCGCTTTCTTAAAGATGAAAACGGCTTCTTCTAACTTACTTATGGTTTTAGGCACTGTACAAACTCGCGGTTATTGTTTATGATATCCGTATGCTTGTACAAAGTCAATATTTTGTCAAGCCTGTAAAAGGTGGGGAAACTGTTTGTTTCGCCTGCCGGATACAAGTTGCTTAAAATCAGAAATTTAACGATTTCTTAGAACAAAATAGAGTTACTTAAAGTGTCTTGAAAAGCAATTGAGACATCGACTATGTAGCCGCGGGATTGCAATTTGTCTTGGGTAATTTTGAGGGCAAGTTCGGGGGAGTTGCACTCTTGCGAGAGATGCGCTAAGTGGATGTGTTTGAGCTTGGGGTTAAAGATGTCAAGGAGGAGGTCTGCACATTCGTCATTGGAAAGGTGCCCTTGCCTGCTGAGGACGCGCTGCTTGTAGGTAGCAGGACGGCTTGAGGCATAAACCATAGAGGGCTGGTGGTTGGATTCTATGTAGAGATAGTCACAGTCTTTGAGGTTGTTTTTGACAAGCGTTGTGACAAAGCCAAGGTCGGTGCAAAAGCCGCATTTGAGGGAGCCCGTGCGGATGGTGAAGGCTACGGGATCAAGGGTATCATGTTGGATGCTGAAAGGATGGACTTCGATATCTCCAAATTCAAAAGTCTCGCCGGTGGAAAAGATTTTAAATTTGGGACACTCACCTAGGGTGTCGTGGATGGCTTTGGCTGTGTCTGCATTGGCAAAGATGGGTATTTTGTAGCGCAGGGCAAGTGTGACAAGGCCTTTGATGTGATCGGTGTGTTCGTGGGTAATCAGAATGGCATCGATATCTTTTAAGGTGATGTCGAATGTATCTAGAGCGCTTTTGACTTTTTTTTCACTGATACCTGCATCGATGAGGATGCGTGTATTTTCTGTGCCAAAATAGATGCAGTTTCCTTTTGATCCAGAAGCAAGAGGACAAAATCCATTCATATGTTGGGTAAGCTATTTTTCTTTTTCCAGGCAATGGTGATACACGATGCGCCTACAGAAGCAAAGATAATAGCAATAAGATACATATTTAGGGGAGGAGGTTCTTCAAAATCGGCGATAAGAGCTGCTTCATCGATGGCTAATTCTTCTTCCGCTTCGGGAAGAAAAGAAGCCGCAAAGGCAATAGCGCTGAATGCAAAGAGGATAAATCCTAACTTGCGAAGTCTTGGTATGAGCTGTTTTTCAATCTGCTGATGATCGGTCAAGGTCTTTCTCCTCTACTAAAACGCGCCGTGGTTTACTGCCTTCTTGAGGACTAATCACGCCTCTTGCTTCTAGCTCATCCATTAGGCTTGCAGCTCTGGCATAACCGATCTTGAGCTTTCTTTGCAAGAAAGTAGTGGAGGCATTTTTTGTGTCTATGACAATTTGGCGGGCCTCATCATAGAGAGAATCTTTTGCATTGCTACTTTCATCTGAATTTTCTCCGATGGACATGCGATCAAAAGAAGGGATGAGGTAATGGGGAGGGGCTTGCGTTGTGATGAAGCTTCTGACCTGATTCATATCTTCATCGCTGATGTAGGCCCCTTGCGCGCGCATCAGATGGGAAGAGCCGGGAGGTAGAAAGAGCATGTCACCGTTGCCAAGAAGGCTTTCTGCGCCGTTTTCATCGAGTATGATTTGAGAGTTGACTCTGCTTGCTACTTTAAACGCAATTCTTGTGGGGAAGTTAGCTTTGATAAGACCTGTGATCACTTCGCGGGAAGGGCGCTGGGTGGCTAAGATGAGGTGGATGCCGACAGCCCGTGCCATCTGGGCAATTCTTGCAATCGGGGTTTCTAAATCAGAAGATGAGGCCATCATAAGATCTGCAAATTCATCGATGATGCCAACGATTGCATACATTCTTTCTGGTACGGGAATATTTAAAGCGGATTCGAACTCTTTGTTGATGACTCTGCTATTGAATGCAGAGATGTTACGAAGGCCTAGTTGTTTTAAGATGTCATATCTGATTTGCATCTCTTTTACAAGCCAGTTGAGGGCGGCGTAAGCTCCGTGAGCTTCTGTGATGACAGGTGCAATCATGTGAGGGAGATTTGTGTACTGGGTAAGTTCTACTTTTTTCGGATCGACCATGATGAGTTTGATTTCATCGGGTCGCGCGTTCATCACAATCGACATCACAATCGTGTTAATGCAGACAGATTTTCCAGAGCCGGTAGCTCCTGCAATGAGGCAGTGAGGCATCTTGGCAAGATCGGTAATGAGGTGCTCTCCTGAGACGGTTTTGCCAAGTAAAATGGGAATGTGGTGTTTTCTGGGGCTTTGTTGGTAGTTGAGGAGAAGTTCTTTGAAGCTGACTTCTTGTGGATAAGGTGAGGGGATTTCAACACCCACAGCTGCTTTCCCAGGAATAGGAGCGATGATGCGGAGGGATTTGGCTTGCAAGTTGAGCGCGAGATCGTTGTCAAGAGCTGTAATTCTTTGGACTTTTACGCCGACAGCAGGGTGCACTTCAAAAGAGGTGATGGTAGGGCCGCAGTTGATTTCTCCTACTTTTGCTTCGATGCCAAAACTCATGAGAGACTCTTCCAAGATATCTGCTTTTTTCTTCAGCTCTTTTTTTAAAGAGGGGTGATCAACTTTTTTGGGATTTGTCAAAAGAGAGGGAGGAGGGATTTGGTAGGTTGTAAAATCTCCATTGTAGACGCGCTGAGCATTGAGAGCGTTATTTCTTTTTTGCAGGGGATCGTGTTTTATTTTATCTTCAGTTTCTGATGCAACACGTATGCGCATGTCTGATTTTTCTTTGATGGGATTTGGCATGATCAAACTCTTTTCAATCTCATCAGGAGAAGAAAAGAGAGGCTTTTTAGCTAAAGAAGAAGTGTAGGAGGCAACTTTTTGTGCAAAAATAGAAAAAGGCAGGCCTGTTAAAAGAAAGAAAGAGACGATGCTTGTAATCGAAAAGGTAATGAGCGTTCCTACATCAGAGAGTATCGTTTGCAAGTTGAATGAGGGAAGGTCTCTATAGAGGTAATAAAAGGGAACGCCTCCTAAGTTGTGGCGTATCACTTTTCTAGGGTAGGGAAGTTTTAAGAAAGTCGATTCTGTGATCACTTTATGTTTCACACCGCCCGGTAGTGGCATCCCTTTTTCTGTGAGGACGTTGATTAAAATGGAAAAAGAAAGAAGTAAAATGGAGAAGTAAAAGATTTTCATGCCGAGGTTTTCTACTTTTCCTTCTAAGAGGAGCTTCCATCCTACCCATCCTGTAAAGGCCAGTACAAAGTACGCTGAGACGCCAAAGAGGTAAGAAAAGAGCCAGCCAATACCATAACCTGTCATACCAAGCCAGTTGGCAGAGGGATTTTTAAAGGTGAAGCTAACAAGAGAGAGAAAACAAATTAAAACGCATGCAAGCGTAAGCAATCCCTTGGCTTCGGGGTGCGCTTTAGCAACGTCTGGAGTGGAGGTGTCTTTTTTTGCCATCGGGATTTTAATGTCTACTTAATCTGAGTATACAGAGTTATCAAAATTCCAACAATGAGGCAATACCAAAAGAAGGGTTTTAGGTTCCCTTTTTCGAGTAATTTCATGGCAAAAGAAACAATCGAAAGACTGACTACAAAAGAGGTGGTAAAGCCAATGATATACACAGAAGCGGGTAAAGAGGTGACAGTAGTCGTGTGAAAGATCTTAAGAATTTCTAAAAAGGTTCCGCCTAAAATTGCAGGAATGGAAAGAAGAAAAGAAAATCTGACGGCATCTCTTGCAGACCAACCAAGAGCCCTTGCTGTTGCAATGGTAGATCCGCTGCGGGAAATGCCGGGAATGAGAGCAATTGCTTGCATGGTGCCAATCAAAAAGAAATCTCCTTTGGAGATGGGCTCTTTTATTTTTTTGAGCTGGAATTTATTTCCTACAAACAAAATGCCCGCTGTAACAATGAGAAAAATACCAAGCAAAGAAGGTGCAGAGGCCATATCTCTTAGTGGTTTTAGAAGAAAATAAAAAGGGATTAAAGGTGTCAGCGAGAGAAACATCGTGAACATCTTTTTGCGATCATGGGCAAAAAGGTTCATGATATCTTTTCTAAGAAAATAAATCAGGGTGATGAGGGTTCCGAGGTGGCAGGCTAAATCAAAAGATGCGCTATCGCTGTTTGCTTCTAAGCCCAGGAGCATTTTGACAAACTTAAGATGTGCAGACGAGCTAATAGGGAAAAATTCTGTAATCCCTTGTACGAGTCCGAGTAAGAAAGCTTCTAAATTATGCATATCGGTTTAGTAAAAAATGGGCGATCGACGGGGCTCGAACCCGCGACATCTGGATCCACAATCCAGTGCTCTAACCAACTGAGCTACGACCGCCATAGAAGGAAAGTTAGTATATACGAATGTGTGGATCTAGTCAAATGGCAGTTTTTAAAAAAATGTTTTCATTAGAGAGGTCCTGAAAAATTTTTAAAAGGGTGGATTTACATAGAGAAGATGTGTGATTTGCAAGAGAGTCAATTTTGAAAATTCTACAAAAAAAAGCACGGATGTGCATATAATGTTCGTGGCGCCCCGAAGGTGGGGCTTGCGTAGGGAAGAAAATGAAAAACGTTCTAGCAAAAAGCCTTTTAGGATTGAGTATGATTTCTGGCCCTCTTGCTGGAGATGATTTTTTTCTTGAAGAGCCCGTAGTTATCGAGAAAGAAGATGCGCATACGATTTCCTTTCAGGAAGTGCCTGTCATCGAGTTTATCCGTTTTGTCAGTCGTATTTCTCATGTGAATTTCATTTTCGATGATAAGGAGCTAGGTTTTAACATTTCGCTTTCTTCTGGCAAACCTGTCAGCTCATCACAAGTGTTACAAGCGCTTGTACAAATTTTAAAAGTGCATGGTTTTACAGTACATAAAGAAGAAGGGTATTTAGTCATTCACAGAATGTCTGCAAAAGATGCGGAAAAAAGATCTTTATCACAAGAGCCCTCTAAACCTAGGGTTGGAGCGGATAAATTTTTAGAGCCTCTTGAGTCTCTTCCTGCGGTGTTGCAAGATGTCGATCCTGAGTTTTTAGTTTATAAGTTGCAGTATCACTCAGGTGATGAGATTGAAGAGGCGATTAAAAAAATAGCAGGCGACTTAAGAAATAAACCGAATACTTCTTCCAAATACATCCACACGATCAATTCTATCCAGTGGATTAAAGCGACAAACTCTCTTGTATGTTCCGGAGATAGCGAAACTCTTTTAAGCGTAAAAAAACTGATTGAGAGTTTAGATGTTGCGTTAAGACAGGTGTTCATTGAAGTTCTTGTTGTTGAAACAGACACAAGAAAATCCAGTGAGTTTGGTCTTGAGTGGGCAGCAGGCGGCAAGATCAAAGACTCAATTGGTTTTGGTACGGGAAGTTTTACTCCTAAAGGCGCTACGTCCCCCTTTGGATCGACTTTTAAAGGAGTGAATGCTCAAAACACGCCGACAGGTCCTGGTCAAATTCCTCTAGGTAGAGGGTTTGATATGGGTGTGATTGGAGATATTATTTTCCACAAAGGAACTTCTTTCCTTTCTCTTGGAGCGCTTGTCTCTGCACTGCAACAAGACAAAGACACTTCGATTGTTTTGAACCAAAAAATCATCACGCAAGATAATAAAAACTCGACCATCTTTGTAGGGGATAACATCCCGTTTGCAGGCTCACTTGTTGAAACAGTTGGCGTTGGTCAACAAACAACTGCGAATATTGAATACCGCGATGTGGGTGTTACTTTAAGTATCACGCCGCGCCTCGGAGAAGGCGATGTCATCACGCTTGATATCAATGAAGTGATTACAGAAGCCGTTGAAAATGATCTGAATGCAGGTGGCAGAGTTCATGGTATTCAGACAACGAAAACCAACATGATGACGCATGTGCATGTCCCTGATAAACATTTTCTAGTTTTAAGCGGGATGATCCGCAACTCCAAGAGAAATCAAAAAACAGGGATTCCTTGTCTAGGAAGCCTTCCTTGGATAGGCGCTCTTTTTAGCAAAGATGTCAAAAGAAGCGAGAAAAGAAACGTAATTGTCTTTGTTAGACCCCACATCATCCGCTCGATGGATGACTACCAGAATCTCACTCAGAGACAAGAGGGATTTACTGAGCTTCCTGCTGCTGAGTAGTTAGATTAAGATGATAAGATAAAAAAAAGCCGCTACCCTTTGAGAGGTAGCGGCTTTTTGTCTTAAAAAGACGTTTGTTGCTTAATTTGCATCATCTGGTATTCCAAGTGCTATTTTAAGCCTTCCTTGGAGCGGAGTAAGATTAGGTAAGATGTTTTCTACTAGTTCCATGTCTGGTTGTCCTAAGTATTCCAACAGTCTTTGGCATTCTCCTATTAATGGGTTGAAGTTTTTTTGTTTTTTTCCTGCTTCTTCTATTAGGTGTCGGATAGTTTTTCCTATAAGCCCAGCAAGCTGATCACGGGTTATAGCATTTCCCTGACTATCAATAAGGCCTTTCTCTTGAGCTGTAGCAGTAGCGAGCTGGGTAGCGGCTTCAAGATTCTGCTCAGTATCAGTTTTAGTGGGTTCTGCTTGCTTGGATCCAAGAAGTTGATATAGGACGCATGCAGCTACTAATGTCAATGTTACAATTAGGCCGGTGCTTCTTTTTGGAGCAGCAAAAGTAAGTCCTGCTGGGAAATGCTGTCTAACTGTACGTGTGAATTTTTGGCTGGAGTTAGTTTTAGTGATTGCCAAAGCGCCGATGATTGCAGTGGCGATAGCAGCAGGCTTTTTCCAGCTGATGCTTTTGATTGTTGCATAAGCAGAACCGCATGTCCTATACATTCCTTCTTTAGTAGGGATAAAATTTTGAATATTCATGTTAAATCCTCCAATTTTTTTGTTATTAACAGTACAACATTTAAATGTTTTAGCTGCAAAGTTGGTAGGGTTATAGCATAAATACTTTATTTATGGATAGAGGTATTAGCTATTAAGTGTGATATAAATTTTTGTTATTCTTCTTAAGTTATTGCGCATTAAATTTTTAAGTTGTGGGGTTGGACTAATTTCGCACCAAAGGCTGCAAAATCAGTAAAATAATCACGGGTTGAAATTTTTTGTTAACAGCAAAAAATCCCATTAAAAGAGCCACCATATCCAAATTTCAATCTTTTCGTGATTGTCTTTGTGAGACCCCACATCATCCGATCCATTGGATGACTACCAGAATCTCACGCAAAGACAAGAAGGATTTACAGAGCTTCCTGCTGCTGCTGAGGAGTAAGAGTTCCAGTTATCCATGTTGGTAGTAAAGGGCGTATCCAATTCATTCCACTGTCTATTGGTTTTTTTAGGCCAGATTGGTGGTACAGAGTATTTCCGCATATTAATCCACCAGAAAAACCACAAATAGCATCCTCGAAAATGTTGGTGCCTCCATACAAGTTGTAGACAAAAATTGCCATTGCAACAGTTTGTCCAACGCCTGCGTCCTCTCCGTTCAAAGGAAAAATTTCGTACTTATGTAATGCTGGCAATGGGAAGCTGGTCGCTGAAGAGATCAAGCCGATGCTGAATCCTATGAAAAAAGAGAGAGGGCTGGACCAAAAGTTATAAAGCTGAGGGATTATATAAGTCACCTTGTACATTGTTTCTTTCCAAGTATCTGAAAGAGGGTGGTTTTTGAAAACCCATGGAAGTGCGGTTTTTGGAATAAACGTAATAATTTTTCCTGCCAGGGAGCCAATGTCACCCCCAAATTCAGAGAACTTATCAGTTATTTGCTGATTGGAAGAGGAGGGAACTGCAGATGCAGCCATAAAAATCTCCTTAGAGTGGGTTGGTTTCGGACAGGATTGTAGCACGTCTTACAATTTGGATCAAAAAAAGATAACACGCGGAATGCTACTCCAGCTGCTCCTGCAAGACCATTCTCCTATAAATCCAAGCAAAAATCAGTGTTAGTAGCGTAACTGCAAGCCAGAGGGGAAAATGGGGCGTGCGGATGAAAAACTCAAGGTAAGCAGGAGGGTTGTTGGAAATATCTAGTAAGAGAGATGTGAGGTGAGTGTTCAAGTGATGTAAAAATAGGCCGAAGGGTGGGATGAGGGCGGCAAATGTGATAGCTATGAGAGATCCGATGAAGACAATTGTTGCACCGAGGGGAATAAAGAGGTTGTAGAAGAGGCTCATGATAGGGAACTTTCCAAATAAAGAGAGGAGCGCAGGCAGAGCAAGGACGTGGACGGCTAAGTTGAGAGCAAGTGTTTCTCTGATAAGAGCAGATAGCAGGTAGCCGCATCTGTTCCACCTTGTCATCGTGAGAACTTCTTTGAAGGGTCTAGAAGGAAGAAGGTTTGTGGCATATGCGCGCATCGCAGGGTAAACAAGTAAAATCGCTAAGGTGCATAAGAAAGAGAGCTGAAAGCCGATGTTTAAAATTGAGAGGGGATCAAGCAGCACACCTATCATGAGTCCTGCTCCTAAAGCGTTGAGGGGAGTAGTACGTCTATTCAGAAGTATGCCGGTTAGAAATATGGTGACGGCTAGCCAGGCTCTTTGGACAGGAGGAGAGTCACCTAGAAAAAAGAAGTAAGCGGTTAGAAAGAGAATGAGAGCAGAAGTAGCTACTTTGTAGGGTAAAATAAGGCGCAGGAAAAAGCCGACAATGGCTGCAAGGAGTACGAACTGAAAGCCGGAGACGCCGAGTATGTGTTGCAGCCCCAGCCTGTTAAATTCTAGGCTTAAGAGTCTATCGTCTACATCTCCTGTTAACATCGATGTTAAAAAACTGCAGGCTTCTTTGTGGGGGATGGATGCTTTTAACCAATCGGTGAATTTTGTTTTTGTTTGAAAGCGCCACTCTGCCATGGAAGAGGTGTTTGTAAGGGGTGTGAAAGTGGTGGGTTTTAAGATGTATTTTTTATTCCCTTTGTAGACAAGTGAGCCTTGAATAAGAAGATCGTGACTTGCTAATGGTCTTTGTTTTTTTAGAGGGGCATAAAAACTGCAGGGGATGTGGGTCCACTTGTTATCTTCGGTTACGAAGTGTTTGAGATATCCTCTAAAGAGGTAAGAGTGTTGAAAGGGTGAGGCGTGGAGTGTGAGCGTATCTACATGAAAGAGGCCCTGACCTTTAACTTTTGTGTCACCGATAGGAGGGAATGTGTAGAGGGTTTTGGTGTAAACAAGGGAAAGAATAAATAGTGAAAGGCCAAGGACGAGCTTACGTCTATTTTTACATGAATAGGCAAGAAACCCCAAAGGAATGGCGTACGATAGACTGGGGCTTAGAATGCAGGCCGCTCCTAGTAATATGAAAAGACCGTACAAAAAAGCGGGATGTTTTTCCCAGAAGATACTATTAGACATCTTGCTTAAGTTCCATTTGCTCTCAAAATTTGATGGAAAATCTGCGCAAAAATCATCAATTTTCCCAAGCAAAGCGAATTACGCAAGATGTCTACTTGTTTTCACGTTCTTTAGATAAGGCAGGATCAACAGCGCCGTAAATGAGGCGTACGCCTCTTTGTCCTGTGAGGTAGAAGAAAGACCACTCGAGCATCACAGTTAATCTGCTTCTAAATCCAATGAGGTAGACGATATGGATGAAGCACCACATGAGCCAAGCAAAGAGTCCTGTAAATTTGAAGTTGCCGATGGTGGCAATTGCTTTTGCTTTTCCGATGGTTGCCATGCTTCCTTTGTCGAAGTATTTAAAAGGACCTCTTTTTTCTTTGGGGATTTGTTTTTTTAGTATATTAGCTACGTACTTTCCTTGCTGTATAGCAGTTGGTGCAATGCCGGGAAGGGGCTTACCATTTTTCCCGATTGAGCACGCTGCATCTCCAATGACAAAGATTTCAGGGCTGCCGGGAATGCTTAAGTCAGGCTCTACAAGAACTCTTCCCTGGCGATCAAGAGGAACATCGAGTGTTTTGAGAAGGGGAGAAGCTTGATTGCCAGCTGCCCATATGACATTTGTTGAGGGATAAAAAACATCTTCGACTTGAACGCCTTCTTCAGAGATATTTGTGACTTTTTTCCCTACAATGACGTTTACGCCCATTTGTTCTAGATCTTTTTTTGCGTGAATAGATAGTTCTTGTGGGAAAGAGGGTAAGATGTAGTCAGCTGCTTCTATGAGGAAAATTTTCGATTGAGCAGGGTTGATGCGTCTAAAATTTTGGAACATGGTTTTATAGGCAATTTCTGCAATGGCACCTGCCATTTCTACGCCGGTAGGACCGCCTCCAATTACAACGAAGTTGAGGTATTTTGAGTTGGGTGGAAGTTTTTCTAAGCGTTCTGCTTTTTCAAAAGAGATGAGAATTTCTTCTCGGATGTTTAAGGCATCTTTGATGGTTTTTAGGCCTGGAGCAAATTTTTCCCACGCTTCATTTCCAAAATAGGAGTGACTTGTTCCTGCAGCCACTACGAGGTGGTCGTAAGGGATCATGTCTCCGTTTCCTAAAATGATCTGCTTTAATTTTTTATCAATTTTTACAACGTCTCCCATGATGACGGTTGTATTTTCTTGCTTACGTAAAATCTCTCGTATGGGAATTGCAATCTCACCGGGAGATAAAGCTGCACTAGCTACTTGATAAAGTAGGGGTTGAAAAAGATGGTGGTTAGTTCTGTCGATCAGTAAGACATCGCTTTTGCTGCATTTTAATTTTTTTGCAACGGTAAGTCCGCCAAATCCTCCACCGATGATAACAATTTTTGGTTTGTGCATAAGTTGGATCATAGACTTTTTCCAATTGAAAAGCGAGACGGAATTTTTTTCTTTAAAAAAACAACTCCACTTACGTACAATACTTTTCGATTTCGAATGATAGTGAGAGATGCGTGAAAAAAGTAATGCGGATAGTGAAAGTAAAAAATGCGCTCGGTTTGCATGCGCGTCCAGCAACGTTCATTGTCAAACTTTTGCAAGATAGCAAATCTCAAGTGAAGATGGTATACAAAGAAGAAGTTATTGATGCGCGCAGCATTATCAGCATTTTGATGCTAGCTATTAAGAAAAATAGGCAAGTGACTTTAATAGCAGAAGGGGATGATGCGGAAGAGGTCAT
>CANJJB010000043.1 GCA_947474635.1 Parachlamydiales bacterium | reverse complement strand
GGTTTATTTTGGCTGCTAGGTCTTTGTGGCAGTTTAAATGCTCAGGAGATTACGGGGTTTTGGAAAAGTATCGATGATAAAACAGGAAAAATGGATTGTGTTTTGGCTGTTTACGAATACGAAAATAAATATTACGGAAGAATCATTACCACATGTAATGACAATGGCGTCATCGAGGATTCTATTTATGCTCCAAAAAAACGGGCTCCAGGGGTGAAGGGAAATCCTTTTTATTGCGGCATGGACATCATTTGGAATTTACGTCCCCAGTCTTCTTGGTATGTGGGCAAAATTATAGACCCTAAAAAAGGCAACGTTTATAGCGCGCAACTGTTTTTAAAAGAGGGCGCACTTGCAGTGCGTGGCAAATTGTTAGTTTTCAGTCAGACAGAATTATGGCCTGCTGCACAAGACAGTGATTTCCCTGCCGGATTTAAAAAGCCAGACTGTTCAAAATTTGTTCCTGTCATACCTCAGAAATTATAGCTGCTCAGAAAAACATAGCTAGCCATCCACGAGCAATTTAGGCAGAGCACTAGACAGGGCCGCAACTTGTAAGAAATCCTTACAAGTTCAATCCGAGGAAATGAGGACGATTCAAGTTGTATAACCTCAATTTACGAATTGGGGGCGGTGTGACTCGAACACACGAAACCCGAAGGTAGGGGATTTACAGTCCCCCGCAATTGCCACTATGCGACACCCCCAAAGGAGAAATGCTGGCGAAAGGACTTGAACCCTCAACCGTCCGCTTACAAGGCGGATGCTCTACCATTGAGCTACACCAGCAAAAAGGAAAGAATCTTATAACAAATGATTACTTATTGCTCAAGACATTACATGTTAAAATGTTTTTCGTCAGGAGGAACTTCAGGAATTTTGGGCTGAGAAGGCGTCACATTTCGTTGAAATAAGGAAGAAATTTTATTAGAGCTTGTCAAAACTTGCGCAGACCCAATCGAGGGTTTAGCTACCTTTGACTCACAACATTTTTTAAATTTCTTTCCTGATCCACACGGACACGGATCATTCCTTCCCGGCTTTAACATTATTTTCCTTAGATCTTGGAGATACTATACCGCTAAAAAGAAATATCGGGTAGAATTTTTTCCTATGAGCACGCTACCGATTGCAAAACCTCCATGGACAACGTTAGGAAAAAAGCTTGAAAGCATGTGCCGAAAAGCTCTTTATCAATTCAATCTTTTAGATGAATCTGGCAAGATTGCTGTTGCTTTAAGCGGCGGAAAAGATAGTCTGGCCCTCCTCTATCTTCTGAAGGCCATATCAGGAAGAGGGTTTCCCGTACTAGACATCCATGCCATCCATGTATCGGGTGAGTTCTCGTGTGGAGCATCTGTCAGTGAGCAATTTCTTCGTCCTATCTGCGAAGCCCTTGGAGTGAATTTTATTTTAAAAAGTTCCACTCAAACACGGGAAAATCTTGCTTGTTATAGTTGCTCAAGAGAAAGAAGAAAGCTGATTTTTGAAGCAGCTAAGGAAGTGGGTGTTCAGACCATTGCTTTTGGGCACCATCGAGATGATAGCATTGAAACTCTACTCCTTAACCTCTTGCACAAAGCAGAATTTGCAGCTAACCTTCCCAAAGTGACCATGCACGATTATGGTGTCACCATTATTAGACCCTTAATTTTTATTTCAGAAAAAGACATCACATCTTTTGCAAAGCTCCATGGATTTGCCAGAATCACCTGCCAATGCCCTGTCGGCCAGGTCTCTATGCGTAAAAAAGTCAAAGATTTACTTAAGTCTGTCGAAGAGCTTTTTCCGAATACAAGAGAGAACTTATCTCAAGCTAGCTTGCAGTATGGATCTACTAAAGCTATGCAAAAATAAAGCTAAAACCTTAGAATGAGATTCCCCTAAGAAGGTTATATGTACACGCAAGAATTCATTGCCATCGGTTGTTATTTTCTGCTGCTCTTGGCAATTGGATATTTTTCTTATCAAAAGCACATGTCTGCAACCGGCTTTATCATCGGCAATCGCTCGATGAACTCCTGGCTAACAGCCCTTGCTGCCCATGCAAGTGACATGAGTAGCTGGCTTGTCATGGCCTACCCCGCAGCCGTATTTTCTAGGGGTGTGATCAGCGCTTGGACAGCTATCGGCCTTACCACTTGCATGTACCTGAACTGGCGCATCATCGCGCCTAAAATCAGGGTGGCTACAGAAAAGTTCAACAGCATGACCTTTTCTTCCTTTTTTGAAAGTAGATTTAAAGACACCTCTGGAAAGATACGGGTCTTTTCCGCAATTGTCCTTATTGTCTTTTATACAATTTATATTTCAGCAGGACTCACAACGCTGGGACACAACCTAGAGCTACTTTTTGGCTTAAAATATGGCATTGGCGTTTTGATAGGACTTATCATCGTCATACCTTATGTGTTCATGGGTGGATACTTAACAATTGCCTGGATCGATCTTTTTCAGGGTCTTTTTTTAATGTGCGTGATCTTATTCATCCCTCTTTACTTATTACCACAAGTAGGAGGATGGGCAGCGATCTCCGAGAACATCTCTTTAAACAATCTCTCTTCCCAGCTCATTCCCGATTTTTCTCAAGGAACGATTATTTCAATTATTTCTTTAGCATTCGGATGGGGACTAGGTTATTTTGGCCAGCCGCATATCGTCACTAAGTTCATGGGAATTAAAAAGGTCTCTGACATCCCTACTTCTAAATGGATCGGCATGACATGGATGGTTCTTTCTCTTGGCGCTGCCACCCTGATTGGACTTGTAGGCATTGCTTTTTTTAAAGGCGAGTTGAACAATCCGGAACTTGTTCTTGTTGAAATGGTCAAACGCTCTTTCTCCCCCCTCATTTTGGGCTTTGTTCTATGCGCTATCATTGCAACAACCATTAACGCGATGAGCTCTCAAATCCTTGTTTTATCCTCAAGTTTGGCAGAAGACTTATACAAAAAACTCTGGCACAAAAAAGCTTCTTCTAAAGATGTTCTTTTAGCATCCCGCCTTGGTATACTCCTTGTGGCTTGCTTTGCTTTTCTCATTGCCCTTCGCAACACAAACACCATTTATGAACTTGTTTTATACGCTTGGTCAGGGATCGGCGCTGCTTTTGGACCGCTTGTCATCCTCTCACTCTATTCTAAAAAAGCCAATAAGTATGGCGCCTGGGCAGGAATTTTAGTGGGGGGCTCTGTCTCTGCTATTTGGCCACTTTTTAACCATTTTCTTCCCCTGGGACCTTTAATTCCTGGATTTTTTGCGAGCATGGTGTCCATCTTGTACGTCTCACATCTTACAAGACACAAACTCTCCCATAAGGTATAATTCGCTCTATATGCACAAAAGACCAAAAATTTTGATTACCAACGATGATGGGATTTTCTCTCCAGGACTTAAATGCCTGTGGCAATCTCTTGTAGAACATGCCGATCTTTTCATCATTGCCCCAGGAACTGACCAGTCAGGCGTAGGGCTCGGGTTTACTTTTAGAGTTCCTCTTCAGATCGATAAAGTTAAATGGGAGCAAAACACCCCCGCTTGGAAAGTAAACGGCACGCCCGTTGACTGCGTCAAGCTGGCCTTAAGCGTGGTGCTTAAAGAAAAGCCAGATCTCATTGTATCAGGCATTAACAACGCCTCGAATGCAGGCAGAACCGTTTTATATAGCGGCACTGTCGGCGGAGCAATTGAAGGTGCTTTGCGCAATGTTCCTAGCATCGCTTTCTCCTTCGAAGACATCGAAACACCAAACTACCAGCAAGCACAGAAATACATCTATCCAATTGTTCAGCACACACTAGCTCACCCTCTTCCTAAAGGTACGCTTTTGAATGTTAACTTCCCACATACTTCAAGAGATTTTAAAGGCATTAAGCTTGCCCGCCAGGGACGCAGTTATTGGGTTGATACTCCGCACGAGCGCATCCACCCTGAAGGCACGCCTTACTTTTGGCTAGGTGGCAAATGGGATGATCAAGAAGAGCATCCTGAAAGCGATGTTGCCCTCCTCAAAGAAGGTTACATCACCGTTGTTCCCATTCATGTCGATGAATTAACAGACCACGAACATCTAGAAAGCAGAAAAGCTTCCTTTGAGAAATCATTTCCGAACGGTTAACTGTTTTTCTGATATGTCTAATTTGATCAACGCTTCTTTTTGAGCTTTTTCAACAATATCTCTTCCACCATCTATTTCATAGATACGCTTCAACTCATACAAAAGAGCGCCACTTGCAACACTACCCATGACAGGCATGTCTTCTTCATGCTCTTTTTGAAATTTTCTTGCTTGGATGATCAAAGTAACCAACTTATCAAAGTAGGATTTGATCTTGGGATATTCCTTGACTAGTTGCTCATGCGTCTCTATTCCTTTGAGCTCATTTGCGAGCTCCTTACAGATAGATTCCCCCGCATAATGAAAATCTTCAAGCGAAGAAGGAGAGCATGCACACAGCATGGCTAAAATCCACACATAGATCAGAAAACTTTTTCCCATCATCCAAGTAATCATACCAAAAAAAAGAATTTTTCCTATATTTTCCCACAAAGAAATTGCGTACAATTCAGTGAATTGTGCTATGGTGATATTATACTACATAGGGGAAAAAGCTGTATGACATATCGATTAATGGTAGTTACTTTGACATTGCTGTATTCTTCTTTATGTTTTTCAGCAAGTCCAGCTTCTACGCCTCCTGCAAAATCTAAATGCCCCTGTTCCCCTGAGGAAATCGCGCAAGCAGCTTCTCAAGCAAGATCGACTGTTGCTAAAAAAGCAATCCCTGCTGTTGTGTTCATTAAAGTAGAGCTCGAAAATGGGGAAGATGGATCTTTTCCATTTAGCCCTGGAGAAAATCCTTTCAACGCCCCTGATGAAGACTTCAACCGCTTTTTTGGCATGCCTTTTGGAAGACCCCAACAACCACAACCACAAATAGGACAAGGATCTGGTTTTTTTGTAACAGCTGACGGATATGTCTTTACCAATGCTCACGTTGTTAAGGGCGCTAATAAAATAGATGTAACTTTAGATAACGGCCAAGTGCTACCAGCAACTCTTGTCGGCGCAGATCCCAATACCGATATTGCGATCATTAAACTCGAAGGAAAAAATTTCCCCTTTCTCTCATTCGGCAATTCTGATGATTTAGAAATCGCAGAAGAAGTAATTGCAATTGGAAGTCCTTTTGCGCTGGAAGCCTCTGTCACAAGAGGTATTGTAAGTGGCAAGAAAAGACAACTCCAAATATCTGACTACGAAGATTTCATCCAAACCGATGCAGCCATCAATCCCGGTAACTCAGGTGGCCCTCTTTTAAACTTGCGCGGAGAAGTTGTCGGCATTAACACCGTGATTCTTTCTCGCTCGGGCGGCTTTGCAGGTATCAGCCTTTCGATTTCAAGCAACATGGCAAAGAGCATCATGCATCAACTCATCGACACAGGATCTGTCACTAGGGGATTCCTAGGCGTCTCACTTCAACCTGTTGACAAAGAGATCGCAGCAGGCTTTAACCTTGATAAAGCAGAAGGCGCGCTCGTTGCTGATGTTGCTAAAGGCTCTCCCGCAGAAAAAGCAGGTCTTAAACAGGGAGATATTATTTTAGAATACAACGGCACCCCCATTAAAAATTACCACGGGTTCCGCAATGATATTGCTCTTATGAAACCAGGCTCCATCGTTAAACTCAAAATCAATCGTAAAAATCAAATTTTAAACATACCTGTTACACTCGGCTCACTATCAACAAGCAACGCATCCCCCGGCGTCTTAGATCAAAAACTTGGGATGGAAGTGCAAAATCTCACACCTCAACTCGCTAAGCAACTTGGGTATAATCAAGGAGAAGAAGGGGTTGTTGTAACAAGAGTAAAACCAGGATCTCCAGGCGCAGTCGCAGGCATACGCCCAGGCTGCCTGATTTTAGAAGTCAACCGCAAGAGAGTCACAAATATCTCTGAATATAATGATAATTTGAAAGAGGCTGCAAAAAGTAAACGCATCATTCTCCTTATACAACAAGGAGCCTCGACGCGGTTTGTCTCTATCAGGCTTGACTGAAAGAGTTAAAATTTGATATTATAGACGCCCTGTAGGGGTAATGATGTCTATTGTAGTTGTAATTTTAATGTATGGCCTCTGGTCGAGCATGTTCTCGATTGCAAAGGTGGCGCTCGAATATAGCTCCCCCATCTTTTTGACAAGCGCCCGCATGCTGCTTGCAGGACTCATTCTCCTCTCCTACCTTGCCCTGACAAAGCGCTCCTCATTCAAGCTCCAGAAAAACCAGATTTTATCCCTTGCACTCCTAGCAGTTTTTAGCATCTACTTAACAAACGTCTTAGAATTCTGGGCTCTTCAATATCTATCAGCTGCTAAAGCTTGTTTCATTTATAGCCTCTCTCCTTTCTTTGCCGCCTTTTTCTCTTACCTCCATTTTGGAGAGAGAATGAACCTCAAAAAATGGATCGGCCTTTCCCTTGGCGTTGTAGGCATCATCCCCGTCTTGTATCTCAAAACAGGCGCAGAAGAGATGTGGTCGGCTGTAGGATTCTTATCATGGCCATCTCTTGCTGTCATTGCAGCAGCCCTATTTTCTGTATATGGATGGGTGATTTTGCGTTTAACTGTCAAAACACAGATGGTTTCTCCTGTCATGGCAAATGGCATGAGTATGCTCTTTGGTGGAATGCTTGCTCTTGCACACTCTATGTTTGCAGAATCATGGAACCCTTTACCCGTAGCAACAGGCCACCTAAGTTCCTTTGTAGGCTGGACACTCATCATGACCCTTATTTCTAACATCGTATGCTACAACCTTTATGGCATGATGCTCAAAAAATTCACGGCAACGTTCCTCTCTTTTCTCGGTCTCTTAAGTCCTATTTTTGCTTCTTTCCACGGCTGGATCTTTTTAGATGAGCCCATATCCTGGGTGATCTTTCTTTCCACCGCGATTGTCTCACTCGGTCTTGGCATTGTCTACTCAGCAGAGCTCAAGCAAGGCTATATCCTAAAATCAAAACCTGCACAGCCGAGAGCGGTATAATTTCCTTTACAACAAGGCGCCAATGAAATATTTTTCTCCTCTTAAAAGGAGTATGTCATGGTAAGCCCTATCTCTTATTTTTCATCTGCTACAAAAGGCGATCTTGTTATTGCAAGTTTACTGATAACCGGTGTCAATCAACTAGGAATATATCTTCTAAAAGCACGCACTCTTGACATGATCAAAAATATCCCTACATCCAAGGTCATTACAACAAGTCAGGCAACGATTGAAACATCAAGAGCAGCACACACACAAAGAAATACAAAAATTATGGCTTTAATCGAGAAACAAAATATGTATAAACTCTGTAGCGTTACCATCTCTTGCGTGGCCGCTTTGTTTTGTATGTATAAGGATCTATCCCCTCTTAACTATTGCTTACTCGTATGGGCTTATCATAATTACACAAAAATTGAACATAACCGCTCCTTCATTGGGCAGCTTAAAACCAAATACTTTTCTCCACAAGCAGTAAGTCGACCCACCCCTTCAACTCTTACGCAAGACTCTATTGATGAGCTGATTAGTTTTAGTTGGATAACAATCGGTGTAAATCCAAATGCATCCTTGATCCAAATTATAAAAAATAGGGTGACTCAAGTAAATATACATCAATTAGAAGCTAGCACTGCGTGCACATCTTTCGGATTTAGACCCAACGCTGCCTTTCAGTTAGAACCTCAAGCAACTATAGAATCCCATTATCTTAAGTAGGCAAATGAGAAACAAATAGATGAAAAGCAGGATCAGAGCGGATGCTATCAAAGCTTTTGCTTTGGAGCACTTCTTTAATATTAAGAGCGCCTAAGCCGAGCGCTGTTTCAAGCCAGCCGATAGCAGGCTGTACTTGAATTAAATGTGCAGCACCCTCTGCATTTCTTAACGCAACTTCTATATCTTGCGTTGCTTGAAAAACAGGACCTGCAAGTTCATTTACAAGAACAAAGTCATTTTCTTCAAAAGCTACTTTGTGGAGCAAACAAAGACCTGGGCTATCTAGCCTTTCTTTTAAAGACTTCAGCGCTTCATACGCCTCTTTTCTATACCCAAGCTCATAATTTAAAAAAGCAGAATATTGGGTAGCAACAACGTAGATAATCCCTTCTTTAGCCTCTAACCGGAGTTTTTCAAAAGCAGCTAGCGCTTCTTTCTTATGCCCCTCTTGGAGTTGCATCTCTGCATGCAAAAGCTCTTCTTTAAAAGCATTATTGCGGTCGCTATCTTTTAAATGTTTTGTCTTGCGAAAACCATCAAAACTCTCAAAAGCAAAGAGGAAGATAATGGCGCCTGCTAAAAAATTCTGAGTTACAAATAAAAATAAGCTAATTAAAAGAGCAAGCAGCATGCTAAAACCAAAAGCATAACGCACACCTTTTGCATGAAAGATCTTCTCAAGAACAACTCTCAGGATCTGCCCTCCATCGAGAGGAAGGATCGGAAGAAGATTGACAGCTGTCCAAAACCAATTGATGCTTTTGAAATTATTTAAAAAAACCTTGAGAGGCAAAGAAGTGATCTGAGGAAGGCCTTCTAAAAAATAAGCCCCAAGCCCTAGCAAGAAACCAAAAAAAGGGCCATCAAATATAATCAGAAACTGTTTCCAGGAAGAAAGCTCCGGCCCGTCGTGATAGGTAAGTCCTCCCATCGCAACAAGCTCTATGCGACACGTTCTTCCAAACATAGATGCAGTGAGTGCATGGCCAAACTCATGGAAAAGCACAGAAACAAAAATGACACCTACCCAGATAAACATCTGGGGGAAATTCCCGCTACTCAATAAAAAGGCGATCAAAAAAGAAAAAATCCAAAAAGCAGGGAAAATTATAATAGGAATTCTTCCAGGAATTTTAATCATCGCACGGCCTTAGTGTTTGCAAGTAAGGGCTTGCACCATAGCTTGCCCCATATCAGCCGGAGTCTCAGCAATGGCTACGCCCGCTTTTCTAAAGGCCTCTATCTTATCCTTTGCAGTCCCTTTTCCACCAGAGACAATTGCACCTGCGTGTCCCATTCTGCGTCCTGCAGGAGCTGTCATCCCCGCAATAAAGGCAGCTGTCGGCTTGCGACTATGCGCTTTAATCCACTCTGCTGCTTCCTCTTCTGCATTGCCGCCGATCTCTCCAATGATGAGTACGCCCTCTGTCTCAATATCTTGATCAAATAATTTCAGTATGTCGATAAAATTTGTGCCGTTGAGAGGATCACCGCCAATACCTACGCACGTTGTCTGACCAAGGCCGAGGAGAGTTGTCTGCCATACAGCTTCATAAGTTAAAGTTCCCGAGCGAGAGACAATACCGATCTTGCCTCTCTTATGAATGTATCCAGGCATAATGCCAATTTTACATTCACCCGCTGTAATAAGACCGGGACAGTTAGGCCCAATTAAACGACTTCTTCTAGAGTGGCGCATCACGCGTGAGACTTCTAACATATCTCGAATAGGAATCCCTTCTGTAATACACACAATGAGAGGAATGCCCGAGTCTTCTGCTTCTAAAATAGCCTCCGCTGCAAAAGGAGCGGGAACAAAAATCACCGTCGCATCAGGCTTATGTGCTTTTTTTGCTTCATACACCGTATCGAAAATCGGCAGCCCGCAGGCTTCTTGCCCTCCCTTGCCAGGGGTTACCCCTGCAACAAAGTTAGAACCGTAGAGCAGGCATTGCTCCGTATGAAAACTTCCAGCCTTACCAGAAATGCCTTGCGTGATGACGCGCGTTTTTTTATTAACGAGAATTCCCATTTAACACCTTGACAATTTTTTCGGCAGCTTCTTCTAAACTATCTGCCGTTGTAATTTTAAGATCTGATTTTGCAAGCATTGCTTTACCTTCTTCGACGTTTGTGCCTTCCATGCGCACAACAAGTGGTATTTTGATAGCAACCTCTGAGCTCGCCGCAAGAAGCCCTTCTGCAATCGTTGCGCAGTTCATGATACCGCCAAAAATATTGACAAGCACAGCTTTTACTTGGGGGTCTGACACGAGGATTTTAAAACCAGCTGCAATCTTATCCACTGTTGCACTTCCGCCCACATCTAAAAAGTTAGCAGGCTCTGCCCCACAATATTTAATAAGATCCATTGTTGCCATTGCAAGACCTGCCCCATTGACCATGCAGCCGATATTGCCTTCAAGCGCAATATAAGTCAGGTCATGGTGTTTAGCTTCTACTTCATTATGCGATAGCTGGGTTGGATCATAAAAACCGGCAATCTCTGGCTGGCGATAAAGCGCATTATCATCGACGCTAAGTTTAGCATCGAGCGCCCACATTTTTTTATCTTTAGATACAACAAGAGGGTTGATCTCCAAAAGAGAGGCGTCTTTTTCAATAAAAGCTTTGGCAACTGCTTTTGCCATATGAATACCCGCCTTTGCCATATCTCCTGTCCACCCCATGAATTTTGCAAAATAGACCAAGTGGTAAGAATGAATACTGCCATCTAGCTCTATAGGGATTTTTAGCACTTTATCAGGGTATTTAGCAGCAATCTCCTCTATCTCCATTCCCCCTTCCGGTGAAGCAATCAAAATAGGAAGAGCCTTAGCCCTGTCAATGATCGCGCCCAAATAATACTCTTTCTCAATGTCAACGGGCTTAGAAATTAAAACTTTATGCGCAATGACACCACCTGGACCTGTCTGATTATTAACCAACTTCATCCCAAGAAGCTGCGTAGACATCGACATAATCTCTTCGGGCGTTTTTGCAAACTTAACGCCTCCTCCCTTGCCTCTACCACCTGCATGCACCTGGATCTTGATTACAGCCTCTTTCAGCCCCAATTTTTTTATAATATGTTCTACCTCTTGATGCTTGGTAGCCACACCAAATTCAGGTACGGCAACGCCGTACTCTTGTAAAATCTCTTTGGCTTGATATTCGTGCGTATTCACTCCAAAAACCTCTAGCTAGTTATTTTCTCTCTTATCTGATAGAATTGATTTACTATCAAGAGGTAGATTTGATGTTAGGGTTTTTTAAAAAAGTTAAAGATGCATTTCTGAAAACGCGCTCCGCTCTCGGACAAAGAATCAGAGCGCTCTTTGGCAAACCCTGGAGCGATGAGACCTTTGCAGAACTAGAACAAACACTTTACGAAGCTGATCTTGGCACAGAGATCGCAGCAGATTTTACAAGTTACCTCAAATCCTCTTTGCGTAATAAAGCCGGCGCTCCCCTTGAAGAGATCTTCACCTTACTTCGCACCCGCGCTTTTGATATATTAAAAAGCCCTCCTCTTGTCACCCCGCTATCTGGGCATCCCCTCGTCTTTTTAATTGTAGGCATCAACGGAAGTGGAAAAACAACCTCGATTGCAAAATTAGCTCACCTCTTTAGCCAGCAAGGAAAGAAAGTACTCCTTGGAGCCGGCGACACTTTTAGAGCAGCTGCCATCGATCAACTCTCTTTATGGGCAGAAAGACTAAAAATTGATATCGTAAAAGCAAAACCTGGCAGTGATCCTTCTGCTGTTGCTTTCGATGCACTTACGGCAGCTAAATCACGCAATGTCGATGTTGTTTTGATTGATACCGCAGGAAGACTGCAAAATAAAACAGATCTCATGCAAGAGCTATCCAAAATAAAACGCACCTGCGACAAAGTGATCCCTGGCGCTCCCCATGAAGTGATTTTAGTCCTCGATGCCACCATTGGCCAAAACGCCCTTGATCAAGCACTTGTTTTCCACCAGTTCACGCCTCTTACAGGCATACTCCTTGCAAAACTTGACGGCTCTGCAAAAGGAGGCATTGTGCTTGCTATCTATAAAAAGTGTGGCATACCTATCAGATGGATAGGCATTGGAGAATCTGTAGAAGACCTTCTTCCCTTCGATCCTGAAGGCTACGTGAATGATCTATTCGAAAGCTAATTCTGCTGATTGACAAATGGATCAATGATAGCCTGCAATCCGCTTTTATCTACATTTCCAATCGCATTTCCTTTAGGTTGCGCTTTTGATTTCAATAGCGACATTCGGAAGCTGTCCCCAAGACAACTGCCGCGCCATCTCAGGTGTTAGCTCTGGAAACAAAATAGTCGTGTCACACTCTTCAAGAGTGCGACACTTTCTGTAAGCTTCAACACACAAAGGAACTGCCATGAGAGTTAGCACGCACATATATTTAAATAGTTGCTTCACCCGCCACGCTTCTTATTGGATGTTAGTCATCAGCTAATGTGTCAACTACAACCCGCAGCGTATTGGCATCTGCATTCAGAATCGTAACCCCTTTAGTGTGGGCTCCTGATTTCCGCCACTTGACTAAATCAAAACTCATATAGGCCTTAATCTTGTTAGCTCCTGCACTTACAAAGCGAAAATAACACGTTCTCTCAACATTGATCGTAAAAGAAGCATTTTGCGTTGCAGAAAAAGAACCATATTTCACAAAAAATGCTGCAGGAAATTCTGATCCCGCTTTGACTTCAATAGCCACGTTGGGAAGTTTTCCCCAAGATAACTGCCGTGACATCTCAGGTGTCAGCTCTGCAAATGGAATGATGTCGCTCCACTCCTCAAGCTCGTGACATTTGTGACTTGCTTGAGCAAGCAAAGGAGCTGTTATAAAAGCTAGCGCGCACATGTATTTAGATAGTTGCTTCATTTGTCTTTTCTCCTTATTAGGTTATCCTAAAACAAAAGTGATTCTAATCTATATTTGCTTTTTTGAACAGATCTTCTTGCCATTTCTAATTTTTTTTGACATATTGAAAAAACTATGCAAGCAACTTTCTTCCATTCTCCTTTTTCTAGACAGACCGTGAGCAGTGGCACGAGCCCCGCTCTTCTTTTGCAGTTTATTTTAAATGAACTGATAAAAGCAGAAACATTGTTGGAAACAACACTTCCCTTTTCTTCCCCTTTTGATTGGAAAACGCCCGCTGGCTCTTTTAACAAAGTCACAGAACATGCAGAGCTCCTTCCATTTGCGTTTCCTT
>CANJJB010000042.1 GCA_947474635.1 Parachlamydiales bacterium | reverse complement strand
CCTCTCCTTCCACCAAAAAATAAGAGAAGCCTATTTGCGTATTGCCAAAGAAGAGCCCGCTAGGTTCCACATATTGTCTGCTGACAAGACACCGCAGGATGTCTTTCTAGAGGCGCTTAAGATTTTAAATTCTTATGGGCTGACAGGAAGAGAAGTTTCCTGAATGGCGGCAGCTTTCACGCAGGTCAAAACAAAAAAAATCACCGCTCCGCAGTATATTTGTAGTGGTGTAGTGGAGCCTTTATGGAGGGGATTTTAAGTTGGGCCGAATTCGATATTGGTTAATGTCCTTCCACGTCTATCGAGCGAATTGTCAACATTTTGGACTCTAAATTGCAGTAAAAAAAATAGTGTTTGAAATTGACAGCAAGAGGCAAGGGATGTTAAAATCATGCCCTATATAAATGGAGATTATTATTATGCTTGTACCACACCATGCTATAGAAATGGGGACTAATAGATATGAGGGGGATTTAATCCTCAATACACTGATAGGGGCACAAGCATTAGTTTTTGCTGCGGTTTATAATCAAGGTTTTAGTCGAGCAGGCCTAACACCCATTCCTTCTGCCCTTTCTAGTATAGCTCTAGTTGCTGCTGAATTTGGAGCCGTGTATGGTATTTCCTATTTGTATAAACACCGTAAGATTGGTTATACTAAAGCAGTTGTTTTCTCAGGAATTGCATTTCTATTCCCTAAGGTCGGGTGCGTTGCAGGCCTGCCTTTTTCAACTGCCATTTCAGCCCTTGGCTGTTTGGCTCCAGGAGTTGTGAATGCGGGATGTAACGCTTTGAGTACGCACTATAGAGAAAAGGAACTCTGTCAGTCTCTGGCAGAAAATCAGCTCCGCTACTGCACGGAAGCTGCAAGTGCAGCCCGTATGTTGGAGACACGCAGGTTACCGTCTATCGACCACAACCCTGTAGTTTAATAAGCCTGTTTTGTAACGCTGTTCATGAGGGGCCATTCGAGTGTATTTCAGTTTCTCTATACACTGTACGATGACCTCGATCTACGCATTGCTAAAGAAGAGCCCGCATCTTGCTAGCCGACAAGACTCCGCAGGATGTCTTTCTAGAGGCGTTTAAAATTTTAAATTCTTATGGGCTGACAGGGAAATAAAGATTTATCTTACATCATAAGAATAACATTTGTCATTTACATGATCCTTTTCTGACCTTATAGAGAGGCATTCAGAGTACTTAGCTTTTCCATGCATTTTACAATGACATCGATCTGAGCGGGATCAAGGCCGACAGTTAGACGGACAGTTGTGCATGTATCACCATAGAGAACGGCGAGGTTGGGATGGTAGAACCCTACGCCTGGTCTATATAGGAGCGGGTGCCCTGCTTGCATGCATTTGAGAGTAAGGAAGGCTGCAACAAGAAGGCCTCCTCTTGTTGCGTGCAGGGGGCCAAAAATCTTGATGTCGATGAATGAGGGATCAGCGCCAGAACTAACGGGTATAACACGGTAGCTAGAGTTATTAGGATCAAAAAGCTCTGAAGGGATTTTATTTAAGACTGAGCGTGTGTTACTAAAAATCTGCTGCCGGTACTCTTCTAGATAAGGAGCAGCGTTTTGGTAGGCAAGGCAAAACCAGTTGAGGCTTAAGCGATCGGTTTGCAAAGCAGGATCGTTTAAAAGAGCATCAAAATGGGACCATTTTTCATCTTGGTTATGGATGAGGTAAAAGGGAGCGCCGCAGTAGTTGTCCATGCCAAATAGATCGAACTTAAGGCCGCTGCGGTAGCAGATGATGTTCAGCTCTCCTTTTTCAATGGCTTCGGCAAATTCTTCAGTCAAGTTGCCAACTCTTGCTGAATTACTAAAATCAAGCGTGCAGTCTATGGCAATCGATAGAGGCTTTTCTGCTCTTGCTGCCAAAGCTTTATGTAAAAAATCTGATAGCTCTTCTTCGTGATATTCCGTTGCTTGATACTCTGTCACTTTAAAGCTGATCCTTTTTACTGTGGGGTTAAATTGCGCTAAGATGAGGTCGACATCTTTCCAGTCTTGATCAGTAGCTTTTAGAATAGGCATGGCATTAGATAGGCGCTCTGCTACCATGGCACACTCAAAGTAGATGTTATCTCCATAGAGAACATGTGGAGTTTTTCCTAAAGTTTTTTTGATGGCTTTAAAGATACCTGCAAAACTTGTCATGGAAGAGGAATGTAGGCTATAGCGTGTAAGAGGCTGAAGATTTTTTGGGATAGAGGTGAGGTGTTTTTGAAAGGCGTCTCTAAAATCACTCAAGGTAAAGGGGCTGAAGATTTCAAGAAGAGAGGATAGGTCAGCGTGGATTTTCTCAAGGTGCGTTGTCATCTCGTAAAATGATAGTGTGTCTTCTTGGATAAGCTTATCAAAAGTATGCGCGATATTTTTAAAACATAGCTTAGCAAGGGGGGAGTAGAGTTTTTCTTGAGGTATCAGAGAGCATAGATCTTTTAGTACTTGCACTGTGCCTTTGAGCATCAAGGTCTTTTGTGGATGAGTGTAGGCTAAACGTTCATCTAGAGAGTTTAAATAAGCAATCCATGCTTCTTTTGGTATGTGCTGCTCTAGAGAAGAAGACTCTGGGGATAGTTCCTTGGTAAAGGGAAAAAGGCGATCTAACTCTACGCGGTTAGCCCCGAGTCCCAGGCGCGATACCCACTCCAAAAGAAATTGATAGTGCTTTTCTGTGTTTTTTTGAGATGACAAGGGCAGAATGCGAAGGCCTCCAATATCTTCTTGCGAAACTTTTTGAATGCATACAACCTTACTTAAATCTACATCGCTGTAGAGCTGAGATAAGCGCTCTTCACAAATGCTCCATGCTTTACGCCATTTTGTGGGATCTTTTGTTTCATCAGGAAGCATCGATGTAACATCCACAATGAGAGGTCCATTTTCCTCTGGAAAGTAGCTGGAAATGTCTGCAGGACGTGTCAAAATCAGAGGAAAATAATAGGGATGAGGAAGGGTTTTTTTCCAAGCGTCTATTCTATTTTTGTAGGTGTCAAACATTTTAGTGGCTGGATCTCTTGCATAAGAGTTGGTGGTCTCAGGATGAACTTGCAGTGATATCCCAAAAGCAGGACACAGCCAGTTAGCAAGAAAAGGGTAGCAGCCTGTTGTTTTAGCTAGCCACCTTGCCTGTAAAAAATGGAGGAGCTTTTGATCTTGGTATGAAAAAGCAGGTATTTGCGCTAATATTTGTTTGTTACTTTCCCATGCAGAATAAGAAGAGGGCATTTTTTTAAAGAAACAAGAAAAAAAGGGAGCTTTTTTTAGGGCCTGAGAAAAAGAGTTCACAGTAGCAATGCCAAGGATTTGACTTGCAAGAAAGCACTCATCGCCTATTTTTGACATCTTAGTAAAAGGCTGACACAGAGATCCTCCCGCACCAAATACAAGTGCAGCTGATCCACAAACAGTTCCTGCTCCAAAATAGAGCACAGAATCAATAAGAGTGTGAAAGACAGGCTTAATATATTCCTCGAAATACGAGGGCGTAGGGGGAGCGCTAGGGGGCTCTAGAGTTACAGAAAGAAGTAATACAGATAGTAAAATCATTTTACAAAAAAAACTGTGTCATGTTTTTCTTCATAAACGATCAGTGTTTTTTTTACATGGGAAAAAAACGTGTAAACGATTAAAAGAGAGGGATGCAAAATTGTACTGTACTGGCTACTTTCTCCCACCTGATCGGCAACGCTACTATCAAGGCTCTTTTAGAGCAGATGGTAGCTAGGGGCTCATTGCCGCCTGTGCTTTTATTTTATGGTCCTGCAGGGGTTGGCAAGACGCTGTTTGCTAAGGTGCTTGGAGAAAGGCTTACGCAGACTACAAAGAAAGAAGCGCCTGATATTCACATCTTAACTCCGGAAGGAAAGGCCCGCCATCATCCTGTAGAGACTATCCGAGAGATGGTAGCAGAAGTAGGACTGCCTCCCTTTGAGGCTGCTTGCAAGGTGTTTGTAATGGAAGATGCAGATAGAATGCTTGCAACATCTAGTAACGCGCTACTTAAAGTGCTAGAGGAGCCAGCGCCTGAAACTTATATTATTTTAACAACATCTGACTTAAGCAAGATGTTACCTACAATTGTGTCTAGATGTTGTAAGATGCAATTTTTCCCGATTAGCGAAGAAGAGATCTGTCAATTTCTCATCAAGCATTTACTGCTAGCAGAAGAAGCAAGCAGAAAGATAGCGCTTTTAAGTGAGGGATCGCTTGGCAAGGCTCTTTTTATCGCAAAGCATCCTCATAGAAAAGAACTAGATGAGCTTTTGCAGGCAAGTGATTACCCAGAGCTTTTTGCTTCACTTGCAAAATTAGATGATGCGCTTGATCTCTCAGAAGAAGATGAAGATGAGAAGGCAAAACAAGTCGATGTGATCTTTGAAGAGATTCTCTATTGGGTAAGAGAAAAGCACCCTTCGATGCTTGAAAAGGCGATCGTGAAGATTGCTGAATCAAGAATGGCTCTTGCGCACCATCTCAAGCTTAAAACTATCCTCGAGCATTTTTTCTTGTCTATAAGATCTTAATCTTCTGCGAAATCTCTAAAAGTTCTGCTTCTGCTTGAGCAAGGGTTGTTTGAAGCTTGCTCACAAGTTGAGGGGGAGCTTTAGCAACAAAATCTGGGTTAGATAGTTGCTGGCGGGCTGAGTTTCCTTGAGCAATGAGCTTGTCTTGCTCTTTGAGGAGGCGCGCTTTTTCTTTTGTGCGCATCTCTTCAGGAAGAGGGATGATGAGTTTAATATCTCCTACAATTGCTGTCGATGAGAAGGGGAATACTTCCTCTTTTTCACTGAGGTGGAGTTTGTTTAGGCGGACGAGCGCTTTTAATATCACTTGGTTTTTTTCAATGACCTGAAGCGTTGCGGTTTTACCAACGATGTAAAGATCAGTAGCTGTTCCAGGAGGCAGCTGCATGCTAGCTCTGATGGTGCGCACAGAGTGGACAAGTTGGTCCATGAATGTAAAGGCTTCTTCGATGTCGACATCGATGTCGAGCTCTCTGATCACTTTGGGATAGGGAGCAACAATACAAGCAGGAGAGGAGAGCGCAATTAGAGTTTCTTTGAGGTAAAGGTCATCTGGGAGTTTATCTATTTTAAAATGGGACTTAAGAAGATGGAAGATCTCTTCTGTGATAAAAGGTGCCATCGGGTGGAGTAGGCGGACGGCATTGCAAAGAACAACAAGAAGAATTTTTTGCTTGTTGAGTTTTTCTTCCGGCGTTCCTGATTTTCCAAAGAGAACGGGCTTTGTGAGCTCTAAGTAGTAAGCGCAGAACTCTTTCCAAAAGAAGTCGTAGGCAGAAGATGCTGCCTTATCAAAGGCGTAGTCATTGAGGTGGGTATTGACATCTCTGATGATGCGGTTAAGAAGGGATAAGATCCAGCGGTCTTCTAAAGTGAGTAGATCTGGGTCAATGCCAGTTGAGAGATCCACTGTTTCTAAATGCATGAATATGAAACGAGCGCCATTCCATAGCTTGTTAGCAAAGTTCTTAAACTCTTCAAATCTTCGTCTATCAAGATCGATTTGCCGCGCGTGGGTGGCACTAGATGCTAAGGCCATCCGCATCGCATCTGTTCCATAGGCATCGATGATTTCTAGAGGATCTAAGATGTTGCCTTTTGATTTGGACATCTTTTCCCACTTTGATTGAACGTGGGAAGGCACTGGTTGCCCTTTGTCATAAAGGTCTCTTTCTTGAGAAGGTAAGTAGCTGATGGAGCCGTCTTGGTTATGAGTCCAATAGGACTTACCATAGATAAGGCCGTGGAGAAAGACATCTTTGAAGGGAGGCGCCCCAAACGTATACTCACCCATCATGATCATGCGAGCAACCCAGAAAAAGAGGATGTCGTGACCTGTGACAAGAGTCGAAGTTGGGTAGAATTTTTTCAGATCGTCTGTAGAACTCGGCCACCCAAAAACGCTAAAGGGCCATAGCCCGGATGAAAACCATGTGTCTAGCACATCTTCATCTTGTCTCCAGAGACCTGGGTTTTTTTGTACTTCAGGAGGAAGCCCTTGCCCTGCAAAGCAGATCATCTGGCTAGGATCTTCTTTATTGTACCAAATAGGAATGCGGTGACCCCACCAGAGTTGCCTTGATATGCACCAGTCACGCAGGTTTTGGATCCAATGGAGATAAGTGCTCTCAAACGAAGCAGGAATAAGATTTACTTTTTTTTCTTTGACAACCTGAATAAGAAGGGATTTGAACTTGGAAAGACGCACAAACCATTGCTTAGAAAGATACGGCTCAATCACCGCTTTCGACCTATAAGATATACCCACTCTATTTTTATGGGGCTCGATCTTTTCAATGAGGTTCAGTGATTTAAGGCGCTCTACAACAGCTTTTCTTGCCTCTTGCATAGAAAGGCCACAGAACTCTGCCCCCTTTTCATTGATCTTGCCATCTGGCGTCATGATGTTGATCATTGGCAGGTTGTGTCTTAAGCCAATTTCATAGTCATTCGGATCATGTGCCGGGGTGATTTTAACAACGCCTGTTCCAAACTTCGGATCGACATACATGTCAGCAATGATAGGAAGAGGGCGGTTCATGATCGGGAGCATGACAAAATGTCCCAAAAGATCTGAAGAGCGCGCATCATCCATCGAAATAGCTACAGCTGTATCGCCAAGGAGTGTCTCTGGTCTTGTTGTTGCAACAACGAGGTGCCCTTGCTTGTTTTGAAAAGGATAACGGATATACCACAAAAATGAGTCTTGCTCTTCATGTTCTACTTCATCATCTGCAAGCGCTGTCTGGGTCACAGGATCCCAGTTAACAAGGTAATCGCCTCTGTAGATAAGACCATCATCGAACATCTTTTTGAAAAGAGTGACAACTGCTACATTGCGCTTTTCATCCATCGTGAAGCATTGGCGTGACCAGTCACACGAGCAGCCGAGCTTTTTGAGCTGTCCTAAAATCTGCGATTCACTCTCTTCTTTCCATTTCCACACATGAGACAAAAACTCTTCTCTAGAAAAATCGCTACGTCTTTTTCCCATAGTTTTCATCAGATGGCGCTCAACAACTGTCTGCGTTGCAATCCCTGCATGGTCTGTGCCTGGCACCCACAGCGCCTCGAACCCACACATCCTTTTCCACCGTATAAGAATATCTTGCAAGGTGTCTACAAGCGCATGACCCATATGTAGAACGCCTGTGACATTCGGAGGGGGGATGACAATGCAGTAAGGTTGTTTTTGAGATTTGGCATCTGCTTTAAAAAAGCCCTTCTCTTCCCAGAAGGCGTACCACTTTGACTCGACGAGCTTGGGCTCATAGGATTTAGAGTTTTCTTGCATAAGGTGCGTAGTTTACCAGGGAGGCTTCAGAAAATCAATTGTTATCCCAGCCTACTAAAAAATGCTTTTATTTAACTTGTTTACATAAAGTGTGTTACATAAATACTTCATGTAAGTATGTCCAGTATTTCTGGACATACTTACATAAAGGTGATATCTTTTGACTAAGAAGGGGGCTTAAATGGCATTGCAAGATTTAAGGCAGGCTGTACAGGGGGAAATATTTGATTATCCTATGCTAATGCATCATTTACGCGAGTATAAAAAACCAAGGGATAAAGTGACCCAGCTTTTGAAAGATAAGTCTATTATTCGTCTTAAAAAAGGGGTCTATATTTTTGGGCCTAATTATCAACGCAATCTCATCTGCCTAGAAATATTAGCTAATGTGATCTATAGTCCTTCGTATGTTTCGTTGGAATATGCCTTATCAAAATATGGGCTTATCCCCGAAAGAGCGTATGCTATTACAAGTGTTTCTCTTAAACGATCCAACACTTTTAAGACAGATATGGGTCTATTTATTTATAAAGTAAGAACTCGTTCCACCTACTCTATTGGCATTAATCAAGTGGAAGTTTCACCACACGGCAGATATTTGATTGCAGGAAAAGAAAAAGCGCTTGTTGATCTTATTTCTCAAGCAAAAGACATACAAGATGTGAAGGAGATGCAGGATTATCTGTATGAAAATATGCGTATGGAAAAATCTGAGTTAAGAAAGTTAAGCCAAAAATTGCTCTATGAAATTCTCGAGAGCTACAAAATGTCAGATATTTTAATAAAGGCAATCTATGATTAACCAAATTATCAAAAATTGGATCAAGCAGTATGGCTGTAAAACAGAGAGGGATTACGAAAACGCTTTAAAAGAAATTATCCAAGAGCTGGCTTTAGAGGGGCTTGCACGGGCTAAATTCTTTGATAAAGCTGCTTTTTATGGAGGCACGTGCTTAAGGATATTGTATCAATTGGATCGGTTCAGTGAAGATCTCGATTTTTCTCTTCTATCTCCTGATCTTGATTTCAAATTAGAGCCCTATCTGAATTCGATTGAGACACATATCCAAAGTTATGGATTTAGTGTGAGTGTGAAAAAAAAAGAAAAAACACGTAATACGGAAATCACATCTGCTTTTGTAAAGGCTAATACGAGAGAAAACTTAATTAGAATTGGGCTAAGTCCACAAGAAAGGCAGCGCATACACATGGAAGAAAGCATCCAAATAAAGCTGGAAGTGGATGTTGATCCTCCTATGGGATTTGAAACAGAGATGATTGAAATGCATAAACCTAGTGTATTTTATGTGAAAAGTTATGCCCTTCCTGATCTTTTTGCGGGTAAAATGAGCGCTCTTTTAGCAAGAGCTTGGAAAGGGAGAATAAAAGGGAGAGACTGGTATGATTTAGTCTGGTATGTGGCAAAGAAAGTGCCTCTCCATTTATCTCATCTTGAAATTAGATTGAAGCAAGTTGCTTTTATCGATGACAACGTCACTCTTTCCCCTGAAGTTTTTGCACAAATTTATAGAGCAAAGGTAGAGTCGTTGGATGTTGCGATTGCAAAACTAGATGTGGTTCCATTTATTCTTCGACCTGACGTTTTAGATGTGTGGTCAAAGCCTTATTTTCTTGGGCTATTGTCTAAGATCACTTATTGCTAGGCCTTACAAACATTTTTCTTTTCTTTTTTCAGCTTCTCTTCAAAGAACTTTGCTTTCGCAGAGTTGTTAAGGCAGCGGTAGAAAAGAATAAGATCTCTGTACAGACTTACTTTTTCAAAGAAAAAGGCTTCCTTGATCCAACCGCTATCTAGCTGAATTTTCTTATTTAGAAAATAGCCAAGAAGAGCAGGCGTTCTAGGATAGGCCGTCTCCAAGAATCCGGAAAAGTGCGCCCTTCCAATTTTCTCTCCTTCTGTCATCCAAAGGTAGCAGCCAAAGAGGGGATAAAGAGGGGAGTTTTCATCGGTAACAACTTCAAGAGGGTAGGCCTCAAGAAGGGCTCCTGCCTCTTGCCATTTTCTAAGAGATAGAAGAGCTCTGATGTGCAGGAGATCGCACTCTTTAGCAAGCGGCAATACTTCTTTTGCTTTTCCTTCATCAAGGGCTGTTTCTAAAATATATAGGAGCGCTCTTTTGGAATAAGCCTTATTTTCAAGTGCTCCTTGGATCTCTTTATTGTCTTTGGCAGCACTATTTTCTTTCAGAATTTTTATGCAGCCAAGTTTTAAAAGTGCAAAGAGAGCATCCTCTACATTTTTTCCACTTTCGATGGACTCTAGTAGGGGAAGTGGTTTTGCAAGAACAAACGAGAGATGGATGATTGCATCTTTTGTGTGAAGAAAATCAAGCGGTTCTGCATAAGCCTCTAAGCTTGCAATGAGTTTACGGTTGTCGGGGTTATCAAAAATCTGAGGAAGAAGTCTTAGCGTAAGAAGAGCTAAATGGTAGGCAGCTAGGCGATTATATTTAGCAGATTCATGGAGCCTAAAGACAATATGCTCGATAAGTCTGGGCAGCAGCGGATGTTTCACATATTTGCGAATAGCAAGCTCAAGGCATTTAATCTCTTCACTTGTTTCTCCCATCGCTTTATAAACAAGAGATTTTCCAAGATATTCTAGAGGTTCTCCTGCAGCTCCATGGAGCGCGCCAAATTCTTCTAGAGCAAGACTAAAGAGTTGTTTTTTTGCTTTTAGTTTTTTTGTGGTAGAAGCATTTTCAAGAAGAGTTACGCCTGATCTAAAAATCGCTTCTCTTCCTTCAATTCTACCAGGAAATGAGTGCGCAATGCGTCTATATTCTGAAAGCGCTCCTGCAAAGTTTTTCGAAGCGAGCAGTGCATCAGGAACAGCAAGGCAACTGACATTGAGGTTGTGGCTGCCGATAAAAACTTTCAGGTGCTTTAGCTCGAAGTCAGCATCTCGGTAGAGCAGGCCTATGTGAGAGCCTCTAAGAGGGGAGTTACTCGTATAATCACAAACGAGCGCGCCATTTAAAAAGAAGCGGAGGTGATTTTCTGTTTTTTCAACGTGTAGGGTTTGATTCTCATTTTTCTTCAGAAAAATATCTGGCATGCTTGTAACTTCGATGTTAGAGCAAAAAAGTTTTAGTCCGGGGTTATCTTCAGAACCTATCCACAAGCAGTAACCATCCATGAGGTCCTTTCTCTCAGCAGGCGTAGGCACATTCACAATAAGGCCAATGCCGCTTCCAGCTTTTCCCAACTTGATTGCAAGTTCCACTTTTATGTTGCCGCCAAAAGAGTGCTTGGAGACCATGAGGCTGACCCATTCCATGATGTCTGTTGATCTGGTGATTGCAATGTGTTTTGCAAGGAGGATGTTTTCCTGGAACTCCCAACACGCTTTATTGTTGATCGTTAATTCTTGGGTAAAGAGCCACTCAGGGTTTCCTTCGATGTAATTTTCAATATCGGTGATCATTTCTGTTACATGCTGGTAGCGCGCTTCTTTAGAAGGTGTAAGTGCTTTTTTTGCAATGAGAGCAAGTTGTGGGGGGATTTCTCTAAAGGGAGCAATTTCACGAGGATCTGTAAACTGCTCAAACTGGACTGTCTTTTGAGAATTTGCAAGATCGATCCTTTTGAAAGGAACCTTAAGAGTTAACAGTTGGTATAAAATAACACCTAAAGAATAGAGGTCGGTTTTTTCAGAGGCTTCTTCTCCCAGAATCCTTTCAGGAGCAAGGTAAGGAAGCGTTCCTACAACTTTCCCAGGGCGCGTCAAAGAAGGGATCTCCGGGATCTCTTCACTGCCTTCTTCCCCTTGTTCCTCTATTAACTCAGCAAGGCCCCAATCCAGAATGAGCACCTCTCCAAATTTTCCCACGATGATATTTTCTGGTTTTAAATCCCTATGGAGCACTTTTTTAGAGTGGCAGTAAGCAATGCCTTGCGCAACACTTAAGAAAATGCGCACAAGACTTGGTATGGATGCTTCCTGGGAGGTAGTCTCAGACTTAGAGAGCATTTTTTTTAAGGTTTTCCCTTCGATGTAGGGCATCGTGTAGTAGGTAAGCTTTTCATCTTCATGGATCGAAAAAATAGGAATGATAGAGGGGTGCGTAAGGCTTGCAGCAATCCTCGCTTCTTTTAAGAAACGATTGTGGATGGTTTTATATTTAAGAAGATCGTCTCTAATTTTTTTCAGCGCAATTTCACGCTTGCACACAGAATCGTAAGCAAGGAACACCTCTCCCATGCCTCCCTTACCCAGACTTTTTAGCAACTTGAAATGCGCTAGTTCCATGCGTGGCCTCTTGCCCCAAATCTATAAAGTTGGCAAGATATCCTAAAACCCTTCAAAAGACCATGAAAAAAAAAATTGTGTTAACTGGCGATCGCCCAACGGGCCCTTTGCACCTTGGCCATTACGTGGGCTCTCTCAAAAACCGCCTAGATTTGCAACATACAGCCACCCAATATGTGATGATCGCTGATAGCCAAGCGCTCACTGATAATGCCCATGATCCCATGAAGGTTCGAGAAAATGTTTTACAAGTAGCCCTCGACTATTTAGCAGTTGGCATTGACCCTACAAAGACGACCATTTTTATCCAGTCGCTCCTTCCCCAATTACCTGAGCTAACCCTCTATTATTTGAATCTCGTCACCTGGAATCGCCTCAAGCACAACCCCACTGTTAAGCAAGAGATTGTGCAAAAAGGCTTTGGAGAAAATGTCCCCGCAGGGTTCATGGTTTACCCCGTGAGCCAAGCAGCTGACATCACCGCTTTTAAAGCAGACCTTGTGCCTGTAGGGGAAGATCAGCTCCCTATGATTGAGCAGACAAATGAACTCGTCCGCCATTTCAACCGCATTTACAAAACAGATGTGCTCGTTGAAGCTAAAGCGTTGATTCCTAAAATAGCAAGACTACCAGGAACTGATGGCAAAGCCAAAATGGGTAAATCCCTTGGCAATGCTATTTTCCTCTCTGATCCTGCTGATGTTGTTCTTAAAAAAGTTAAGGGAATGTACACCGACCCCAATCACCTGCGTGTTGAAGATCCCGGCCAGGTTGAGGGCAATCCTGTGTTTGATTACCTAACAGCTTTTGATCCTGACCTTTCAGGTCTAGAAGAGATGAAAGCGCACTATGCGCGCGGTGGACTTGGAGACTCGATTGTCAAGAAAAGACTTGTCGATGTCTTGCAAGCATTCTTAGATCCGATCCGCACAAGACGCACGGAATTTGCAAAAGATCCTGCTTACGTCTTTGACATCTTGAAAAAAGGAACGAAGCAAGCAGAAAGTGTAGCCGCAGCTACACTATCTGATGTGCGTAAGGCAATGTGCCTTGACTATTTTTAGTTTTTGCCTTTGTAGACAAAACCCATAAAAATACAGAATACAGCAATCACAATGTGAAGCCATGAATCTGCCATATTGTGGGCAACAACTTTGAACATAGGCTTGTGTGCATGTGCAAATCCTAATATACCAAAGATAGCGTAGAACACGCCGAGTACTTGAAATAGCAGGCGTGTGGGGTTAACACCCATTCTGCCAACAAAATAAGCAAGTAAACCAGTTGCTAAATGGATAAAATTAAGAAGCACATGAACTCTGAACATGCCTAGAAACATCTCTTTTTCAGTGATTCCAGGAACAAATCCCAAAACCCCGATCAAGATCATTAAAATCCCGAAAATTTTCGAACATTTTCTCAACATATAGATTTCTCCTCGAAATAAAGGGCAGCCGGCTGTTGCCAGACCATCCCTTTTACTAATCAATAATTTTTTTGAGTATAATGTTCAAGGAAAAAGATTGCGTGAAATGTTGTAGATTTAGTATGTTGGCACCTTCCTTAAGTAGTCTTAAGAGAAACGCGCTAAAAGAGTTTGCGCATTAGTTATATTGACAAAAGGATCTTATTTAAGATCCAGAAGAGAAGTGAAGAGCAAGCAAGGTAAAAGAAATTTTACAGATAAAGCTTGTGCGATACAAAAACGCAAGTTTTTGTAGTCGCCTTTTAATTTTTTTATATAGAATATAAGACAAATTTTTTAATAAGAATTTGATCTTGGTTCAGAT